>CAMDRI010000034.1 GCA_945906725.1 Candidatus Kuenenia stuttgartensis | reverse complement strand
GTGTAGGTCAACACACCAGCCGAGGAAATCGCCGGTTGGACGATGAACAAGGCGAGGGTATCCGCGACGACCGTAAACGTCACGGTCTGTCCTGGCTCGTTCGTTCCGGCGCTGATGTTTGTGGCCCAGCCGGACACGGTTTGTTCTCCGGCGTCTTCCAGCACCGTTTGGTTCTCGCCTTTGGTGAAGCTGGGAGCGTCGTTCACCGCTGCCACGGAAATGATAAAGGTCTGCACTGCGGACGTGTTGACGTTGGGCGCCGTGCCGCTGCCGTTGTCCGTTAAGGTCACATTGAAAGTCGCCGTGCCGTTGGAATTCGCCGCGGATTGGTAAGTCAGCGCACCGGACACCGGGTCGATGCTGGGAGCGATCACAAACGTCAGCCCGCCGGTGCTGGCCACGGACGTCACCGTGAAGTTGGTCACGGTTTGACTCGACTCGTTGGCCGGACCTTTCGCGATGGCGGTCGCAAAACTCGCGACGCTCTGGAAACCGGCATCCTCATTCACCGACGGCGGATTCGACGCGATCGTGAAGCTCGGAGCGTCGTTGACGGCCGTGACATTCAGCGAGACATTCGTCGAGGCGGACAACGACATGCCCGCGTTGCCGTTCTCATTGTCATTGATGCTGATGGCCAGCGTATCGCCACCATTGAAATCGGCGGTTGATGTGAAGGTCAGGCCGGCGGCGTCCGCGAGCGTCGCATTCAACGCCGCTTGAAGAGCCGTGATCGTCACGGTGGCTGTTCCGTTGCCCGTGATGTCAGTCGAAGTCACGCCGCCCGAAACATTGCCTTTGACAAACAGCGTGCCGTTGGTCACGGCCAAAGTGACGGTGACTTCGATCGTGTCCACGGCGTCATCGGCGAACGACAGGCCGGAGATCGCCTTGGCGGTGTCTTCCGCCGTCGTCTGCGGGCTGGGAGCCGAAATTGTCGGGTCCGTCAGCAGGACGCGCTCTTCCAGCCGTTCCAGAGCGGATTGCCACGGCGAGAAGCGGCGGGCTTGGCGGCGGCGGGATTGTTTTGAGCGGAACTTCACGAACGACTTCATGGGGGAACTCCCAACGGCTCGGCGGTGAAGGCCGAGTGGTGGAATGGGGCTGGGTCTTCTTCGTAGCCACGTTTCGCCAGAACGTGGGTCGCAGGGGTCGCAACACCCCACGTTCTGGCGAAGCGTGGCTACCGTCAGCGGCAAGTTCTGCTGGAATGCGAAGACACGCTAATCCGCGCGCGAACCGGCCGCCAGAACGGAATCGTCAAAGACAATTGGTAAACACGATGCTCCGTCGCTTGGATGTCGCCGCTCAATGAACTGTCACGCCGCAGGGACGAAAGATTCCGCACAACTGGCAGAGTCAACGTCGCTGGAGGATGGGCACTCCTGCACGTCCCTCTCGCGGCTTGAAGGCAGGACGGGCAAGAGTACCCATCCTCCGCTGACGTTGACACCAACTCAGCGCGAGCTTGGCGGCACGACTGCGATCACGGCCACGATCACCTTCGCGGCTCCTGCGCGGAGCAACGCTCGCGTGCATTCGTTGGCGGTGGTGCCGGTCGTCAGGATGTCATCGACCAGCAGCACTGTCTTGCCAGCGAGCAACCGAGGACGCGATCGAACGGCAAAAGCGTCTTTCAAATTGAGCTTGCGACGCGCTGCCGACAGATCGCTTTGATCCGGCGTCCATTTGATTTTGTGGAGCAGTCCACGTCCGTGCGGCTTTCCCAGCCGCCGAGCCAGCACGCGCGAAATCGTCTCGGCCGCATGATGCGGACGGAGCAGTCGCCGAGTCCAATGCCGAGGGACCGGGACAACGACCTCAATCTGTTCCGCGTCCAGTTCCTCCCGCTCCTGCACCCACACCAAATTGGCGAGAGCTGCGGCCAACGGGGACTGTGCGGTTCCCTTCGCTCGAATGCACGCGGTCCTCAACAGGTCGTCGTACAGTCCCACACGGATGACTCGGCGAAAGCGAAACTTCTGCGACCGGCAATGCGGGCAGCCGTCGTCGGTTCGAGCGTGCGGACCGACCGGAAGTCCGCATCGCGGGCAACGTCGACTTGGTGGGGGCAGCATGCCAGTCGAGCATTGATCACACAGCGACGGAGCAATCCGCTGGCCCAGATCACGCGGCTCTTCAAGGTCGACATCCCGATGGCACAACGGGCACGACGGCGGAAAGACAAAGCGAAAGGCCGCTCGACCCAGTTGAGTGAGCGGCCAAGTGCTTCGACGGATGAGCCGCAGTGTGTCGCTCATTTCTTCGCGAATTGCACGTGAAAGCCTTTGACCTTTAGAGCGATGCGGTACAGGCTCGTGTCGATCGTCACGTACAAGACGTGCGCTTCGTCACCGATCCCAAATTCGACGTTGCTGGGCTTGCCGACCGCTTTGTCTTCCGGCTGATTCGGAGCACCCGTCGGAATGAACGCGACCTCTTTACCGCTGGGATCAATGACCAACACGCCCGACCGCTTTTGGCCGCGAGCAGTCAGATAGACATTCCCTTTTTCATCGACCGTCATGCCGTCGCAGCCGGCTTGATCGCCGAAGTCGTAGATCGTCTTGCGAGCGCCGCCCACCTTGCCGTCGGCATCCAGCGGGAAGGCATAAATCTTCATCGCTCCCGGTTTCGGCTTCTCGTCCGAGCCGATGCGATCCGTGCCGTTGTCGTGATCGGCGAGAAACATCGTCTTGCCATCGGGGCTGAGCGCGATCCCGTTCGGCTTGCCGACGTCATGTGTGATCTCCAGGACCGTGCCGTCGCGATCGATCCGGTACACGGAGCGATGTTCGAGTTCACGCGGTTCAGCCCCGACGTACTTTGGGTCGGTGAAATAAATTCGACCGAGCCGATCGACACAGATATCATTCGGGGCATTGAATTGCTTCCCCTGAAAGCGATTCACCAGCACGGTGCGCTTGCCGGTCTTCAAATCCCAGCGCGCCACGCCGCGGCCTCCGAAGTCAGAGCCTTCCGCCGCCAGCAGTCGTCCTTCCGAATCGCAAATCAATCCGTTGGATTTGTGGCTGTCCTCGGCAAAGACCGTCGTCTTCTTCGTCTTCGGATCGAACCGCAAGATCATCCCGTTGTCCTTGCCCATCGGAATATCTGAAAAATAGATCGACCCATCCGGAGCAACGGCCGGTCCCTCGGTGAGCCCCCCTTCAATCTTCGCAGTTCGCGTGAAAAGGTGTTCGAGCTTCGCGTCGGGCGAAACAATCGCTTCACCGGTCGGCTTCGGCAGATCTGCCGCGCGGACAACCGCCAATTGGATCGAACACAGACAGATCGCCCACAGCCAACGATTCATGGTTGTCTCCCAAAATAATACGGAAGTCGGACTCAAACTCGACCAGCAAGCTATCGCCAGTTCAACGCTCCGACAATGAACCGCCAGCGACATCCAACAGCCGGATCGGTCGATCCGAAATGCCCCTCTGGTTGGCCAGATGATGCAGCCACACCACGAATCCGGTTCGCGGATGAAAATGCAGTTCGTGCAGAGCCCGTTGCGTGCGATTGCCGATCTTCATCGCGTAGTGCTCGGCGGGAAGCTGGAAGAACGTGTGCAGTTGAAAACTCGTCGCGCCGCGCAGGAGGTATTCAACCGCCATGCGGCCGGTCGTGATATTCCCGGTCGCCGACCACGGCAGCGGCCCACCAGCACGGCGCGCCAGCGAGTGGTCGGATTCGGACGCGGCGCTCAACCCCTCGCTAGCGCGTCGGGCTAAGGCTCGCCATTGATCGAGCACTCGCAGATTGCGATCGCTCAAGTCTGGTCCACCGAACGCGACGCCGCGCTGGCCATCGAACTGTCGGTTCGGATCGAACAGCCGATTCGCGTAGATGAAAAAATCCGGCCGATCAGCAGCCGTCCCGTGAATCGCGTCGAGCATCTCCAACTGAAAGCCGTCGTCGAACAAGGCATTGAACAGCTTCATGCCGACTCGAATCTGACCGAGTCCGCTCCGCGCCGCCGAGTCACGCAAGAGCTTCGGGACGACTCGCAGCCATTCGAGAATCTTCGCCTGCGTTGCCGCGCGGTCGCTGCCTGCCAGCGTTGGACTGAAGTCTTTTTCGAGCGGCATCGGACTCGCGTCGGGCTGCCAAGCTTCCAACATCTTCGCGGTGGTGAAGTCATATTCGCCGACTCGCCACTCAGCTTCGTTGGGCGACGGCAAATGATATTTGCACGACGGGACGATCCGTGTGCCGGTGCCACTGGCGATTCGTCGTGCATCACGAATCAACTGCAAGTACGCCTCGAACGGCTGCCACCAGCCGCGTCCCTTCCAAGTGATCGTCCAGCCCGCTTCGCCCGATTGACCGACGATCGGCTCCGCGACCATGCGAGCTTCGGGGATCGCCCACGCCGCCATCGACTGCCCCCCCTGCTCGTCCTGAGCGATCACCGTCTTGAGCACGACAAAGCCAAGTCCGGCGGCAACGTCTTCCTCAACTTGCCGAGCGGTCATCGACAATTGACCGGATGCCTTGCCCCACGGGTTCTTGAGCGACAACCCGGCGTACTCGGCCGTCACGTCGAGGTCATATTCGTCGAGCAAGTATTGCTCGGGCGACGTCGGCCACCCTTCCGTCGCGAAGCGTTCGTAGTCGCGCTGGACACGTTGACGCACTGAAACGGGTACGGCGAGCGGTTCGGTGAGGTCGAGTCGCGATGACATCATTTCCAAACCGCCCACAAAAACTAATCCGCACTACACCAAATCCAATTTGCGATGGCGACGATTCGGTGGAGCGTTGCACTTGGCACAGGTGCCGTAGACCTCCAGTCGGTGACCGCTCTTGATGAAACCGTGCTGGTTGCAGATTTTGTCCACGAGTGCGGAGATCGCTTCATTGGTGAACTCGATCAGATCGCCGCACTTCGCACAGATCAGGTGGTCGTGCTGAGGGTAGCCGTAATCGTGCTCGTAGACTTCGCTGCCATTGGGCCGCGCGACTTTGCGGAGCAAGCCCGCCTCTTCCAGCAATTTGAGCGCGCGATACACGGTCGCTCGACTGACGCGCCGGCCAGACTTGTCGCGTGCGACTTTCGCGATCAGATCATCCGCATCAAAGTGTTCGTGCTGAGCGAACACCTCTTCGATGATGATCGCTCGCTCGCGAGTCAGTCGCTCCCCTTTTGTCAGCAGGTACTCGCGAAACTTTTCACTGGGAGTCAATTCACCCACAAGACACCTCAAAGTAGTGGCAGGCACACTCCGTGTGCCGTCGGATCGCTTCAAAAGATAACGGGCTGTGGAACGGGACAACATCGAATACCGATGTTTTCCCATTCCACAGCCCGCAGATTCGCTCGCGCGGCGAACACACACGGAGTGTGCCTGCTACTATTACGCTTCCAAGTCAATTCCGTGGCTGTCGAACATTTTCAGCATCGCGGCTTCGAGCTTGGCATCGGTGTCGTAGGTGCCGGCATCGATCTCAGCCTTGATGCGAGTCAAGCGTTCGGCGCGTTGAGACGCTTCGGTTCCCTCGGTCAGCTTGCCCATCAATTGGCCAGCGGCAGAGAGTTCGACTTCATCTTGTGGCACCTCCAACGACGGCTTGCTGGCGGCAGTCGCCGGGCCAGTTGTCGGACGGGCTCCTTGAATGGGAGTCGCATTGGGAACAAATCCAGGGCCTCGGACTTCCATGTCGCCTCTCCTTGCCGGACTGGCATCTGGGGAATTCTTGCGGCGACGGCGTCGAGAGCGGGCATCATCCTTCTCAGGCTGATCCGTCCGCTCGGCGTCATCACCGTGGGGAGAATGGGCGGCATGGTATCGGAGATTGGAAAAACGGTTCAACGGGGTTTCTGGGTTCCCCGGCTCAATTGGCTCCGACTCGAATGACATGTTGATTCCTCAAAGTTGGCGGAGGTCCACGAGCGGTAATGGTCTCGGTCGCAACGTTCCTTGCGAATCGTTCTGTATCCGACGGACGTGGCCCGGTCGCGGCCTCACCGAGGACTTATCGTCTGCGGCAAAATCCGCCGATGAGCCGGCTACGGCCGAACCTGTCAAACTTTGCGGGCGCGCGGTTCGTCGCGCAGTTTCTGCCGATTACGCCGCAACCGGCGTTTTTTCTGGTCACTTCCCACGCCCCTCATCCGTCGCCTCCACCCCCTGGCAAACCAGCCAAAGTTTGCGGATTGCGTCGCCGATACCACTTGTAAGGGTCGTATCGCCGGTCTGCGCTGGCGTTGTCCCAACAGCGAGATCGTTCTCGAACAAGGTGACCAGCATGTCATTCACCAAATTACAGCCGGCACGTCTTCGACGGCTCGGCAGTGCAAGCCGCCGAATCCTGCAACGTCTGGCTGTTAGCTCAGTGCTGGGAACCTCCCTGTTGGGTTGCGCGACCAATCCAGAGCTGAAATACCTCGGCGACGACAAAGAGCTGAACTATTACAAGGCCACCGCCACCTCGATCGACTATCCGGCAATCGACACGCAAAGTTCCCCGGAAGCCGCCTACGCCAAGCGTCCGCGCACGGTGTTTGATCGCGAAAAGGAAGAGGTTTGGGAAATCTCGCTCAGCCAAGCGATTCAAACTGCCATTCAAAACAACAGCGTCATTCGTTCGCGAACCGCAGTCGGCGCACCATCGACCATTCTGACAGCAGGCGAACGTGCTCCATCCACATACGATCCTGCGATTCAAGAGACTGGCGTGTTGTTCGGTGGTCGCGGTATCTCCGGAGCACTGGCGGCCTTCGACGCGACCTTTGAAACGACAATGACTTTTGGAAAGTCGAAACTTCCTCGAAGCGTGTCGCTAATTCAGGACACCGACAGCGGACTTCTCGATTCCAGTTTGTCCAAGACTTTCGGCTACGGTGGTTCAGTGGCATTGAATCACACGATGAATTACTCAAACGCCAACCCAGCGGAAGGCTTTCCATCCGCATACTCCGGCAATGTCCGAGCGGAATACCGTCAACCGTTGTGGGCTGGTGCCGGAGCCGAGTTCACTCGTATCGCCGGCCCGATCTCGCAAAGTTTTGGCGGACTAAGCGGCGTCAACCAAGGTGTCGTGATTGCACGCATCAACCAAGACATCACGCTGGCGGACTTCGAGGCCAGCGTGCTGCAGATGCTCAAGGATGTCGAAGATTTGTACTGGGAGCTGTACCTTCGATATCGCGAATACGACACGGCGGTGACCAATCGGAACAGCGCTTTGCAGTCGTGGCGTGAGGCTCATCGCATTCTCGAAGCGGGGGGCAAACCGGGCTTCAAGCCCTCCGACGAGGCACAAGCTCGAGATTTTTATTTTCAGAGCCGCTCGCTTGCTGAGACGGCGCTTTCAAACATTTACTCCGCAGAGATCACTTTGCGACGGATTGTCGGCCTGTCGGTCAACGACGGACGCATGATGCGTCCCAGTGATGAGCCGACAACGGCTGCATTTCATCCAAGCTGGGAGACGTCGCTCACAGAAGCTCTGACGCAACGCGTCGAATTGCGAAAACAGAAGTGGAACATCAAAAGTCTGGAGTTGCAGTTGTGTGCGGCGGAGAGCCTGACAAATCCACGACTCGATTTCGTTTCGGACGTTCAAGCCAACGGGCTGGGCGACGGTCTTTTTGGAGATGGAACTGGACCTACGCCAGCCGCTTTCAGGACAGCCTATGGTTCGATCACGAGCGGCAATTTCCCCGGCTGGAACCTGGGCTTCGTTTTTCAAATGCCACTCGGCTTCCGAGCCGCGCACGCCCAAGTCCGCAATATCGAACTACGGCTGGCGAAGGCTCGCGATCAACTTCTAGCGCAAGAAATCGACATCAGCCACGAGGTCGCTCAGGACTTCCAGAACATCGCGGTGCAGTACACCACGGCACAAACGAACTTCAATCGCTTCCGCGCCGCTCAGCAGCGAGTGCAGCTCTTCCGAGCGGAAGTTGAAGCCGGCGCAAAGACCTTCGACGTGCTGCTGCGAGCACTCGGCAGTCAGGCCGAAGCTGAAGTCGCTTACTTCCGCAGCTTGACGGAATACAACAAAGCCATCGTCGCACTGCACTATCACAAGGGGACGTTGCTCCCCTACGACGACGTCTGGCTCGGCGAAAGCGACTGGACTCCGGAGGCGTATCGAGATTCATTGCGGCAGGCATGGGCACGCACTCACGCCCACGACGCGCCGCATCTCGACACCGAACCAAGCGAGTTCGTCGCTCAACCGGACTGGCACGCTCAGGAATACGCGGCTCCGAACGGCACGCCGCCGGAACCCGCCGTGCCGTACGAAACCGAAGTCGAGTTGCCACCGCGACCGGTCCCGGCCGCCGAAGAGGCTAAGCCGAACAAGAAATAGCGGAACGGCCTTTCGAAATCGCGGTGGATGCGTCTCGCATCCGTCCGACGCGAAACGCGTCGGCCACGACGCATCACGCCAGGATTTCGCGGACAACTCGGCACTCACGTTTGGCGGTCAGAGTTTGTTCTTGCCCGTTGTGGATGAAGGCCAGCTTCAAATGATCCAGGCCGAATTGATGCAGCAGCGTGGCTTGGAAGTCATTCGCTGTGACGATGTCCTTGACCGCGCGGTGGCCGAATTCGTCGGTCTCGCCGAACGTCATTCCGGGCTTGATGCCTCCGCCGGCGAGCCACGTCGAAAAGCCTTGGCCGTTGTGGTCTCGACCGCAGGTCGCGGGATCGCCTTCGGTCACTGGCAGCCGCCCGATCTCGCCGCCCCAATGGACAATCGTGCTGTCGAGCAATCCGCGCCGCTTGAGATCCGTGACCAGTGCGGCAGCCGGCTGATCGGTCCTTTTGCAGATCGCGGGCAGCGCGGTACGGATGCCGGTGTGAGTGTCCCAAGGTTGACCGCCCAGGAACAACTGCACGAAACGCACGCCACGCTCCACCAGTCGTCGAGCGATCAAGCAGCGTGTGCCGTACTCGCGTGTTTCGTCCTTGTCCAAACCGTAGAGCTTTTGCGTTTCCTCGGTCTCTTGCGACAAGTCGAGTGCTTCCTTCGCCGCCGTCTGCATCCGCGCGGCCAGCTCATACGACTGGATGCGAGCTTCGAGGTCCGCCTCGCCCGGATGAAGTTCGAGATGTCGGCGATTCAAGACTCGTAGCAAGTCGAGATTCTGAGCCTGCAACGTCCCCTTCAAATGCGGCGGCGGGTCGAGGTTGAGAATCCGAGGTTCCTGTGCACGCAGTACCGTCCCTTGAAACAGCGGCGGCATGAAACCGTTCGACCAGTTCAGCACGCCGTCCACGGGATGCCCGCCGGGATCGCTGAGCACCATGTACGCCGGCAAGCTCTGCGATTCGCTGCCGAGCGCGTATGTCAGCCACGCTCCGAGCGTCGGCCGCCCGACAACCGCCGGGATGCCTTGTTGCCAGTACCGGATCGAGACTTCGTGTCCGTTGTGCCCGGAGTGCATCGATCGAATCACGCACAAGTCATCGACGACCTGCGCCGTGTGAGGCAACAATTCGGACACTTCGGTTCCGCAGTCGCCGTGCTTCGCGAAGTTCCACGGCGAGCCGAGCAGTTTCTTGCTGGCTCGATTGACGAAGCTGTAAATGACCTCGCCGGGGTAATCGGTCCCGTTGAATTTCGTCAGCTCCGGCTTCGGGTCGAGCAAATCCATGTGCGCCGGCCCGCCGTGCATGAACAGCGAGATCATCGCCCGCGCCTTCGCTTCGCCTGGCGGCTGCTTCGGCTTCAAGTCAAACGACTGCGGCTTGAGCTTCACGGTCGCCGGCACGGCCAGCAGATTCTCTTGGTTCAGCAACCAAGCCAGCGCAACGCCGCCGATGCCGAGCGTCCCTTTCGCGAGCAGTTCGCGTCGAGTGGGTCGGAGACTGTCAAAGTTTTCGGGCATCGTTAATTCCTCAATCGACGTACAAGAATTCATTCGAGGTGAGCAAGGCTTGGCAGAGATCGATCAGCACCTGCAATTCGGGATCGGCAATGGACGGGGTTTCAGACAACGTCGCGAACTGCTGCCGGAAAAATCCGCACACGGCGGCAAACTCGGTCGGCATAATCGGTCGGTGATACGCAATCTGCCACGCCGCCGCGATTTGATTCGTCATTGGTGGAGTTGGCAGACCAGGGAATCCCTTGTCGGCGGCCCACGCGATCTCTTTGCCGTCGGTCCCCTTCAGCTTGATCGTGATCGACCAGGCGAACGAATCGGACGTGACCGACTCGCGACAGTCGGTGATGAAGTCGAGCGTTTCGCCCGGCTGGACTTCGATCGCGGCGATGTTGGCGTCGACCGTTTTGTGCTCGGCGATGAATTCGGCGGCGAGGCCGGTGCGGCTGGAGACAACGCGGCTGCGAACGCCGTCGCCGTTTTCGCTCAGATGATGCAGGCTACCCGAAATCGAAACCGTTCCGCCAATCGGAGCCGTCCAGCGGCGAATCGTGGCGTGCTGCTGATCGTTTCCAGTGTGACCTCCTGCCGCATTCAGGAACGAATAGCCAATCGCGGGATCGGGAACGATTGGGCCTCCCTGCCATTGCGAGCCGGTCCAGTGCGCGAACTTGGTGAACGATTTCGTACGCTTCGTCGAGCCATCGAATTCGCCGTAGCCAATCTGCCAGAGATCGCCAGGCCGCAGCGGCAAGAGGCTCGGATCAAACTCGAATGGTAGCGGCTTCGACGACATCGCCGCCGCTTCCAGACGAACGCGCGCAGCCAGCAAACCGGCTTGTTTCAACGCAAACTCGCTGTTCATCAACATCAGTGACTGCGTCGCGACGGTCGATGCCGGGCGTTTGTCGCAGTTGCATTCCATCACCGGAGCATCGAACGCGCGCATCAGCGTTTCCGGTTTGCTGCGCTTCTGTTGAACGTAAACGCTGCGGCGCGACATGTCGTTGACGACGACCTGACCGACGAAATCCTCGGCGATGGCGATCGGTTTTCCGAACATCGCATTCGACAACGATCCACTGGCCGCGAGCACTCGGTCTCGCATGGCCTCGGCCTCCAACCGCCGCACACTCATCCGGCCTAGCAGCAAGTTGCTGGGATCAACCGGGTCGAGTTCCGGTCGCCGTGCGGTCGATTGCCGGTAGACGGTTGAGGTCATCAGCAGGCGATGCAGGCGTTTGAATGAGAGAGGAGAGGAAGCATTTGTGTTGCTTCCACTCATCACTTCCAAAGCTAGCCAATCGAGCAACTCCGGATGCGTCGGGCGTTCGCCGAGTTGCCCGAAATCACCGGGCGTTCCGACGAGGCCGCGGCCGAAGTGGTGCATCCAAAGTCGATTGGCTAGCGCTCGCGGAAACAGCGGATCGCGGCCGCTGACGAGATGCTTCGCAAACGCCAATCGGCGGCCGGTCGAGTTGATCGACGGATCGTTGACCGGAAACTCAATGAGCTGACCGGGCGGAGTTGCGATCTCCAACATCGCAGCTTTGATGACCTCTTTCGGCTGGCGATGATCGCCACGATGGAAAAGGTGCGTCGGAGGTGGCTCGCCATCTTCCTCGGCGAGGCAGTGCAAAAACTCTTCGACCAGCTTCTTGGCTCGCATCTCATCCATGCGAGTGTCGAAGGCTTTCAA
Organism: Candidatus Kuenenia stuttgartensis; assembly: GCA_945906725.1. Lineage (GTDB taxonomy): Bacteria > Planctomycetota > Planctomycetia > Planctomycetales > Planctomycetaceae > SXKJ01. Next base: position 27,453 of record CAMDRI010000034.1, on the reverse strand, counting down.
TTCGTCGGCCTCTTTCGGCAGGTACTGGTACAGCACGCCGGGAGAAATGTTGACGCTGGGCCGCTCCTTCAAAAGCTGCTGCTGCTCCGGCGAGCGTTTGTCGCCTGGCGTGTTGTAGGCATCGCGCAACTTGCCGCGCAGATCTTCGGGATGTTTGGCGAGTTCCAGTTCGAGAGCCTTCGCCATGTACTCGGTTTGTTTGGTGTTCTTTTCTGCGGCAACCTTCGCAACGTCGGCCTCGATCGCCGCCGACGCCGCCCGATCGGCGTCCGTATACAGCGTCTTCAGCCGACCCTGCCAGCGCTTCCAATTCAGAGACGGCTCGAAGATCGCCCGCATCCGGTAGTAGTCAACCTGCGAGATCGGATCGTAGCGATGGTCGTGACACTGAGCGCACCCGACCGTCAGTCCCAGCAGCGAGGAACTGACCATCTTCAACGTTTCAGCCATCACCGCATTCTTCGCCAAGTCCTGATCGACGGAGCCATCACCGGTGCCATCGGACACCATGCGTAGGAAACCGGTCGCCGTCAGCCGGTCGATGTCGGACGGCGACAAATTCGCAAACTTGCCGTTGAGGAATTCGTCGCCGGCTAATTGTTCGACGATGAATTCGTCGATCGGTTTGTCGTCGTTGAGCGCGCGAATCACCCAATCCCGATACTTGTACGCCCACGGCCGATCGACGTCCGCATTTGAGTAGCCATCCGAATCAGCGTACCCGGCTGCGTCCATCCAATGTCGTCCCCAGCGTTCGCCGTAGTGCGGCGACGCGAGCAACCGGTCAATCACTCGCTCGTAGGCGTCGGGTTCAGTGTCGTTGACAAAGTCTTCGACTTCATCGCGCGAAGGCGGCAGGCCGAGCAGATCGAAATACGCTCGCTTGAACAACGTCGCTTGATCCGCTTCCGGGCCGAACGCGAGGTCGCGTTCCTGCAACTTCGCGAGCACAAACGCATCGATAGAGTTTCTCGCTTCGAGTTTCGGATTCTTCGTTTGCGGAACCGCCGGTCGCTTCAGCGGTCGAAATGCCCAGTACGAGCGTTCTTCGTCGGTGATTCCCAGCCCTTTGCCGATCTCGGCCGGTTCGGCGCGAGCGGTCTTCGCGCCAGCCGCAATCCACTTTTCAAGCACCTCGATCTCGCGCGCCGAGACTTTCACCTGCCCCGGCGGCATCTCGCCCGCTTTGATCCGTCGCAAAAATAAGCTCGCATCCGGCTTGCCTAGTTCAATCGCGGTGCCCGACTCACCCCCTTTGACCATCAGCCGCACCAGCCGCAGATCGAGCTTTCCTTTCGGATCTTCTTCCGCGCCGTGACAGTCAAAACAGTGCGCCTTCAAGATCGGCCGCACATGAGTTTCAAACGTCAGTTCCTGGCCGCGACACGACTGGCTCACCAACAACATCACAGCAATCACGAGATTCCATTGACGCATCGAGTGCAAAGCATACATGAGGGAAACCTCGATCAGCGTTTCGGTGGGAGCCGGAAAGTCGGCAAGTGGGCGGGGGCGTCCTGCGACATCGCGAGCATTCTGCACGAGTCAGCGTCTCAACTCAACCGCGAATTGCCAAGCCATCAGCTCGGAATCGGCCACGCCATGCCCGCCGAGAAGCCACCGTCGACACGCACGACTTGGCCGGTCATGAATGCGGAAGCCTCGGAGGCCAGAAAGATAGCGGCACCAACCATGTCTTCGACCTCACCCAGCCGGCCAAGCGGTGCGTTGGCTTTGCCCCACGCGAGCATCGTCGGATCGGACCACAGCTTGCGAGTCAGATCGGTCAAGATGAAACCCGGCGCGAGCGCGTTGACTCGGACTCCGCGCGGTCCCCATTCGGTCGCGAGACCGCGCGACATCCCCGTGATGCCGAACTTCGTCATCGCGTACGGCGTCACGTTCTTCAGCGGCGAGAACGTGTTGAGCGAGTCGATGTGAATCTGCGAGCCAGATTTCTGCGCGAGCATCACCTTGCCGACCTCGACCGCCATCCAGAACGCGCCGCGCAGATTGATGTCGATGATGAAGTCGAACTCTTCTTCGGTGTAGGTCTCGGCGGGCTTGCGCTTGTTGACTCCAGCAACGTTCAGTAGCACGTCGATGCGGCCGAACTGATCGGCGACTTGCTTCACGCAGCGTTCGATGTCCGCTTTCTGGGCGGCATCGCAGACGAGCGGCACAACCGGATTTGACGGCGAACCAATCTCTGCGGCTGTGGCTGCCAGCGTGCCGGCTTCGCGGCCGGTGATGACGACTTTTGCTCCGCGAGCGGCGAAGCCAGCAGCCAACGCTTTGCCGATTCCGCGACTCCCTCCAGAAACGAGCGTGATTTTGTCGGCGACAGAAAACAGCGAGTCGGTGGTCATGGGAATTCGCTCTTCATTCTTGAATTTGGCGAGCCGGAGGGCTTTAGCCCCGAACGGCGACGTCGTTGTCCGGGGGTTGACGCCCTTCGGCTCACCGGGAGAATCACGTTTTCGGCGGTGTTGGAATGTTTCGAATCGTGTTGTAGGCGAAGTCGATGTTTCCGGACTTCTGGATCGCTCGCAGGATCTGAGTGTTGATTCGGTCCTGGATCGTGGGCCGGTGGCGCGGGTGAATCAGAAAACGGAGCGTCAGATCGATGCCGCTGGACGCCGCCCATGTCCGGACGACCGGATCGGTCGAGTCGGATTGAATCGACAACTCTGAAGACATCTGCTGGATTTGTGCGAGCGCGAGCGCGGCGGTCTGTTTGATCTCTGGCTCGTCGAGCGCGATGTTCTGCAACAGCTCGCGCGCCTTTTCCCAATCGCTTTCGTAGGTCACGGTGTAGAACATCGAGCACCAGACATACGGAAACCCGCGCGTGTAGTTCACCAGCGGCTGTTTGAAGATCTGGTTGTTCATCATCACGACGAGTCCACCGGTCAGGCTTCCGCTGATTGTCGTGGTGTCGGCCAACGGAGAACATTGCTGCAACGTCGTGTGTGTGAAAGTGATGTCCACGACCTCACCATGCTGCTCGCCGATCGCCACCCAATCACCGTTGCGATAGCCATGTGCTCCCTTGATGAAGAACCAAGCGGCGAAGCTGGCGACAAGTTCTTGCAGAGCGATCGCCAGTCCGGCGACCGATAGGCCGAGCAGCGTCAACAGGTTCTGATACTGGTCGGCGAAGACGAAGACAAAGGCGACGACGGTCGCCAGCGCGGTCAGCAACGACAGCACTTTGTTGAGGTAGTAACGTCGCTGTGGATCACTGACTCGGCGATTGACGACCACTCGCAGCACCAACATCGTCAGCAGGACGGCCGCAAAGGTGATCACCAGCCGTAATACGTGTTGCCACCAGCGGCCAAGTTCGCGCTCCTCGTTCAGAGCCTGCGATTCCTTGGCCTTGGCGGTCGCCTCGGCCATCAGCATCTCTTCACGAGTCGCGAGAATCTGATCCGACAGTTTGCGGCTTTCGTCCGTGAACTGCTGACGTTCGGACCACAGGTTCTTTTTCAATTCCTCCGACAAGCCGCCGTGCATCGACAGCTTTTTCTGAACCTCATCGCTGTCCTTGCGGACCCGGTTGAGTTGAGCTTGCAGTAACCCGACTTCCTTGCGGAGCGATGCGGCAATTTGTTTCGCAAGATCCGCCTCCTCGCGGGCGTTCTTCGCTTGCGAGAGTCGCTTGAAGACGGAATCGAATGGAACCGTCGTGTCCTTTTCCGACGACGTTTCGGCATTGCGTTGCCGTAGCTCTTCCTCACGCTGCGCGAGTTCGAGCGCCTCCTGGGCCTGTTCCGCGAGTTGCTTGGCCGAGGCTGATTCGGCTTTCGCGTCGGCCAGCTCTTCGGTCGCCGATTTGACGCCGGCTTCCGCTTTCTCCTTGGCCTTGTCGTCATCCGCCGCGACCGCTTCGGCGAGTTGACCGTTGGCTTCCTCCAACGACTTGGCCGCAGTCAATTCGGCTTGCTCGGCCTCGTCACGTTCGAACAGCCGGCGTGCCAGTTCGCGTTCCGCTTTGGTGGGCGGCATCTCCGGTTTTTCCGGAGCAGATTCCGACTTCGTGGTTGCAGGTTCAGCGGCCTCACGCTCCTGCGCGGCGAACGAAGATGCGGCGGTCAACCACAAACAGAGACCAACCAATTCTCGTCGCCACATCAAGACCTCCGTGTTCTGACGTGGGGCAGGTTTTCAACCTGCCCGCCTTGAAACGGCAGGTTGAAAACCTGCCCCACGCCTAGCCGCGTTTCTCCAGCGGCGCAAATGCTCGCAGCGTCGCGCCGGTATAGATTTGCCGGGGGCGATTGATGCGGCTGCTCGTGTCGGCGTTTTGCTCGCGCCAGTGAGCAATCCAGCCGGGCAGTCGTCCGATCGCGAACATGACCGTGAACATGTTCGTGGGAATCCCCATCGCGCGATAAATGATGCCGCTGTAGAAATCGACATTCGGATACAGCTTGCGCTCGACGAAGAACTCGTCATGCAGCGCGACCTCTTCGAGTTTCTTGGCGATGTCCAGCAGCGGGTCGTTGATGCCGAGTTGTCCGAGCACCTCGTCGCAGGTCTTCTTCAGGATGATGGCCCGCGGATCGAAGTTCTTGTAGACGCGATGACCGAAGCCCATCAGCTTGAAGCCGCTGTTCTTGTTCTTGGCCATGTCCACGTACTTCTTGTAGTCGGATCCGTCGTTGCGAATCTGGTCCAACATTTCCAGCACGCTTTGATTCGCTCCGCCGTGCAGCGGGCCCCAGAGCGCGCTGATGCCGGCCGAGATCGAGGCGTACAAATTTGCCTGGCTGCTGCCGACGATACGAACCGTCGAGGTGCTGCAATTCTGCTCGTGATCGGCGTGCAGGATCAGCAGCTTGTTGAGCGCTCGCACCCAGACGTCGTTGACTTTGTAATCCTCGCACGGGATCGCAAACATCATGCGCAGAAAGTTCGCGCAGTACGACAGTTCGTTTTGCGGATAAATCGTCGGCTGTCCGATCGACTTCTTGTAGGCATAGGCCGCGATCGTCTTGGTTTTGGCGAGCAGCCGGATGATGTCTTGATCGGGATCGTCGCGATCGACGTTCGGATAAAACGTCGAGAGCGAGGCAACCATCGACGACAGCACCGCCATCGGGTGCGCGGTCGGCGGAAAGCCTTCGTAGAATTTCTTCATGTCCTCGTGGATCAGGCTGTGCCGCGTCAGCTTTTCCCGGAAAACGCCGAGCAGTTGCTTGTTCGGCAACTCGCCGAAGATCAGCAGGTGCGCGACTTCGACAAACGAAGCATGTTCGGCCAGATCGGCAATGTCGTAACCGCGATACCGCAGGATCCCCTCTTCGCCGTCGATGAAGCAAATCGAGCTTTTGCACGCTCCGGTGTTCCCGTATCCGGAATCCAGCGTGATCGCTCCGCTCTTGGCTCGCAGAGTCGTGATGTCGACGCCGACCTCCCCCTCGCTGCCGACGACAACGGGCAGGTCGTATTCTTTCCCGTTCAAATTCAACTTCGCGTTGTCCATGAGTCTTCCGATTTCTTTCGCTTTGAGTCAACTAGGGGGTCGCTGCGTGTGAGCGGAACGGTTCCAACTGCCGGCATTGTGGTCGCCGAGCCGCGATTTTTCCAATCTGCACCGTGGATGAATTCGCCGACAGTTTGTGGCGACGGAAACTCCGAATCCACAACGGCTCGTCGTCTCGCTACAGTTCCCCGCTTTCCGATCATTCCTAGCGAGGATTCGTGGCTGATGGCCGTGTTGATGCAGATTCTAAAGGCATGCAAGAGCTACGGCGAACAAGTGCTGTTGGACAACGCCGAAGCCACGCTTTCCGACGACGTCAAAGTTGGCTTCATCGGTCGCAACGGGGCGGGAAAGAGTACGCTGCTCCGAATCCTGCTGGGGGAAGAGGAACTCGACAGCGGCGAGGTGACTCGGCATCCGAATTTGCAGATCGGCTATCTGCGGCAGCACGATCCATTTCTGCCCGGCGAGTCCGCTCACGAGTTTTTGATCCGTGACAGCGGCCAGCCCGAATGGAAGTGCGGCGAAGTCGCTGGCCAATTCGAGTTGAAAGGGGACTATCTCGAAGGCCCGGTCTCTCGACTGTCGGGTGGCTGGCAGACGCGCGTCAAACTGGCGGCGCTGTTGCTGCACGAGCCAAACCTGCTGCTGCTCGACGAGCCGACGAACTTCCTCGACTTGCGCACGCAGATTTTGCTCGAACACTTCCTGCGGCACTTCAAGGAGGCCTGCCTGATCGTCTCGCACGACCGAGCGTTTCTGAACGCGACCTGCGACCACACGCTCGATCTGTCTCGTGGCAAGCTGACAATGTACCCCGGAAAAATCGACGCCTTCTTGACCTACCAGAAAGAACAGAACGAACACCTCGCCCGCTCGAACTTGGCGATCCAAGCCAAGCGCCGCGATCTGGAGACGTTCATCGCGAAGAACAAAGCCCGCGCCAGTACCGCGACACAGGCTCGGTCCAAGTCCAAGCAACTCGAACGACTGGAACTTTCCGAGATCGCCAGCGACGAACCGACGGCGTATATCCTCGCGCCGATTGTCGAGCCACGACAAGGCCCGGCCATGCGCTGCAAAGACTTGACGATCGGCTACCCCGAACGCCAAGTCGCCAGCGGCATCAACGTGGAAATCGATCACGGCTCGCGAGCGGTCATCGTCGGCGATAACGGCCAAGGCAAAACGACGTTCCTGCGAACGGTCGTCGATTCACTCAAGCCGCTCGCAGGTGAAGTCCGCTGGGGTTTCGGTTGCCAAGTCGGCGTTTATGCTCAGCACGTCTACACCAGCTTGCCCGAAAAGGACACGGTGCTGGAGTACCTCCAATACCACGCGATGTTCGGGACGACGACACAAAAGATTCTGAATGTCGCCGGAGCAATGCTCTTCCGCGGTGATGCTGTTCAAAAACGAATCTCGGTTTTGTCGGGAGGCGAACGGGCGCGAGTCTGTCTCGCGGGGCTGCTGTTGTCGCAATACAACGTGCTGGTCCTCGACGAACCAGGCAATCATCTCGACGTCGACACGGTCGAAGCGCTCGCGCAGGCGATGATCGACTACAAGGGGACGGTGATCTTCACGACCCACGACCGACACTTCATGAAGCGGGTCGCCACCTGCGTCATCGAAGTCCGCGACGGCCATGTGACCAACTACGGCGGCGGCTACGACGCCTACCTCTACGCCGTCAACAAAGAGATCGATGACGGTGAACGTGAACTGGCAACGCGAATCAGCAAAGCCCCAACCACCGTTCGCAGTTCCACAGCCGCTCGCGCGCCTCGCCGTGATGATCGAGCGATTCGCAAAGAAATCGCCACGATTGAGAAGAACATCGCGCGTCTTGACGACCTGAAGAAGAAAGCCAGCAGCCAACTCTTGGAAACGTGCGACGCCGCCGAATCTCTGCGTCTGCACAACGAAGTGACCGCCCTGACCGCGCAACTCGAAGAGGCCGAAGAGCGCTGGTGCCAGTTACAGGCCGAGCTGGAAGAGTCCGAGTGAACGACCGGTTCCGTTTCTGCGGCCAGTTGCGGATGTAGTGGTTCAGATCCTGTCAACGTCGGCGCAGCGCTCGCAGAGATTCATCACCCCTTTTCTCGCAGATCGGTTTCGGAAAGCCGTTTGCCGATCGAGCAGCTGTGCTCGTGCTGTTGCAGATCCGCGAGTTCCAGGTCGATGCCGGACTGACGCAAGCTGGGCTACCCTGGCGTTCCTCTCCACCCGCCAAAACATTTGCCAAACCTGGCCTTTGGGAACTGCTCCGTTGGGTTGACAGTTCGCTGAGCGGTTGGAAACTGATCGGTCACCAATTCGTGATCAGGTTCTGGAGCAACAGCCATGCAACGAGCAACCTGCCTTGGCGTGATACTGGCCGGGAGCCTGTTGGCAGCGAGCAACGGCGCGGTGCATGCCGACGATCGCGAAGATTTCTTCGAGGCGAAGATTCGGCCAATCCTCGTCGAGACCTGTCTGCGCTGTCACGGTGACTCGAAGAAGTCCGGTGAATTGCGAATCGATTCGCACGAGATGCTGCTCAAGGGAGGCACCTCCGGTGCGGCGATCGTGCCGGGCAAGCCGGAAGAGAGTTTGCTGATCCGCGCGATCCAGAGGCAGAAAGATGTCTCTGCGATGCCGCCGGAGAAAGACAAGGCTCTGCGGCCCGAGCAAGTGGCGGACTTCGTAGCTTGGATCAAAGCGGGGGCTGTCTGGCCCGCGAAGACGGCGAAGTTTGAAACCGCGAAGCACTGGGCCTTCGAGCCAATCCGTTATGTGATACCGCCAAGTGTTCGAGACGGTGCGTGGGTGACGAACTACGTTGATGCGTTCATTCGATCACAGCAGGATGCTGTGGGAGTTGTTGCCGCTCCACCTGCCGACAAGCGCTCGCTGCTCCGCAGGATCACCTTTGATCTGACAGGCCTGCCTCCGACTCCCGATGAGTTGCGAGAGTTTATGGCTGACGATTCGCCCGATGCTTTCGCAAAGGTGGTCGATCGGTTGCTGGCCTCGCCCCAATACGGCGAGCGGTGGGGTCGCCACTGGCTGGACGTGGTCCGCTACGCCGACGCGCGCGATCTGATTCAGTTGCCGATCGAGAGCGACTTCCGTGAAGCGTGGCGGTATCGCGATTGGGTGGTCGCCTCGTTCAATCGGGATCTGCCGTACAACGAATTCGTCACGCGGCAACTGGCCGGAGACCTGATGCAGCCAACCGACACGACAAAGATCGATGCCGAAGCGCTCGTCGCGACCGGGATGCTGGCGATCGCCGATTTCGTTCCGGGCGATGTCGATAAGCAACAGATGATCGCCGATTACGTCAACGATGAGATCGACGTGGTAGGACGAGCGTTTCTCGGACTCACGCTGGCGTGTGCTCGCTGTCACGATCACAAATTCGATCCGATTTCGACCGAAGACTACTACGCGATGGCGGGGATATTTTTCAGCACGCGAGTCATTCCCAGTCCGGTGCTGGGCAACACGCCGCTGGTCCGAGTGCCGCTGCTTCCGGCAGCTGAGATTCAGGCGATCAACACTCAACAACAGCGCGATAAGCAGCGGTTGGCGGAACTGTCGCAGCTCGTTCAAGTCGCCACTGATCAGGAGTTCTTGTCGCAGCTCGAACGGCAAGTGGTTGTCGCAACACCACGCGACTTGCCGGCGGCGGTCGAGTTCTTCCATGTGAAACCGCGGGTGTTGGCGGAGTTCGCAGCAGCTCGCAAGCTCGATGCGTCGACGTTGGAACGCTGGGCGAAGTTCCTCAACCAGCAACCACCACCGGCGGCATTGTTGCCACTGTTGGCCGAGACCGATCCTGTGACCGGCGCGCGACTGGCGGAGGAACTGGTGAACAAGCTGTCGGTGATCGCGGCGGACCGTCGCGAACGAACCACACGCGACTCGGTGGCCCGGTCGCTCGCGACGGCCGAGGTTTTGCAATTCCGCGCCGATGATCGGCACATCGCAACCAACGCGTCGCGCCAGGTCACGCTGTGGCCGGATCGTGCGGCGATCGCCGACGATGCCGCGCCACCTCCCGATTCGCATGGGCCGGTGTTGGCGACAGAAATGATTCACGGGCAATCGCGCCCCGTGATTCGGTTTGATGGCGAAGCCGTGTTGCAGTCGCTGCGGACGGTTCCGCTCACCGGCTCGTTGTTCGCCGTCTTTCGTCCCGACCCGGCTGTCAGTGCTGGGACACGCCTTATCGGCTGGGAAGACTCGGCTGTGGGACAACATGGACTCGGTTTGATGCCCAACGCGGCGGGCGGTCTTCATGCGATCGTGCGTCGAGCGGGAGCCAGCGGCGACATCGTCGCACCAGCTCCGGCCAATTCGGATTTCCAATTGATCAGCCTGACTTGGGGCTCCGACGGAGTTGCTCTGTTCCGCAACGGCGAGGTGATCGGCACGACCAAGGCGATTGATTCGGTCTCGTCCGATCCGATGATTGCGGCCCTGCGGATCGGGGGACCGGGTTCGGGTGCCGGTCAGCGATTTCGCGGCGACTTGTGCGAGCTGCGAGTTTATGGAAGCCCGCTCGACGAAGCGGCTCGCGTGCGAGTCGAGGCCGAACTGCGGACTCGGTGGCTCGCGCCTCTCGACCAGCAAGTGGCGAGCGGCGATGACGTCTCTGAGTTCTATAACGAGTTGCTCTCCTCGCGCAGTCCGTATTGGATCGCTGCGGCAGACCGATCACAATTACTCCCACAGGATGTGCGCGATCGGCTCGCGGCGCAGCGCGACGAATTGGAGTTGCTCAAGAAGAAACCGGCCGTCGTGATTCCGCAGGCGGTCGTTGTCCAAGACGGCGGCCCCAAGGGAACGAAGCACGAAGGGTTTCAGGATGCTCCAGTTTTTCTTCGTGGCAATCTTGCGACGCCCGGCAAGACGGTTCCGCGAGGCTTTCCTCAGGTCGTGGCCGGTACCAATCCACCAAGAATCTCAGAAGGAAGCGGCCGACGCGAACTGGCTGACTGGCTGACACGCCCCGATTCCGCCGCAGGCGGACTGACGGCACGCGTCATGGTCAATCGCATCTGGCAGCATCATTTCGGTGAGGGTCTGGTCCGAACCTCGACGAACTTCGGAGTGCGGGGCGAGCGGCCCAGTCATCCGGAACTGCTCGATCACCTGGCGAGCCGCTTCATCGAATCGGGCTGGTCGATCAAGGCGCTGCATCGGTCAATCGTCTTGTCGAGTGTCTATCAACAGAGCACGTTCGCGTCCGACGCCACACGCACGGTCGATCCCGAAAACCGCTGGTTGGCTTGCATGCCCCGCCGCCGTTTGGAAGCCGAGGCGATTCGCGATGCGCTCTTGGCGGTCTCCGGCCGGCTCGATGCGACACCCGGCGGGCCGGGCTTTCTGGAAGTCGCTGTGCCGAGACGAACGCTCTATCTGATGACATCGCGCACCGGTGCGAAAACGGCCGACTTCAATTCGGTGTTCGACGGCCCCGATGGCGGCGGCATCATCGAACGGCGGAATCCGTCGATTGTCGCTCCGCAAGCGTTGTATCTGCTCAATGACCCATTGCTCGACGACGTCTCGGCGGCACTCGCGGCGCGAGTTGCTCGCGAAGTCCCTTCCGGTGGCAACGATGAACGCATCGCACGCTTGTATGAACTGGCCCTCGGCCGTGCGCCGACGCCAATGGAGTTCGACATCGGCCGACAACTTGTCGCCGATCCCGCTGTCAAAGAGGCTTGGGCTCGTTACTGTCGCGTCATCCTCTGCACGAATGAGTTCGTCTATGTCGATTAACACTCAACTCGTGGGGCAGGTTGAAAACCTGCCCCACGGCCTGAACCGTCGCGAAATGCTGAGCCGTACCGGAGCAGGCTTCGGTGCGCTGGCTTTGTCCGCGCTGCTTGGCGACGAATCATCCGCCGCTGACTTTCCGTTGGCCGCGCGGCGTCCGCATTTTGCCGCGCGAGCCAAGCGAGTCATTTTCCTCTTCATGCCCGGTGGTCCTTCGCAAGTCGACACGTTCGATCCAAAACCGCGACTGACCCAAGACGATGGCCAGCCGTCGCCGAAGCTGTATCTGGGCCAGCAGCGAAAACTGCTCGCCTCACCGTGGAAGTTTCAAAAGTACGGACAATCGGGCCTGGAGGTCAGCGAACTCTTTCCGCGAACGGCCACCTGCATCGACGACATCTGCGTGATTCGTTCGATGGTCACCGACGACCCGAATCATCCCGGCGGCTGCTTGCTGATGAACACCGGCGAGCGCGTCTTCTCGCGTCCGAGCCTCGGTGCCTGGGTGACCTACGGACTCGGCACCGAGAATCAGAACCTGCCCGGATTCGTCGCCATCGGCCCTGGCCCGATCATCGAAGGATCGCGGCAATATGGTTCCAGCTTTCTCCCGGCCACGTATCAAGGAACATTCGTCTCGAACCATGTGCAGCCGCTCCGCAATCTCAGCAGTCTGCAAGTTCCGCGTGACCGGCAGCGACGCGAACTCGACGCACTCGCTCGCTTGAATGGACTGCACCGCGAGCAACGAGCGGACGACGACCGACTCACCGCCCGCATCGAAGCGTTCGAACTCGCGTTCCGGATGCAGACCGAGGCTCCCGATGCATTCGACCTTGCCGGTGAGACACCCGCGACCGCCAAGCTGTATGGGCTCGACCAACCGAAGACGGAATTGTTCGGACGGCAATGTCTCTTGGCCCGGCGCTTGGTCGAGCGGGGCGTGCGCTTCGTGCAGCTCTATCACACGACGGGAGGCTTCCAGCCCTGGGACCAACACAGCGGTCTCAAAGCCGGTCACGAGACCAACGCGCTCGCCACCGATCAACCGATCGCGGGCTTGCTCCAGGATCTGAAAACTCGCGGCCTGCTCGATGAGACTCTGGTGATCTGGGGAGGCGAATTCGGTCGCACGCCGACGGCCGAAGGCAAAGACGGCCGCGATCATCATCCGTTCGGGTTCTCGATGTGGCTGGCCGGCGGTGGCGTCCGCAGAGGCATGACTCACGGTGCCACTGACGAATTCGGCTGGGACGCCATCGAGCATCCCGTCCACGTCCACGATCTACATGCCACGATTTTGCACCTGCTGGGTTTGGATCACGAACGCCTGACTTATCACTTCGCCGGCCGCGACTTCCGGCTCACCGACGTGCATGGCCACGTCGTTCGCAAAGTGCTGGCCTAAATCAGGGGACGAATTCCTGCGAAGGTTGATCGTGATTTTCGTCGTGCTGTTTGTCGCTCAGAATGCCTGTAACTCGGTGGCTGCCAAGCCAACGCGCTGCGAATGGACGATTACTGGAAGACCTCCAGCCGAAACCGGTCCCGCACGTCGCGACCGAGAACGACAAACTCGTGAAGTTCACGCGGCAGCAAGCGATGAAACGCGTCTGCGAATGCTCAACGGTTGCGGCGAGGGAACAGCGTGGGACAAGAACCGCACGTTGTATCCATCGAATGACGGCAATCCTGTTGTGACAATGATCCATCCGGGAACGCACAAGTACCCGGAGGAAGCCGCCGCACTGATCGTAAAGTTCTTCAAAGAAGATCGCCGAGCAGCCAAACAGCCCACAAAATCGCCGTCGTAGCCGTGAGTGCGAGAATCTGCGAGCGTTCGCCGTTGGTCGATCTGCGGGATGAGCGCGACCAGCAATAATTTGGCAACGCTCATGGCGTTTGATACGGTGGCGGCAAGAAAGGACTTCCAATGCCGCTGACCAATCATCCTTCGGGGAACTATCGCTTCTTGCCGGGCATCGCGCCGTACTCGTGCGGTGTCGTTTCCAGTCCCGGCTTCGAGATTGTGCATGTCACGCTGCAGCGGCCCGTCGCCTATCGCGAAGGGTTCGAGACAATCGCCGCATTCCTGGCCACGGAAAGCCGTCCGAAGTCTGCACTCTGTGCGGTTGAACTGCGGTCGCCTCGGCCGTTCAGCTTTAATGGATTCACCGAATTCAATGCTGAGTACGCCGCCATCCTGCAACGCTGGGGTGTCTTCGTCGATGGAGTCAATCCGGTCGCTCGGACGAATGTCGCTCCGGTCATCAACCCGCCCACTGAGCCGGTGTTGTCTGGCTTCTCGTTCACACGGGGGTGTCGCGGCAATTCGCCGCCGACTTTTGTGGTCGCCGGTGCCGGTGAACTTCCGGAAGGAATTCTGTCGCGTGAGGGAATCATTGCTCTCGGCGACATCTCGCCCGCAGGTCTGACGATCAAGGCCCGCTTCGTGATAGATTTGATGGAGTCCCGGCTGCGAGGACTCGGCGCGGACTGGCCGCAGGTCAGCACCGTCAATGTTTACACGGCGCATTCGCTCACGCCGTTGTTGCCGGAAATCCTCTTGGGCCGCATTGGTCCCGCAAGCATGCACGGCACAACCTGGCACTTCAGCCGACCGCCGATCGCTGAGATCGAGTACGAAATGGACGTGCGCGGAACACGCACCGAACTCCGCCACAATTGAACAGCTTCGACCAAGAGTGTTCTTGCGGAGGCGCGAGAGAGCGGAGTGCTCGACGCTGGTGGCTGGATCACTCGGCCGTGTAATCCGTGACTTTCAAGTCGGGCAACTGCTGCTTGAGCCGATCGACGGCCGCCGGTTTGAATTTGAGATCCGTGATGTACAAGGTTTTCAACTTCTTCAGCCCCATCAAATGCTCTAGTCCTGCGCTCATGATCTGGGTGCCATAGATGTTGAGCACTCGCAGTTCGGGCAGACCCTTGACGTGAGCGAAACCGGCGTCGCTGATGGAGCATTTCGCAATGAACAGTCGTTCGAGGCTCGTCAGTCCTTTGAGCTGCGCCATCCCCGCGTCGGTCACTTTTGTTGCGGTGAGTTGCAATTCCTTGAGTGTCGCGACGCCTTGAAGCTGTGCCATCTCCGCGTCGCCAAATGACGTTCCCGCGACGTTGATTGCAATCACGTTCCCCATGTCGTCAACGGCGGCGGCGTCCAGCGCTACCAGTGCGGCGGTGAGCGGTCGTTGCTGTTCGCTCGTGAAGAGGCGCACGACTCCGCTCAACGTGATTTGCGATCCGGCGATCGACAGCTTGCGCAAGCGGGTCAGTCGTTTCAGGTGCGACAATCCCGCGTCGCTCACGGCGGTTCCGGTCAGATTCAGTTCTTCCAGATTGGTGAGTTCGGCGAAGTGTGCGAGGCCGGCATCCGAAATCGACGCCCCGTTGAGGTCCAGGCGAACGAGCTTCTGGAAGGCCGCCACATGAGCGAGCCCTGCGTTGTCGAGCCGTGAGTCGCACGCGGTCAAAGTCTGTAACTGAACCAGCGGCTGTAAACGAACCAGCGCAGACGCAGTCACTCCGGCTGGCAGCGAGAGCGATCGCAGGCTTGTCAGTCTGCGGAGTTCGACGAGATGCTCATCCGCGATCGGCGTCAATTCGAGGTCGAGCAGTTCTAAGTTCGGCAACGCTGCGAAGTGCTTCAAGCCAGGTCCACGAACGCTCGTTTCCGAGAGCCGCAGAGTCTGCAGTTGCTTGAGCGCCGCAAGGTGTTCCAAGCTGGCATCGGTGACAGAGCAGCGGCTCAGCGTGAGACTGCGAAGACCACGCAGCGATGCGAGTCGTTCAATTCCACGATCCGTGAGTCGATGACAACCGGTCAGGTCCAGGACTTCCAGATCGAGCAACTCAGCAACCGCAGTCAGGCCGTCGTCGGTAATCTGACGGCAATGCGACAGTTCGAGTTGCCGGAGACTTTTCATGCGAGCCAGATGCCGCAGCCCGACATCGCTGATCTGAGGCGGAAGGGCCAAGGTTCTGAGATGCGGCAACCGATTCACATGTGCCAGACCGGCGTCGGTGATCGAGCGATAGCCCCGCAGGTCCAGCCGAGCCAAGTTGGTCACTTTTCCAATCGAGTCCAGTCCGACATCGTCAACAATCGGCGGCAGCGCCAGCTTCGAGACATGTGGCAAGTGCCGAACTTCCTCCAGTCCTGCATTCGCCGCGACACAGGCGGACAAATCCACAGACGCGATCCGGTTCTCTGAGTCCCGTTCCAATCGGGCACCGAGACGATCCAGTTGAGCGACGGACTCGGCCCTCAGATCGGACGCACGGCAGGCATTCCCGATGGCCAACAGCGCCGATAACACCATCGCGGTCGAAAGCATCGTCGAGGGTTGGCCCATGGTGATCTTCTTGCAATGAGCCGGTGCTCTGAAATGTCTTCTCATCAAGGCAGAATCGAGGCTTTGACCAGACGTTCGCGGAACTGTTCGAAGGAGATGCCGGCGGCGATCAGGTAACACGGCTCTTCGGCCGTCCCCACCACGGGGGACCAGTGAGAGTCTCGTCGAATGCCATTGAAGACGGGAATGCGAAGGCGACGGTCTTTCTCCGTCAACGCCAGGACCGGCGCATCCGGCTCTGGCCAGAGTTGCTTGTTATGCGTCTCGCGGACTTCGAGCTTCATGCCGGCTGGCGAAACATGCGCGAATAACTGCGGATCCTTCATGCGACACCACGCCCGGGCGTACATTCCCACAAGGCGGCCGTCCTCAGCCTTCCACAGATAGAGACGTAAGTCCTCGTTGAGTTCGAGGCGTTCCACCAGCGTCGCGTTGACCAGAAATGGTGCGCCGCTGACCGACAGCTCGAAGATGTTGTCGGCAGGGTGGGCGAAGCCGAGGTAGGGAACGAGCATCTGTTTCCAAGTCATGGCGCATTGCTCGAATCCTTCCCCGAACGCCGCGCTGCGAACCGTGGCTGGATCGTACTGCAGATTGTGAGACTTGAACTCGTGCTGAATGTCCAAGGCGCACATGCGGCTGTAGTACGCCACCTCGAGCAGGCCGATGTTCCAGTTGGGTCGTTGATGCTTCTCCCAGGCATCACGCAATTCGGTTTCCAGCTCCTTGCGGATGTCAGCAGGCACTGGATTGAGGAACTCAGCCTTGCCCTTCAACTGGGGATTGTTCAGAAACTCGTCGATGGCATTGGGTAGTGTTCCCCACGCCGCCGGTGGATCCCATCCGTCCCGGCGTACGATGATGCAGCGACGGCCCAATGCCTGAGAGGCATGGTCTTCCAGCTCACGCATCGCGCCGCTGCGCCCAATCGGGAACAGAACCAGCGCTTCATCAGGTTTCAGGTCGCTGATGAACTGTTTCTGTTTTTCGTTGACCTTGAGTTCCCGGTTGTAGCAGGCAGCCCACAGTTTCTTGTCTGCCGTCGGCGGTGGTGTGGCACCGAAATTCCGCCAGCAGACGGGGTGAAACATGAAGTAGATCTTCTGGATCTTCAGCGGCGGAGGCGATGTCCCCTCCGCGTCATCAGCCCAGCCTGCTCCGCTCAGAACCAAAGACGCACAGACGAAAAGAAGACTGCGGAAACCAACGTTGCGGTTCATGGGCTTGGCTCCTGTTTGTCTGAGTTTGATCGACTCCGTGCGCGTCATCAACACCAAGGTACGTCGAGCCACGCATCATTCAGACGCCCGTGAGCTCCCGAATCACTTCGCCTTGCGGCAAGATTGGGACTGGTCGCCCGGCGCTATTCACAAACGTGTGTTCGAAGTTGATCCCCAGGCTGTGATAGATGGTGGCTAACAGAGATTGATACTTGAACGGCCGATCGAGCGGCTGTTCCCCCTTGTCGTTGGTCGAACCGACGACCTGTCCCATGTTGAGTCCTCCGCCGAAGACCAACGCACAGCCCGCCGGTCCCCAGTGCTCTCGGCCAGGGCAGCCTTTGTGGACATGGACTCGCGGCGTCCGACCGAACTCGCCCGCAACGACGACGAGCACTTCATCTTCGAGCCCGCGGTCCGAGAGATCTTCAATCAACGCGCTCACCGACTGATCGAACTGCGGCCCGCGCTGGCGCATGATCTCGAAGATGTTTCCATGCACGGCGTGGTCATCCCAGCCGATCATCGTCTTTTCGTAATCGCCGCGCCCGTCCGGACAAAAGCGAACAGCGACAATATTGACGCCCGCTTCCACCAGCCGTCGCGCCAGCAAGCACTGCTGCCCCGAGGTGTGCAAGCCATAACGCTGCCGAACCTGTTCCGTCTCGCGCGACAAGTCGAAGGCTCGGGCCGCTCCCGCTCCCGTCAGCAGGTCGAGGGCCTGTCCGCGAAAGACATCCGTGGCTTGCATCTGCTCGGCGAAGTCCACGCCCGTCAGTCCCAGATCGGAGCGACCAAAACGGTCCAAATCCTGAAGCATTCTCAGCCGAGCATTCAATTGCGTCGGCGAGCCTTTCATTCGCAGATTCTGCACAACGAAATCTGGCTTCGAGGGATCACCTGCGACGGCGAACGGCGCATGGATCGGCCCCAGAAACGCCGGCCCGCCTCGATGCAGGCCGCTGCTGATGTCGACGTAGCGCGGCAGTTCCTGGCGAGCAGTCCCGGCATCCCGCTTGGTTCCGGTCCTTTTCAAACCCATCGCCAGACGCGGGTCTGTTGATTCGCCGATCTGCGCGCCCCCTTCTGATTCTTCTGCTCGCTTGCGACTGATGATCGAGGCTAGGTCAGGATACCGGGACTTGGAACCTTCGGTCTCGCCGTCCCAACCGGTGAGCACATTGTGCGAGCCAACCACATGATCCGACGAGGGCTGATGCAGCGAGCGAATCACGCTGAACCGGTGGGCGAGATGAGCCAGTCGCGGCAGCACTTCGCAGAACTGCACGCCTGAAAGCGTTGTCTGAATGGCTCCCAATTCTCCGCGAAACTCGACCGGCGCTTCAGGCTTTGGATCGAACGTCTCGAAGTGACTCGGCCCTCCATCTTGCCAGAGCAGAATCAGGGAACGCTTTCGCGCTCCGGATGCGATCGCGGCTTCAGCCCGCAGTCGCAAGACATTTGGCAAACTCAGAACCCCGATGCCCGCTAGTACATGCCGCACGAAGGCACGACGGCTCAAGTCGTGTCCCAGCATCGAATTGGTTGTGCTGACCAGCATCCGGCACCTCCGTTCGTTGTCAGGATTCAATCAGCAAATTTGAACGAAAACAAGTCCCCGTTGCGAAGTACGAAGTGGAGTCGCACGTCTTAGCCGGCGAGAGAGCTGGTATCGGTGGCATTTTTCCACGCAGCTTTTTGCTCGATGGAATCGACGAACAACTCTTTCCGCGAACCGATGTCGATCGTTATCGGCAGTATGACGAATCCTTGCCGAAGCCAAAACAACTGACACTTTTCGCAACGGCGCGCGATTCTCGGACGAAACCAACACCATTCCGCGGTCGGTCACGCTGGGTCCACTCGGAAAAATGACAGCGTGATGGACTTGGCTGCGCGACCATCTCGCGTGGAACTCATCGGTGAAGTCGAAGGTTTTCTAGCTTTGGCTCGCCCACCCTGCTCTTCGGTCAGGAAGTCGATTTGCTCTTCGGTGCCTCGGCCGCCCCGGTTTTCGTCGAGCAGCGGATGCTCGGTCGCCAGCAATTCTCGTTCGAGAATACGACTGCGCGAGATTACGAGCGATAGTGACGTACAGATCGAACAGCGAGATCGTGCCATCTTCGTTGAGGTCAAACTCTTTCGCTTCGGGGGCGCTGACAGGACGCGAGCGAACTCGTGCGGGAACTCCGTCTCGTTGGTTTCCCAATCGATTTCGGTGGCCGTGATGACGACTCGGCCTTTGGGCTAGAGCGGCTTGATGGCGTAACGGCTCGTCGGTGTGGTGATGACGAACACCTGTTGCGCGGCGGTAAAGCCCTAGAACAACTTGGCGAATTCGAGTTGCTGGATGTCCGGCCCCGGCAGATTCAACCACGAATGCTTGCCGTCGTAATGACTGTGCCCGATGACGATGACCCACAACGCGTCTGTCGGTTGCAGCTTTGCTTGCAGATTCGTGACGCTCTTTTCGAGCTCCTCGCGTCTCGTTCGGCCGGGGGACTTGATGAGGTCAGCGTCCGCTTCGATGGACTCGTCGCGGAACAGGAGTTGCACGTCCGACTCGCCGAAACCCAATCGTTTCGTCAGTCCTTCGTGCAGCTTGTTGAGCGTTTCGGCAAACAGCTTGTGATGCGCCGCATCGCCGCTCAGGCCGCAGACAATCAACGCTCGCTTGGTCGCGACGCTGGGCAAATTCGAGATGCAGGGCTTGTAGTCATCCGGTTCGCCCAACGGGATTCGCTCGGCGAGTAGTTTGTCCGCCGCCAGTGACTTTCAATCGGTCACACCGATGTCGGCCGCGACCAGTCGGAACGAGTCCATCACGATCGACTGATCGACCGTGCCGTAGGCGTTGTCGCCGCCCATGTGCCCGAAGACAGAGATCCGGCCATCCTTCGCCTGCACCGAGCGAGGATAGTAGGCCGTGCCGGGGACGTTGAGCTTGTTCCAGGTCTGGCCCGCGTCGCTCGTCCAGTGGGCGCCGCTGGTCGCGATGTGGAGTACGGGACCTTGCAGCGTCGTCAATAATTCCGGCTGGCCGCTATGCGGCAGTGCGATCGGTCCCACTTTGCCAGGAATCCAGGTTCCGTCGGCTTTTTTGAGAATTCCTTGCCAGCGTTTGGCGTCATCGGTGCGTCGATAGATGGTCAACAAGTCGCCGTTAGCCAGTTCCGCTACGTCGAATTCCTCGGTGAAGCCTGCGATTTGATCGTCGGGCGCGGCCCGCAGCGGCTTGCCCCAGGTCCGCCCCTGGTCGGACGAAATCAGGATTGTCGGCTCGAGGCGATTGCTGAATTCCCGGCGCGTGTGTTTGCCGGCCGGGAGCGGCGAGACTCCCAGCAACAAGAGCACCCGGCCGTCGCGAAGCGTTCGTATTCGCCGCGGCCAGACCGTAGTTTTTTCGGGGTCGAGCAGCACTTCGGGTTTGCCCCACGTCTTCGTTCCGTCGTTCGATCGTTGCAGAAAGCCGGTTTTGGGGAGGTCTTTGTCGTAGGGAAGGTAGAGGCCAAAAACTCCGCGAATGATCGTACCATCGGGCAGGACCGATTGCGCTTCGCCGGTGACGCCGTTCATGCAGGTCTTAAATGGGTCGGCACTCACTTGCTTCCAGGTCTTGCCGGCATCGGACGAACGGAGTTGCACGTTATGCAGATCGAGCCCCGTCATGTCGTACTGGGGATACCAGCTCAACAGGTCCATCACTTCTTTGGGCGCCTTCGGTCTGCCTTCGACCGGGCCGGTCGCCTGAGTGAAGCAGGTCATCAGGTCACCATCGGGCATGATCCACGCTCCGACCCAACAGGTGTAACCCGGCGTTTGCGGCGAGTGATAAATCGTCTGCCGCTGGTACTCGACGGCCGAAAACTCGTCCGCTCTACCTGTTCCAGAAAACGTAGACAGCATGAAGGCAGCCAGTAATAAACGCCACGGTGATGTGCGTCGCATCATGATCGTCTCCCCGCATGGATTTCTTAGTTTTTGAAGCGAATGGGGCCAGTCGAGTTCTTTACGGAAACTGAATCGCGTACAGGTCGGCGTCTTTCATGACGAAGCGCAAGCGGACCGGCTGCCCGGCAAGTTTGCTCACGTCGCTCCCCTGTTTCCATCCAACCTGTTGTCTGATCCTGTCGCCGTAGATCTCTGGGCAGTCCTCCAACGTGAAGCCGGGAATTGGCTTGCCGAGGGCATCCTGAATTTCCACCTGGATCGAGCCGGCGGCACTGGTCGAAAAATTCATTTCCAGACACTTTCCGGAGAAGACAATCAGCCGAGTGTGCATCTCGCCCCCTTGGCTGTCTGCCCGAACCGATACGAACCCATCCATGCGCATCGAGAACCTCCGCAGCCGTGTCGCGTTGTTGAAATAGCTTTCGGTGGCGTAGATCGAGAGTTCGGGGATGCCCTCCGCAGTGTCGGACTTCGTTTCGACGATGCCCCAGGCCGGCGCGTTGTTTCGTGAAATCCAACAGTCGCTTCCCAATCCCGGCCGGATGAAGGCTTCGCTACGGCGGTGGAACTTCACACCGTCCCGACTCGTCATGAAGACAGCGTCGGTAAGCCCCAAACTGCCCGGCTCGGGATTGGTGAAACCGACAATCGGGGGAATGCCCTCCATCGTTTGCGAAGTCCGCGACCTGACGTAGCGCATCGGGAAACCTAGGAACAGATGCGGCGCCCGCTGATAGGGAATCACCGCGTTCGTATAGAGCTCTGCCTCTGCCGCCTCGGGGTATTCCAACAAAACGGGATCGGTCCAGTGGACAAAATCGGTCGATGTGCAGGACACGATCGCGCGGCGACCGTCGCGAGTGTCGCGGTGAAAGTCCACATAACGCTGTCGCGTCGCATCCCAAAAAGCCAAGTTCAAGGAATCAAATGCGCCCTTAGTGATGACGGGTTTCTCTTGCAGCGGCGACCAATGGATCCCATCGGGCGACTGAAACGCCCCCAGCCCTCCCTGTTTCTGTGGCGTTCCCATAATGGGCCCCACCGCCTTGTATTTCTGCTCGGGCTTACAGGCCGGATTCGAATCCTTGAACGGCGCAAAGGCATGTGTACCCTCCCCCTGCCAAACGATGTTGTTCTGTTTGGAGCCGTGGAACTCGTAAAGCTCCAACATGGGCTTCGTCCAGCGGATTCCGTCACTGCTCTCCGCGTAGCAGGTGTGGTCGCTGGAAAACTGGCCGCTCTTGGGGTCGAGCTTCCAGCCTCGGTAGTACATCCGGTAGCGGTCGCCATCCTGAAACACGACGTGATACCCGCTGAGATTCCCTTCCCACGGACTGTCGTTGACGATCGCCACTTCACGGCGGATAGGTTCGTGAACCGTTTGTTTGACATTGTGCAAGGTGGCGATGAGGAAGTTGTCAACCAGCGGCTCCAGGCGTGTTCCAATCTCGATCGGCTCCGCCGCTCGGGCGGTTACCGCGACGATGAGAACGAGTGCCAGGCTCAATCGGTTCATGATGATTTCCTCCACCCCTGCGAGTCTCTAGTTCTTGAAACGAACAGTTGCCAAATAGACGCTCGTCTTGCCCTCATGCGACGAATAGTAGCTGACCCACAGCAAGTCGTCGTGCGAGACCATGCCGGCGTAACTGCAGTCGCCGCCGCTGGGGAGGGTCAGAGCTGGGTCGTAGCTGTCGCGGGTCATGCGGGCGAGTGTCGTCGTGGCGGTTTGGCCGTAGCCTCGGCTGGTCGCCCACAACTCGCCCGTCGGCAGGCGAATGAAGTTGGGGCCTCCCAGGCGGTGTTTCAACTTCGTCCACGTCCATTCCGTATACGGAGCCCGGCTGGAGCCAATCCACTCCGGGCGGACCAGCGCGATCAACTCGCCGTCGGGCATGAAACGCAGGGTCGTCTCACTGGCGTTCCATGTGTTGTTGGGCAGTCGGAATTCCGTGATCCACTCCCAGTCGAGTCCAT
The DNA here is from genome assembly GCA_945906725.1 of Candidatus Kuenenia stuttgartensis. Taxonomy (GTDB): domain Bacteria; phylum Planctomycetota; class Planctomycetia; order Planctomycetales; family Planctomycetaceae; genus SXKJ01. The sequence continues at coordinate 4,666 of CAMDRI010000034.1, read as the reverse complement.
CACGGCTGCGGTACAACATGCCACGGCGCGGGTCGCCTCCTTCGCCCAACTTGCTGACGCTCCATGCCCAGCCTTCATGCCACGTCGCGCGCCACAACCAATGATCCTCCGCCAGCACTTTTCTGGGTGTAGTCCATTGGCGTCCGTCGGCGGAGAAGGAGACGCGCGGCGAGCGAGTACCGAATGGCGTTCCTCGGTAGACGCTGCCTCCCATGATCAACATCAATCGGCCGTCGGGCATGATCGACAGCTTCGGGTCGCGCAGGTCGACCTCGCGTTCTTCCAGCAACGCGGCCGAGTCCCATTTTTCTCCGTCGGCCGAGACGATCACACGAACTTGCCCAAGACTCGGACCATGGTCTTTCGCCTCGCGGAACGTGCACCACCAGCGGTCCTGGAAACGGATCAGATCGGTAAACGCGTTGTGCCCGCCGCGATCCCAAATCTTGCGGACGGAGACGATCTCAGGCTCAGATGCCGGGGCGGGCAGTCCGTCGCTGATCCACATAAAAGCAAACAGGGCGACCTTCACAATCAGTCTTTGCATGGTTTCGATTCCTCATTGAAGAACTCATTGGCCTTTTGAAAAACGCCGATCGCCAAACATCCGTCAGGCGAGTGAGCCGAATGCACTGAGCCGACGTCGCGCCAGACAAAATTGCCTGCTGTGCAGGCACCGGACTCGTCCACCAGACTTCCTTCCAGCACAAACGTCTGCTCGATGCCACGGTGCCTGTGCTTCGGGAGCACTGCCCCTGGAGCCGTGCGAAAAATGGCAGTGAATGCCTCGCCAGCGGGATCGCGCCAAAGAATCTTCATCTCCACGCCGGGGAATCGCGTGGCCTGCCAGGGAAGATTGGCAACGTCTATGTAGTGTGAGCCGGAGTCGGAATTGCTCATTATTTTCCTCGCGTCGGTGGACACCTTCGGAACAAACTAAGGCCGCTCCAGGACCATGCCTTCTGTCTCCAGGCGTTGAAACATGTCGCGGAACGCCGGTGTTCCGTCGGGATCCCAGTATTCAGTCGTGAGCGGGGCGTCATAGCTGAGAGTCGCCAGGCGGCGCTTGTCGGGTCGGACCATGAACAGGGAATCGCGTGGGTCCGCGATGTTGTACATCATCGTGCCGTTGGCGTACTTGGTCTTGATGATCCACTTTGGCTGCTCCGGGAGCTTCAGGTTCTTGAGCCGTTCCAGCTCGGTGCGATCGAGCGTCAGGCCGAGTCCCGGGCGTTCCGGCACGCGGATCAGCCCGTTGACCGGTTCGAGACGCTCCTTCACGACATCCGCCTTCCACGTTTCCGTATCACTGTTGAAGTGCAGGTGCGCGGTCTTGAAGGCCGCCTGCATGTGAACCGTCATGGCCCGCGTGATCGTGCCGCCGACGTTTTGCAGCGAGAACGGAAGTTCGAGCTGTGCGAACAACCCGGCCCGGCGAATCGCATCGCCGATCTTCGCATGACCGAGGATATAGCCGTCGGCAGCTCGCCGCTGAGTTTCAAAGCCGGCTCCCAACGGAGAGTGGTGGTACAAGATCGGCAGCCGACACTTCTGACGCAGCTCGGCGTAACCGTCGATATCCTTCTCCGGCAGCGGGTCTTCAAAACAACCGGCAATCGGATACTTCGAGATCTTCTCCAGCAATTCAAAGGTGTGATCGTCGGTGCCCCCCATCGTCAGATCGTGATGAATCTTGAAGCCTTTCGGTGCGACCGCCTGCATCGCTTCCATCTGATCGATCACGTTCTCGAACGGTGACAAGTGGTACTTCAGCCACGTAAAGCCACTGGCGGAAAACTTTCGCACAGCATTGGCCATCCGCTTGGGATGGGTTGAGACCGTCCACGCAGCCGCCGGGATCCACGACCGATATTTCTGGCCGAACAATTTGTAAACCGGCACGCCGGCCGCCTGCCCCATGAGGTCGTACATGGCGATTCCCAAACCCAGACTGGTCTCGTCGCCGACCCAGTCGAAGGGATTTGAGCCGAGGTATTTCGCCAGCACCGCGTCCGGCTCCCGAGAACCGCTCTCGCCCAGACCGATCAATTCGCTGTTGGTGCGAATCACGTAGATCGTGCGCCGCGTGGGACCGTAGAAGTGGTTCAGTTCGTAAGCGATCCAGTCCTCGTACGGCACCGTGATCTCGTGGGTCTCAATGTCGGTGACCTTTAAGCGGCCGTGCGTTTTCTCGGCTTGTTCCTGCGCCCGTAGCGCAGACAGAGACTGAACCGCGCACGCAGCCGTTATGGCCGCACCGCTGGCCAGGAGGCTGCGACGAGTGATTCGTGGCAGGATCGTGCATCGCATGTTCATTGCTCCAAACAGAAGCGAAAAAGAGTCCGGTTTGACGGACCTTTCAGTTGTATTGCACCGGGACTTCGACGTGAGTCACATCCGCAACGTGCTTCCTGTCCGCAGCAACACGAGTCGCCCGGAACGCCAGTGCGTTTCGTCCCAGACGATATTGCTCCGGCTTGGGACGGCAGACGAACCAACCCGTCTTGGGCTCTTGCTCTGTGACCGCCAACACCGCACCGTTCAGCGAGACTTCAATCGCGTCGATCGCCTGCGGATCGCTCAGGCGAACACGCAAGTCGGCACTCGCGAGAGTGCCTCTCTTTCCTGCCGCAGGTAGATCATCGCCAATCGGAAGCACCGCGACGACCGACTTGCCGTCGCCATGAATCGAGACCGGCAATGCCTGAGTTTGAGTGATCCCTTGGACGAGATCCCCTTCGAGTATGCGGATCGGGTCGATCACGAACAGTTTGTTTCGACCAGCGAGCGTCTCCTTCGAGCCGATATCCACGAAACGGGGCTCGGGGCCGACGGCTGGGAAGATATTGAACGTCACGATGCCATCGACCCCGGCGTGCCACATGTTCGACGCCGCTCCGCGCCAGGCCTCGACGGCGCTGTAGCGGTTGTCCGGCCCGCGCATGCCCGAGGCACTGATCGTGGAGTACACCGGGATGCCGACGCTGTGGGCCAGCTTGACGATCTCGTCCAACGGCTCGGTAAATGGAACGTAGCCGCCACCGACGTTCAGCACGTCGACCAGCCCTTCCTTGAGCCAGCGTTCAATGTCGATTCCCACGTGCCGACACGCCGAGGGAGTCGCGGGAACGCGCGCGGCAGTGAGGATCGGCCGACCGCGTTTGTTGCCTGCTTGCAGATGAATCTTGCGCAACCGGCGCTGGAAACCGGTAAGGATCTCGACCTGTGTGGCGGTGGCGGGTTGATAATCCAAATTCGGACGAAAGAACATCGGCGAGCGGAAGTAGTCGATCTCCATGCCATCGACGTCGTACTTGCTGCTGACCTCTTCCTGAATGCGAGCGAGGTGATCAAGCACGTTCGGCTGTTCAAAGTCCAATGCCGACCACCAGTGCTTTGGCGAGTTGGCGCCGCCAGCCTTGGCCGCTTCGTCGGGCTTCCCCATCCAAAATTGCGGATGCTCACGAAACCACGTCGATCGCTCGACCTCCAGAAACGTATTGTGAATGTCGTTGATGCGATGCGAGTAACAGACCTCCAGCTCATGCTTCCGGCAGTGGTCGATCGTGAGCTGGATGGCGTCGGTCTTCAGACCTTCCAGCGCCCGCATGTTGGCGCGGTACGCCTCCCACTCTCCGCCGATGCCGTAACGCTGCGCGACATCGGCATACGATTCGGCCACGGCTGTTGGATGCGTGAGCACATGCGTGGCGCCCGAGCAAATGAAAACGCTATCGACCTGTGAACCACGCAACGCACCCATCCGGCTCTGCGGTCCATACAGAAAGCCGTCGGCCGTATTGCCGGTGGGACTGCCGAGCGGCCCGCAGCCGTCGTCGTTGTAAATTAACCGGCGGCGGCGCTGTTGGGCCTTCTTGCGAGCGGCAGCCATCTCGGCTGATTCGCTCGCGTCCGCATGAACCGCCAATCCCCCCCGGGGGCTAATCACTCCGAGTGCCAACGCCGCACCCAGCGGGGCTGCGCCAGAGCGCTTTAGGAACTCTCTTCGGTTGTGTTTCTGCAGATGTTGCATCGTTTGGTTGTCCTTTGATGGATTTTCGGTTCAACCGGAACCTTGGAGGGATCGTTAATCAAGGCCTTTTTAGGTTGGTGTCAAAGCTGGTGAGGTGGATGTTTTGAGGCATGGCCCCGATGTCTAATGGTTGATTTGCAGTCCGTTTGTCGGATCAAATGCGGTGCCGAGAGAAATGGAGGCAGGCTCTGCCGGGAAGCAAACTGCCAGGGGATCTCTTGGTCTCCGATGCGCCAATGGCATGTCAGGCCCTTGCCGAGGCGACTCGACAAGGGCCGTTTGCTTTCTGGGCAGATTGGACCTCGGAGCCATGACTCAGAAAATCCACGACCATTCCAGACAGAATCCAATTTCATAACACCAGCCCCCAAGGTTCCCATTGAACCCAAGATGATTAACCTCAACTGCCCGAAGTGCAACAAGGAACTCAAGATCAAGGATGAGCACGCCGCCGGCTGCTGCAGAATTGTAAAAGTCGAACTGAGTTCGACTTTTGCAGTTTTTAGAGTGTTGAGAACTGATCTACGGAAAAAGCGCGAGCCTCCACGACAATGCTTGGGACATCACTCTCAGGCATCGAGCAAGGAGGCTCACGATGGAACTTGTACCCAGTTTTGCGGTTTTGTTGCAGGG
>CAMDRI010000033.1 GCA_945906725.1 Candidatus Kuenenia stuttgartensis | reverse complement strand
CGAAACAGTTGCTGCAGTTCCTCCGCTGAATGATATTCTGCGATGGTCACTCCATGTTCTCCTGCCAAGATGACGTGCTTTTAGTCTTGGCAGGTGTGGCGCAAATCCTGTGCCACGCCCGGCGCGCATTTATTTCTTGCGATCCGTATCAGTCTCAATTTAAAGAAACGCCAGCACAGCTTCCAGAATTCAAAAAGGAGTGCCGTTCGCAATCGCTCCCGCACTCAGCGAGCCTGACGAGGTCACCTCCATCGCTCTCACACAGGGAAGGCTCATAACGGGGGACAATCTCGTTGCGTCAGCGCTCGATTCGTTCTCGGCGCAGGCAGCGGGGGGCCAAAACCGGAGAGAGAAGTTTCGTGATCAGAGATCGCAAAATATTTTGGAACACCGCCCGTCTGCGAGGCGAATCACATCGCCATCAGATCGCAGAGTTCATGCCAGAGCGATTCGTTGCCGAACAACCATACGTGCCGAGCCCCTGTCGCTGTTCCGCAACGGTTCGATAGAAACGTCACGGAAACACGGCTCGGCAACGACTTGAGGCGGCCGATTGGGAACCATCCAAAACTTTCAACGACGCTCGTCCGAGTTGCCCGTGTGCAATCATCCGCTGCGCAGTGCGAAGCCGGATTAACAAATCGTTGCGCCGAAGCGTTGTCGATCCATTGAGCTTGAGGTATTCAACGACTGCGCTGCCACGTCGCGTTAAGGAATTGAAATACTCTGCGCACTTGGCGGCACATCGAGAGCGCCGGTCGTGAAGTGGTGCAGAAAGATGCCCGCCGCGATCGCGACGTTCAGCGAATCGGCCGCTCGCATCGGGATCGTCAGTCTTTGATCGCATAACTCCAGCCATTCGGGGCCGAGTCCATGCGCCTCGTTGCCAAACAGCAACGCTAGCCGAGCCGGTCGGCGAGCTTTGCCAAGCGGTTCTGCGGGTTCCGTAGTCCGGACGACCAAGTCCGGGAGTCCGGACGTAGCCGTCCGGTCTACATAATCGTCCGTCGGATCGTCGTTTTCGACGACGGTCGCTGCGAGCTGCACCCGCCACTCCGACTTCAACCGCAGTAGGTCGGCACTCAAGTCGCGGCTGCACAAGATCGGCAGCATGAGCGCATTTCCCATCGAGACTCGCAGCACTCGCCGCGAAAACGGATCGGCGCACGCTGGTCCCAGCAGCATCGCGTCGATGCCAAACGCCGCTCCGAGTCGAATCAGCGTACCGATGTTTTCGGGATCGTTGACATCGGGGCAGACGACGAACGTCATCTGCTCGCCGCCACGAGCGACGATGTCGTCGAGACTCGGATTCGGTTTGCGGAACGCGCAGGCCATCGCGCCGCAATGAAAGTTGTAGCCGGCCAACTCAGCAGCCAACGTCTGCGGCATCACGAAGGTCGGCACATCAGGGCGTAGCCACGGCAAAAACTCTTCGACACGACCTGCGGTGAGCAACATCGTCTCGACGACGAAGTCTGTCGAAAGCAAGCGTTTGACGAGCCGCGCCCCTTCGGCGATGAATCGGCCCTTCCACTTGGAATGCCGAGTCGCTTTGACGTCGCGAAAGACGACGAGACGCGGGTCATCGAGTGTCTGAATGGGAATGAGCGGCATGAACGAATCGTAGCTCTGTCGCTCTGCGGCAGGAAAGCCGAGCGACGAATGATGTTCAGAGCCAAAAGAACCTCCGTCGATCGGGAAGCGTTCAGCTCGTCACGCGGAGCGATGACGGCTACGTTGATGCCACCAACCGCTCGATCGGCTTGCCGGAGCTGAACTTCATCGGGCGGCCGATTGGCGTCAGTACCTCTTTGTCGAACTCGACGCCGAGCTGTCGCAGGATCGTGGCGAACAGATCGGGCACCTCGATCGGGTCGTGTGGCATCGCCGTGGATTTGTTGGCGTCTTGCTCGGTTTGCGGTTCGGTATCGGTTTCGCCGATGACAACTCCTGAACGCAATCCTCCACCGCCGACGAGGCATGAGAAGCCTCTCGGCCAATGATCGCGACCCTCGAGCCCGTTGATCTTCGGAGTACGACCGAACTCACCGACGCACAACACCAGCGTCGAGGCCAGCAAGTCTCGCTGCTTGAGATCGTGAATCAAAGCTGCCAGCGCGGGGTCAAGTTCCTTGGCTTGAGTCGCGTGCCCCGTGAAATTGTTGGCGTGCGTGTCCCAACCCATCAGCGTCACCTCGACCGCACGGACGCCAGTCTCAACGAGTCGCCGCGCTGCGAGGCAGCCGTGTCCGAACTGAGTGTCGCCGTAGGCGTCGCGGATCGCTTGTGGCTCTTGATCGATCTCGAACGCTTTGAGTTGCTCGGAAGTCATCATTCGCAACGCACGTTCCACGGTCAGTTGGTGCAGAGTGTTCTCGACTTGCACGCGACGTCCCGCTTGAAACGATTTGGTGACTACATCCAACCCTGCCAGGCGTTTCTGTTGTCGGTCGTCGTCCACCCGTGCCTTCAGATTGCGGATACCGTTGCTGGGGTCGTAAATCTTGAAGGCATCAAAAATCTCGCCGAGGAATCCGCCGCGAGCCGAATACTGGCCGCCGAGCAGCGAGATGTGCGACGGGATTTCGAGCTTGTCGTCCGGCAGTTCGTGGCTAGCGATCGCTCCCAGCGACGGATGAATCAGCGTCGGATCGGGACGAAATCCCGTCTTCAGCAAATAAGTCCCTCGTTCGTGGTCCCCTTCTTTCGAGACCAGTGAGCGGATCACGTTGAGTTCGTGAATCTGCTCGGCGACGCGCGGGTACAGGTCGGCGATTTCGAGGCCGGGCAGAGTCGTTTTGATTGATTTGGTTGGTCCGCCAATTTTCTTGCCAGGATGCGGATCCCACGTCTCAAGCTGACTAGCCCCGCCACCGAGCCAGATCACAATCAGCGATTTTTGGCGATCGTCACCGCGTGCTTCAGCGGCTCGCAGTTCGAGGCCGGGCAGCGCGAACGACAAACCAGACGCGAATGCCGCTTGCAAAAGATTGCGGCGAGTGAGGGATGAGGGGCGAAGGGCGAGGGGCGAGTTCGGCCCGGCAAGATTTGTTGAGACTGATTTGGACATCGTTATGCCTTTCAAAAACTCGCCCTCGCCCCTGCTCCTCAGTGGTTCCAGGCGAACTCGGGCGAGTTGAACAAGGTCCAATACAAATCCTCGACGACCAGCCCGCGACGATTCGGTCGAGTTTCTTCAAGGACCGGCAAGAAGTAGGCAGACTCTTCGGTCGTCGGACGGCGGGTGAGACAGACGAGATAGCACAGTTCCAAACGCTGATTGTCATCGGGAGCCATCTGCGAAATCCGACCGCTGGCGGTGAACGGATTCGCGTCGATGGTCTCGCTGACCAAGTTGCCGTTCATGCGGAGCAACGCTTGCAGGATTGTGCCGGCTCGGTCTTCGAGTTCGTTCTCGCCGAGATCGCCGTACTCTTTGACGAAGTCGTTCGACCGGGTCAGCTTGATGAACCGCGAGATCAAGTGCGAGTTCTGATCGATGGTGGTTAGCGACGACGATTGCAGCAACGAGCCAATGATTTGCTCTGGCCGCAATCGCGTCAGCGGAAAAATCGCGAAATGCTCTTTCATCCGGTCGAGTCGCTGCACGTCGTCGATGTCGGACTTGGATTCTAAGAGGAACGGCTTCGAGGCGACGATGACTTCGATCAATCGTCGCAAGTCATAGCCATGCTCGCGGAAGTCGGCTCCCAGTACGTCGAGCAAGTCTTGTTCACCCGGCTTCATCGCCTTCGGATGTTTGGCTCCCTCGACCTTCGGGCCGGCGATCTCGTCCCCCGGTGGATCGGGCAAATCGTCGACCGGTTCGATCCAAGAGCGGCCGAACAGCAGCCCCCAAACTCGGTTCACAATCGCCCGTTCGAGCCGGCGATTTTCCGGATGCGTGACCCACGCAGCGAGTCGCTCGCGGGGCGTGCCATTCGGCGGTTCCCATTTTTCACCGAACGGGACCGCAGGCTCGACGACTGTCTGCTTTAGCGTGTTGCGGTCTTCGACCTCGAACTTCAAATTGCGATCCTCGCGGACTCCGACCGGGCTGAGCTTGAGTTGCCCGAAGTGCGCGGCGAGACCGGCAAATTCGTTTTGCTTCCAATGATCGAATGGGTGGTCGTGACATTGAGCACAGTCGATCCGCTGGCCGAGGAACGCGCGCACCGCGCGGCCGGCGAGCTTGTTCTGGTTGAATCCCTCGCCGTCGTCGTAGCCGGCCATCACGAAATTGACCTCCGGCTCGTCGGTCCACAGTCCGTTGCCGGCGATCATCTCGCGGACCAATTCCGAGTACGGCCGATTCGCTTCGAGTTGCTCGCTGAGCCAACTCAAAAAACGATCTCGGCGGTAAACGATGAATTGCCCCCCTTCGACACCAACGAAGCCGCGAGCCAATCGTTCGGCGAAGTACTCGCCGTAGCGGCGGTCGTGCAGGAAACGCGCGGTCCAGCGATGCAGACGATCCGGTCCGCTGTCTTGCTCGAACGCTCGAATCTCTTCCAGCGACGGGACCGTGCCCATCAACGCGAGCGCGATGCGACGAAGCACACTCAAGTCATCCACTTTCTTCGCTGGCTGAAGACCTTCGCTCGCCCAACGCCGCGTAAAGAACGTGTTGACCTTCTGAATGGACTCGTCGATGTCAGCCGTTGGCTGAGCGGACGCTTCGGTGGCGACCCCTTTGAGCGGCTGATTGGTGACGAAACTTACCAGCCAAATGACGGCCAGCAGCACGACACCGGGAAGCAACAGTTTCCATTGCATGGGAAGCCTCTCGTGGGGCACGTTTTTCACGTACTAGCCACATACCACTCGACGCCTTGTGGCGTTTCAGGGATCATCGCGAAACCGAGGCGTGGCCGTCGAGGTACGTCGGCGATTGTCGGATGGGCACGCTTACCCGTCCCACTTTGGGAGTCGTCCGAGTGACGGGCAAGCGTGCCCATCCTACATGAGAATCACTGTGACTAGTCCAGGGTTGCCAAAGCCGACCGTTCGTTTGCCGCTTCCCTCCGAGCGTGTGCGAACTTCACAAGCGATTATTGACGACCTGCCAACACTCGCTGCGGATGAGCCAGATCTCGAACCCGCACCGCTGCCAACTCTCGTCGCCGACAACTTCACACAAACGGAAGTTGCGCTGCCGGTCCTTGAAGAAGAACTCGTTGCTGACCGCTTGCCGCCGTTCCCCGTGCCGTGGCGACACCCGATTCAATGTGCGTTGTGGATTGTCCGCACGCTCTTCGGTCTGGCGAGCCTGACGTTGTTGTTGGCAGTCGCGGCTGCGGTACCGCTCGTCAACTTTTGGGTGCTCGGTTATTTGCTGGATGTCGAAGGCCGAGTCGCTCGCAGCGGCAGAATTCGAGCGTCGTTTCCGTTGCTGGGACTTGCTCCGCGCTTCGGCTCGATCGTGTTGGGCGTCTGGCTGTGCTTGCTGCCACTGAGATTGCTGACCGGAGCCGCGACCGATGCTCAGTTGATTGACCCAGATGGAGCGGGTGGTTGGAAGTTCAACTTGTTTGTGGCGAAGTGGGCGATGGCCGCACATCTCTGTTTGGCATTGGCTCGCGGCGGAGCATTGTCCTGTTTCTTCCGACCGATCAAGAATGTCCGCTGGCTGCTGGCTCGCTGGCGCGATCATGACTACTGGAATCGAGCTTCGACGGCGATCGGTCAGTTTCTGTCAGGTCTGAACGCTCGGTCGTATTATTCCGCTGGCTGGCGAGGCTACTTGGGCACGGCCGCGTGGCTGTTCATTCCGTCGGCGCTGTACGGCTCGATGCACGATCCCGACAAGCCGGCGCAGGTGCTTGTCATGTTGACGGGCGGCATCGGCTTGTGGCTGACGCTGATGTGGGCACCTCTGCTGCAAGCTCGATTCGCGGCCGAGAACAGTCTCATGGCGTTCGGACAACTTGGCATGGTTCGTGAGCTATTCCGCCGTGCGCCGTTCGCGTGGCTGTTTGCGATTGTGCTGACCTATTTGCTGGCTCTGCCGATGTACCTGTTTAAAGCCGTATCGCCTCCGCAAGACGCGATGTGGTTCGTCACGATTCTGTTCGTCGTCTCGATCTTCCCAACGAAGGTCGCACTGGGCTGGGCCTACGGCCGCTCGATCCGCCGCACCGAGCGCGCGTGGTGGCCGTGGCGCTGGCTGTGCAAAATCGTGTTGGGCATTCTGGTGGCAATCTACGTCTTTATTCTGTTCTTCACTCCCGCGATCGGTGAACACGGCCGGCGAGTGCTGTTCGAGCATCACACGCTGCTGCTGCCAGTGCCGTTCTGAAGTAGGACGGGCACTCTTGCCCGTCACCAGCGTGCTCCATTCCGATGACGGGCAAGAGTGTGCGTCCTACAGAGACACCACTCGTTTAACTTCCACCAGGTTGTCGAAGAAGGTCGCTCCGCCGCCGAGGTCGGTGAGTCGGGTCGGTGTCGTCGAGTTGCAGTTGCGATGGCCGGGACTGTGCTTGTTCCACCAGATGCTTGGCGAGACGACGACTCCGGGGCGGACGTTGTCTCCGGCGAGCGCTCGTGCGATGAACGAGCCGCGATCGTTGAAGACGCTGACGAGATCGCCGTGTTGAATTCCGCGAGCGGTTGCGTCTGCGACGCTGATCTCCAACTGCGGCTCAACCGCCGAGCGACGCAGCGAATCGACCTCAACGAACGTCGAATTCAAGAAGTGCGGCGACGGCGGCGACAGTAATTGCAGTGGGAAGCGCTTGGCCAATTCCGGTGCGGACGCGGGCGATTCGGCCGGCGGAATGAACGTCGGCAACGGATCGAGACCGAGTTGAGCGAGACGCTCGCAACGCAATTCACACTTGCCGCTGGGCGTCGCAAAGCCACCGTTGGCGAACGGAGCATCGTGGTGCAGTGGCTCGTCTTTCGGAACCCGAAGCATCAGCGAGGGCGAGCGCTCCACATGTCCTCCGATGCCAGGCGTCGAGGAATGTTCGCCCTCGCTGACGCTTCGGTTTACGGGGTTGAGCTTGATCGCCCCCTCGCATTTCAGCCGGTCGAGCGTAATCCCTCGCATCGCGGCTGGCACCATTTTGAGCGGCCCCGTTTCCCACAACAGCTCGCGTGCGAGTTGCTCGTCAGAGACGTCGAACAATTCCGGTTCGAAGTCCAGCCGCCGCGCGAGTCCGCGAAAGACGTCCGTGTTGCAACGCGCTTCGCCCAACGGCGCAATCGCCGGGACGTTGACTTGCACGAACTGATGGCCGTACGAGCCGTGCAGATCGAAGTGCTCAAGCTGCGTCGTCGCCGGCAGCACGATGTCCGCGTAATCGACGGTGTCGGTCGGGAACTGCTCGTGGACGACGGTGAAGAGGTCGTCTCGCCGCAAGCCCGTGAGGACTCGCTGTTGATCTGGCGCGATCGCGGCGGGGTTGCTGTTGTAGACGTACAATGCCTGCACCGGTGGGCCGGGTAACTCGCCGTGCAACGCTTCGGCGAGTTGCGTCATGTTGACGGTCCGCGTTCCCGACGAAATCAGATCGGGGCGTTGCACCGCCGCGAGGTCGAATGCGAACGTGCCGCTGGTCGAAAGCAGAATCCCGCCGGCCGGATGCCGCCACGCTCCGATGACTGACGGCAAGCAGGCGATCGTCCGCACGGCCATGCCGCCACCCGCGTGTCGCTGCATGCCGTAGTTGATGCGGATGGCACTGGGTGAAATCGTCGCGTACTGCTGGGCCAGTCGTTCGATGTCGTCGATGGCGAGACCGGTGATCTCGGCGACTCGTGGCGGAGCGTATTCGGACAAGACGCGCGCTCGCAGTTCGTCGCCGCCAAGACAGAAGTCGCTGAGGTACGCTTCGTCGGCGAGGCCGTCTCGAAAAATGACGTGCATCATTCCGAGAGCAAGCGCCGCGTCGGTCCCCGGTCGCGGCGCGAGATGCCAGTCACTGCGAGCAGCTGTGATCGACCGATACGGGTCGATGGTCACGATCTTTGCGCCGTGCCGCTTGCGAGCCTCGACCATCCGCACCCAAAGGTGCATATTCGTGACGGCCGTGTTCGAGCCCCAATTGATGATGTATTGCGACTGGCTGAAAGCCTCCGGATCGGTCCCGTGCTTGCTGCCGATCGTCATCGTGTAACCGGCACCGCCAGCGGTCGCACAGATTGTGCGATCCAGCAACGAGGCTCCCAGCCGATGAAAGAAGCGGCGGTCGAGTCCCTCGCTCTGAATCTTGCCCATCGTACCGCAGTAGCTGTAGGGCAGGATCGCCTGCGGGCCGTGTGGACCGTCGGCGATCGCTCGGAAGCGCGAGGCGATCTCGTCCAATGCGGCGTCCCAGGAGACACGCTCAAACTGGCCAGAGCCTTTCGAGCCGATTCGTCGCAGCGGGAATTGCAATCGGTCGCGGTGATAAACCCGTTCGGGATACCGCGCGACCTTGTGGCACAAGAACCCGCGTGTGAAGGGGTGCTCGCGGTCGCCGCGTACCGCGACCGCGCGATTGTCGTCCAACGTCACGAGCATCGCGCAAGCATCGGGGCAGTCATGGGGACAGACGGCGCGGACGGTGCGAAGGTCGGACATGCTAGTCGCCTTTTTGTCGAGAAACTCGATTCGTCAGCGGCGCACTGAAGTTGGCGCCTTCGACCTTCACGACATCGCCGTCGGCGAATTGCCAATCGCGAGTCGAATAGCTGAGCTTGCTGGTGCCGAAGAAATGCAGATGCACGTCGCCGGGCAGACGATGTTGCGGGTACTTGAAGTGATGGTCTTCGAGGTTCGCCAGCGAGTGGCTCATGTGATGCTCGCCGCTGAAAAGCGGGCCGCTGTCGTAAAGTTGTTGCTTGCCGCGCGTCACTGTGCAGCGCAGCGAAACTTCTTGGAAATCCCAATCGGTGTTGAGCTCCGGCCCGACCGCGCACGTTCGCAACTTCGACGGAGCGAGGTACAGGTAATTGATCTTCTCGGTCGCATGGTCCGACCATTCGTTGCCGAGCGAGAAGCCCAGCCGCGTTGGCACACCGAGTTTGTTGATGACGTAGCAGCCGACGATCTCCGGTTCTTCGCCGCCGTCGAGCGCGAATTCCGGGATTTCGAGCGGCTCGCGCGGACCGCGCAGGATGGTGCCGTTCCCTTTGTAGAACCATTCGGGTGCGACGCCGCGCTGGCCGGGAGCCGGTTTGCCTCCGGCGAGTCCCATTTCAAACATCTTTGCCGAATCAGTTTTCGGAGCGTCGGCGACGACATGCATCTCGTCTCGCGATTTCATGCTGCCGAGATGCGTCAGGCCCGTACCGGCGACGAGCAAGTGATACGGATCGGGATGATCGAGCGGTGGCAATAGGTACGGCTTGTCGCCATGCGACTCCGCTGCGAGCACGAACTTGTAATCGAACCGGCGCGACGTCTCTTTGGCTCGCGGCGCGAGCAGGTCCGACAATGACACGCCTCGCTCATCGGCGAGTTGAAAGGCTTCGTAGGTCGAACGCAGCGTTGGCGTGCCGTCGATTTCTGTGACGTCGAGGATCTTGTCGCCGTTGATGACGCCGAGGCGTCGGCCGCGATCGGAAGTTTGTAGTTGGACAATGCGCATGAGTGTGTCGTCGTTGATGGGGACAACAAAAACGGGATTACGGCTGTCGGCGAGCGGCATTCGGCCGGTTACGGTTTCTTGCCGATCAGTGGGGAGATCGCCTCGCGGACCCAGATGTTGCGTAAGCGAGTCGTGTTGCTGTGAAACTGTATGTCGAAAATCAAAGTTGCATTGGCCAATCTTCTGGCAGTGGAGCCGAGATAGTTAGCGGATCGTAGCGGACGGGATGTTGGAAGGTCAGCGAATGCGCGTGCAGAGCGATCCGCTGTTCTTCGGAAAACGGCGAGCGTGTCGAGCCGTATTGCGTATCGCCAAGCACCGGCCAGCCACGACTGGCAAACTGCACGCGGATCTGATGCATCCGGCCGGTGTGCGGTTCGATTTCCACCAGCGATTCATTCTCGCGAGTGGCCAGCACTCGGTACGACAGCCGGCAACCGCGTGCTCCTGGAGTGACCGCCGAGACAACTTCCGCTCGCGATTGTTCGGGGAGCTTCATAATCCAGTCGGTCAGTTCGGCGGCGGGCGGATCGGGAATCGCTTCGACGACGGCCCAATAGATTTTGCGAACTTCGCGCTGCTCGAATTGCTCGGCCATGCGAGCGGCCGCCTTCGAGTTCCGCGTGAAGACGATCACCCCGGAGACGCTGCGGTCGAGCCGATGCGGAATGCCGAGATACACGTTGCCCGGCTTGTCGTGGCGTTCTTTCAGCCACGCTTTGACCTCGGCCTCCAACGACGGCACTCCAGGCGGAGCTTGAGTCAGCAATCCCGCCGGCTTGTTGATCGCCAGGATTGGGCCGTCTTCGAGGAGTACGGACAAAGCTGTCATGTCACGCTCGCAGCCGGCGAGCAATTTCATCCACCACTCCCGTTACCGGCAGACGGATTTGTTCGAGAGAGTCGCGGTCGCGGAGCGTGACAGTCCCGGCGGTCATCGTGTCGCCATCGACGGTGATGCACCACGGCGTTCCGATCTCGTCCTGGCGGCGATAGCGTTTGCCGATCGCTCCTTGCTGAGCGTAGACGGCCGCGATCCCCGCTGACTTGAGTGCGCGGTAAATCTCCAAGCCCTTCTCCGGCATCCCCTCCTTCTTGATAAGCGGGAAGACGGCGACTTTGACCGGCGCGAGCTTCGGGTGCAGTTTCAAATAGACCCGCGACTGCATTTCACCTTTGTCATCGGGCTGCTGATCCTCGTGGTACGCTTCGCAGAGGAACGCCAACGTCGCGCGATCGGCACCGGCGGCGGGTTCGATGACATGCGGCAGGAACTTCTCGCGAGTCTGGTCATCGAAGTAATTCATGTCCTTGCCGGAGCCTTTGTATTTCGGCGAGCCGTCGGCGTTGAGATCCAGAGTGAGACAGCCATCGGCTCCTTTCACAAACTTCCCTTCCATGTGAGAGCGGAGGTCGAAGTCACCGCGATGCGCGATCCCTTCCAATTCGCCATACTCACCGGGGCCGAGGAATGGGAAGGCGTACTCGACGTCGGCGGTGCCGACCGAGTAGTGCGACAGTTCATCCTGCGCGTGGTCGCGAAGAATCAAGCTGTCGCTGGCGATGCCGAGTTTCTGATACCAGGCGAAGCGGCGATTTCGCCAGTACTCGTACCACTGCCGCGATTCGGACGGGTGGCAGAAGAACTCCATCTCCATCTGCTCGAACTCGCGTGAGCGGAATGTGAAGTTGCGCGGCGTGATCTCATTGCGGAAGCTCTTGCCGATCTGAGCGATCCCAAACGGAACGCGCACCGACATGCTGTCCACAACGTTTTTGTAATTCACGAACATGCCCTGAGCCGTCTCGGGACGGAGGAAAGCGGCGTCGTCTTCGCCCCCCATTGCACCCAGCGTCGTCTTGAACATCAGGTTGAAGTCGCGCGGTTCGGTGAGCTTGCAGGCGTCATGCTCGCCGGGGCATTTGCTGGGTTTTTGAGGACACTGGCTGGTCTTGAGATGGTCGGCGCGAAAGCGTCCCTTGCAGGTGTGGCAATCGACCTTCTTGTCGCAGAACAGATCGAAGTGGCCGGAGACCTTCCAAACCTGCGGGTGCATGATGATCGAGGTTTCGATGCCGGTCATTTGGAATTCGCGCGGGGCACCGGGCAGCGCCGAAAACTCGTCGTGGTTGGTGATCATGTCGTTCCACCACGCGGCTCGGACGTTGCGTTTCAGTTCGACACCGAGCGGGCCGTAATCCCAGAAGCCGTTGATCCCGCCGTAGATTTCCGACGACTGAAACAAGAATCCGCGGCGTTTACAGAGCGAAACAATTTGATCCATCGACTTGGGCATTTTGAGATTTTCGATTTAGGATTTTTGATTTTCGATTGGGGACACAGCGGACGCGGCGTGATTGGACGTGCCGCGATGTTTCCTTGCAAGGCCGGTTATTCTCGTGGGGCCATCAGGATTTGTTTCGGATCGGCTGGGACGCCGGTCGCTGGTTGCAGCCGGCGTGTGGCGAGATCGAACTCCGGTACGAGATGGAACAAGTCCCAGCGAGCGGCCCGCTCGATGTCGGCTTCCAGGCCGAGCGAGATCAGATTGCGACCGCCGTGACTTTCTCGGAGTGTGTTGACGACTTCTCGCATTGGTTGGCAGCGGCAGGTGAAGAGATCCATGACTAGCCGCAGTTCGTCGCCGTGCCATTTCGGCCAGTTGCGGGCGGCCCAGACTCCGGTGGCGATGGCTCCGGCGCAGAGGGCGTCATCGGTCGAGACGATGCCATCCGTACCGGCGCAGAGGAGATGGATCGGTCGCGAGTCGTTTGCCAGAAGGGCGATCACCGCATGCAGATTGCTGAAGCAGCCGACGAGCGTGCGTGCTGCGAGCCGGCATCTCAGCAGGGCTTGCGTGCCGTTCGTGGTTGTGAAGACCACGGTCTTGCCGGCGACGACGCCAGGGGTGTACTTCATCGGCGAATTGTCGAGATCGAAGCCAGAGATCAGCGTGCCACCGCGCTCTCCACCTAAAATCACTCCGGCTTTGGCGCGGATGTCCGGCGGAACCGGGGTGTCGGCGGACGACTGCGGAATTCCCGCGATCGCTGCGGCAGCCGCGTGAGCTTCCGCGACCGTCGAGGTAGGAACGACAGCAGTCGCTCGGCTGGCGAGGGCTTGGGTTATGGTCGTGCTGGCTCGCAGAACATCGATGACGACTACCACGCCGCCGCGAAGCTGCTCTTCGGAAACCAGGCTAGGTAACAAGTGGACTTGCAGGTCGGTGGTCATAGGGGTTGGCAATCTGAGATTTGGGATTTTGAACCGCAAGGGCTGCGAGGCCAAGAAATGCGGTGTTTGGTGGGCGTCGGATGATTCCGTTCGGTGGTCCGTCCGCGTAAATTGCCCAACCGGAGGTCGAACGATGGCAATGCAGCGCACCCGACAGCGGAGACTCGTGACGTGGTTTTGGCTCGTCAGCGTCGCGTTGGTGCTGGCCCAAGCGACGTCTGGGTTGGCTCAGAAGGCGGACGATCCGGCGAAAGCCGAAACGGAACCCGCGAAGCCTGAACAGTCCACAGAAGCACCGCTCCCGAAAAAGGCCGAGGTGCTGCGAAACCTGCCGTCGAAGGCGGATCTGCTCACGAAGCCGCCGTTCGACTGGGTCTTCCTCAAGAATGATGACGTGCTGACGGTCAAGCCGTTGCAGCCTCGACCGAAAACGCTCGATCAGATCAATGAGAAGCGGAAACAGATGGCTCAGCCGCCGAAGGTGACACGGATGGCTGGCGAGTCGCAGGACGCTTTCGCCGCGCGGTTGCGGCAGTCGGGGGACGAGCATCGCAAGCTGCGAGAGAAAGTCGACAACATCGAAGTCGAACTCCCCGACAGCACGAAGGTCGCCGAGGATGAGGACGACTCATCTTACAAACTGAACGTCGACAAATTCGTCAGCGACATCATCAACTTTGAAGATGTGATTCTCCGACGCGTTGATTTGTTGCTCGACAAGGCAGAACTGGATGACGCCTACGAGTTGCTGTTGTTCGTGGACCGACGGCATTTGGGGTGGCCCGGTTCGGACGAACGGTTGAATCGATTCTTGTTGCTGGATGCTCAGGGAAAGCTGGCTCTGGGCGAGGCCGAGGCGGCATTCGCGTTGCTCGAACAAATGCACGAGCGAGTCAAGGCGGCGATCAACTCGAAAGACCCGTTGGTGCGGTACGCGACGATGGGACAGGACCTCGCGAAATGTTCGGCCGAACTCGGCAAGGCGATCGACATTTTGGTTGAGCCGGCTATGACAGCCCGCGACTTCCGGCAGGCTCGGTTTCATTTGACCCGACTGCTCAAATTACAAGCGGACCAACCCAATGGTGCGAGCTGGCGTGACAAGTTGATTGCCGAGACGAATCGATTGTTGGCTGAGGCATCGCTCGCGAGTGCTGCGGGGAAATTCGATCAAGCCGCGGCGCTGGTGGACGAAGCCGCGCTCGTTTGGCCCACGACACCGAGTTTGAAGAACCCACATCGGCAAGCCGCTCAGCGCTGGCAGATCCTCAAGGTCGGCAGCGTCGACCCCGTGATTCCGGTCACCAGCTTTCCGTTTGCGACCGAGGCGACTCGTCGTCGCGATGGTCTGACTCGGTTGCCGTTCTTCGAGCCGGCACGCATTGACGGCGGTGCGCGGTATCGGTCGCGATTCCTGGAAAGTTGGGAGCCGACAGACTTGGGTCGGCAAGCGGTGTTCACGCTTCGGTCGAATCGGTCCTCGTGGGAATCGTCGCCGATCGTCACGGCATCGGGCGTGGTGACGGCGCTGTTGGAGCGGCTGGAACCAAGTTCTGGGCATTTCGATGAACGACTGGCGAGCTTCATCGATGGCGTCGCGGTGAGTGGGCCGTTCGAGTTTTCTGTCAAGTTTTCGCGCATCCCGGTGCGGACCGAAGCGATCTTTGCGATTCCTTTGGGGACCAGCGAACAAACCAGCGCGGAACTCGATCAACGCTACCGCGTTCAAGCGGTGGGTGAGAATGTCATCGCGTTGCGACGGACCGTGAACGAACCAGAGCGTGTCTTGCAACGACACATCGCCGAAATTCTTGAGTATCGCTACCCGTCGTACGAAAAGGCGGTGCAAGGCTTGCTGCGCGGTGAGATTTCGATGATCCCGTGCGTCCCGGCTTGGCAGCTCGACAAGCTGGCGGCGGACGGACGGTTTTTCGTCCGCAAATACGCCGTGCCGCAAACGCACTTTGTGCAGTTCAATCCGCAAAGCAAACCGCTCCGCAGTCCGGAGCTGCGACGGGCGCTGATGTACGGCCTCGATCGTTCGCAGGTGCTGCGCGATGTCATGCTGCACGATCTGACGGTTCGCACGCTGCGGGAATCTCTGCCGAAGGCGAACGTCCCAGCCAAGTTGCCGCCTGACAGCGGCTTGACCTACGACCAAGCGAAGTCGGAACTGGTGTGGACCGGGATGGCGATCACCGATCAGCAATCGCGACAGTTCGCCGCGATCAGTTTTAATGCCGAGTACCGGAAGTCTCTGCAAACGTTGGTCAAGAAAAGTCAGCCGGATCGCGGTCGAGTCGTGACCGCTCCGTGGGCGACAAACCTGTCGGCGTATCACAACTTGGTGACTCCGCGCGAGGCCGACGTGTCGCTCGCGTTCGCACTGGCGACGGCGGCCAAAAAGAATCTCGGTGCTGAGATGCGGACACTGCGAATGATCTGCGAACCGGAACCGCTGGCCGAAGCCGCCGCCAGACGCTTGATCGAAGACTGGAAACGGATCGACATCAACGTTGAACTCGTCAGCCTGGCCGCACCGTCGCAAGCCGCGAGCCCGCCAGGAGCCGACCGCTTGCCCGTCGCATCGGGCCAAGATGCCGTCGTCGCGCCGGCTGCGGTGTCCGAGTCGCCTGCCTGGGATTTGGTCTACCGCACGACTCGCATGACCGAGCCGATGATGGAACTCTGGCCGTTGCTATCGCTCGACACCGTCGCACGCTTGGAGTCGATTCGGTATCTGCCCGACTGGTTGCGGCAAGGTTTGATTGACCTCGACCGAGTGGCCGATTGGGCCACAACCGTGGCATCCTTGCAAGAACTGCATCGCGAGCTGTCCGGAACCGTGCAGTTCATTCCGCTGTGGGAAATCGACGACGCGCTCGTCTTTCGCAATACGGTGCGTGGAATTCCGGACGCTCCGCTGCATCCGTACCACGACGTGGAAAAGTGGATTTCAGAGCCTTGGTACCCGACCGAATGAGAAGGGAATTGCAAATTGGAAAGTGCAAATTGCAAATTGCAAATTGAGGAGCCGGGGACGAAGCCCAGAGGTCGTCGTCTTTGGGGTTCCATTTGCAATTTGCAATTTGCAATTTGCAACTCGCAATGTCTTTTCCTCGCACTTCTCACCGCTCCAATCGTCGCGCAAGAAAGTCCAACCGTTCCGGTTGATGCTCCGGTGGCGAAAGCCAATACCGTAGAGAAACCGGCCGAAGCGCCGCCGCCAATTCCGATGGAGTTGCAGTCGTATCGCGTGAGAATCAGCGTGGCCTTCGACGAGCATCCATCCTTGACGCCTCGCGCCCGGCAAGAAACTATCGCGGAGCTGGCGACTTGGATCGACCGCACGTTTGGCGAGATGTGGATTGCGGTGGTCGAGGAGAATCGTTGGCTCACGCCGGAGAACGAGGACGGGTTGTCTCGTCTGACGTGGGGGTCGCTGGAAGCTCAACTCGCCGACAAGGAACTCGACAAAGCATTCGTGGTCTGTGTCTCTGGTCACGGCAGCGTGTTGCGAGTTTGCGGACGTGAATGGGATCGGATGACTCAGCAACTGAGCGTGCGCCAGGAGCGAATCGTCGGCGACCGTCGCGCGTTGACCAATGAACTGGGCGATGTCATCCGGAATCTGTTTCGTCCGTTGGTCCTGATCGAAAGCGCCGAAGGGGGTGTGGGCAAAGTCCGCGTGCGAGCTGGCGAGTTTCCCTCTGGCGATCCGTCGGTTGAGCAACTGGCGAAGGGCAATTACTTCCAGCCTCTGCTGCGATACTTCAACAAGGATCGTGAAGTGACTCAGGTGCAGATGATTCCCTGGTCGTACCTGCTGATGGAATCGAGTGACCGTGCTCGCGGCGAGTGTTCGATTCATACCGGACTTCGACTTCCGTTGGGGAAGAACAGTAAACGCGTCGAAAGTTGGGCCATCGGTGTGCGGCCAGCGTTCAACGAGACACGCATCCGCCTCACGCCGCACAACAACCCGACGAAGCCGTTGATCGGCTATCAAGTCAATGTCTACGAGCGGCAGATGGTGCCAGCTCCACAGGCTCCGCCGGAAGTGGCAAAGGCGGCTGAGGCCAGGAAGTCAGACGAGGCCGAGGAGTCAGTGCCAAAACCCGCTAGCCCCCAGTTTGTCACACAGTTCAACAAGGTGTTGGAACTGATCACGGATCGTCGCGGCCGAGTGACCGTGCCGCTCAATCCGGAGAAGCCGCTGATCTGGTTGTACGTTTCGAGCGGCGGCAATTTGCTGGGACGATTCCCGTTCATCCCCGGAGTCGTTTCAACGACGACCGCGGAACTTCCCGACGATTCGCTGCGGTTGCAAATCGAAAGCCAACTGGAACTGCTGCGGGCCGAATTAATCGACTCAGTGGCTCGGCGCGCGTTGATGATTGCTCGTGCGAAAGGGGCAGCGAAGGCTGGAGATTGGACTCGGTTCAACGAGACGCTGGCCGATCTCGACCGACAGCCGAGAGCCAACCATTTTCAAACGCTGCTCGATGCCGTCAAAGCCGCCATGCTCAAAAAAGCTCAGGCGAAGAAGGACAAGAACCTCGAAAAGAAAATCGACAAGCTCTGCGGAGACTCAGCTCAACTCATTAGCCGACATCTCAGCGACGAGCGGATCAAAGAGCAGCGAGACGAATTGGCGGAACTTAAGAAGGCCGACGATGAGGTTACAGCGAACGAAGGTCGCCAAGAAGTTGGGGGCGGCAAAAAAGTGACACCGGCTCCCGCGAAACCGGCGGCGAAATGAGGACGGGCAAGAGTGCCTATCCTACTTCACAGCAGATCATCCAGCGGCTTCTGCTGCGGTGGTGGCGGTTGTTGTCCGGCGGCGAGCTTGCGTTGGAACTGCTCAAAGGAATGCGTCAGCGAATCGAGTAGTCGGGGCACGTTGGGAGCCGACATGTAGACTCGCGCCGATACGACTGAGCGTGGAAAGAACGTGGTGATGAAGTCGAACAGAAACTCGGTGGCCGTGTGGCCAATCATCACGGCGTTGGCGTACGCACCGCCTAATTCCGTGTCTTTGATTTTGAGCTGCTCGTAGAGTTCCTGAGCAGATCCCTGTGATTGCGGTTGTTGTTGTTGTTGCTGATACGCCTCGGCTGTCGCCTGCGGACAGAGGGGATGTGCTGGAGTTCCGGGCATTGCCGGGCTGCCGAACCGGTCTGTGTAGTTCTTGACGTTCTCGCGCAAGGCCGCGATGAATCGCGGCACAACCGCCGGAGGCAAGACGACACGAGCCGCCACCTGTTGGGGCTTCGACATGCGCAGCAAGAAATCGATGATGAACTCGTGTGGCCCGTTGAGCACAACGGCTCCGGTGGTAAAAACACCAGCCGCGACAGATTCAGGCACCAAAGCGCCGATGTGCGTGTTTTGAACCTCTTGACTGACAACTTCGCGATTGGGATTTTGTTCCGGGTTGTCGTCATTCGATTCGGGCGGTAGGTCGTTCATAGAGCAGCTCCCAGTGGACATTCAATGCCGCGAGTTTGAACACATCAGACAACAAAACGTCGGCGGCGGCAATTCCGCACACCGACGTTCTTATGGACGTGCACTGCCACCGCAGGGCGAATTACGTTGCCGAACGCAGACGTCGCATGACATCGGTTTCAAGCGTGCCGAACGCCTGCTCGTGTCGTTGCAGCGTGACGGCTAGTGCTTGCAGTAGTCGTTTCGCTGTGAAGTGATTCATGATGATCCGCTGTCCGACATGGATCGTGACGCTCCCCTGAGCGAACGGATTTGGGTTCAGTCCCAGATCGAGAATCAGCTCTTCCGGCGTGCTCGACACACGGCAGAAGTTGGCGTAGCTGGCGGTCGAATGGGCGTCATCGACGGTCAGCGTTTGCTGAGCGGCGGCGGCGGGCGCAGCGGCCGGAGCCTCGGGGGCGGTTTCTGGATCAATTTTGAGGGTGTCACTGTTCTTGTCTTTGGCCATGATGTGCGCTCCTGCTGGGGCTGGGGTGAGAGAATTTCCTTGACCGGCAATGAGGTTGCCGATTCGCCTGCTCAAGACAATGGCTGGCGAAGGGCGTGAAGTTAGTGGGCAATAGTTTTGAAGGCAACGGCGATTCGTCGCAGGAATGAGTCACCGCTCGGCTGGAGTTGCCGGGCACATCGTCTTTATACTCATTCACCCTTCGGTCGCGTTTGTGGCCGATTGAAACAGAGAATCTCCTAGGTCCGTGTCACGCGAGTTGTCGATGTCGAAGCAGGTCAAACGTCTGTTGATTGGGTCCATGGTGGCTTCCGGGTTGGTTGCCGTGTCGGCCATCGTGGATCTCATTATTGATATTCCGTATTCGGGGATGAAGGTCTTCGACATCCTGTTTTTGATTACGGCGGCGATTGTGATCTACATGGGCTACGAGACTTTCAAAGAGTCCACATAGCCGCTGCGTCGATTCCGACCGGTCAGTTTTTCATTAGCGAGAATTCCTCGATTCAACGGACCATTGGAGCAGCGATTATTTCCGTATTGTTGGCGGTGACGACGAGAAGGGCTGTAGCATTTGTCTGCCGCATGCCGCCCACCAAGACTTTGTGAAGCTCGTCGGCCCGCAGGTCGACGACGTCTGCGTCGTGGATTTTGGACGCAGAGGTAACTGGGCGAAGCAGTATTCCAACCTGTCCAACGTCACAGATCGATCACCTGCCGCGAATCGAGCGAGCGTTGCGCTGCGTCCAATATTGCGACGACGGTGCGAACACGAGCCTCTTCGACCTGGTCCCGCACTCCAGAACGAATCTGCTCGGCGAGCCATTCATACTGGTCAGCGTCCCCGTAGTTGTCCGCCGCGGCAGTCACCGGTGAATCAAAGACCTCGCCGTCGTCGGTCAGCGTGAATCGCTGGCCTTTGGCGTAACCGCTTCGCTCAGTGGTCAGCAACCAACCGCTCTGAGATTTCGTGGGGCTATCCAGACGAATGTCGATTTCGGCTTGGCAACCCTGTTCGAAGGTCATTTGCAGGGTGAGTGAATGGCCGGCGAAGAGTTTTGGGAATCCAGGAGAATTTTGATCGCCGGTCGCAAACACGCGGATCGGTCGATCGCTCACCAATGCCAACAGTTGATCAAGTGCATGAGCGACGAATCGCACTTTTGTGATCTGCGCATCGTCGCTAGCGTCGGGGGGTAGCGGCCCGTGGCCACGTGTCGCTCCGCGTGGAGGAAGTCCGTAGCTCCACGACACGAATTTTGCGGCTCGGAGGGCACTCGGAGCTAAGTCCTGGGTGACGGCCAACGCTTGCTGGTAATCTGGATCGGAGCGACGTGCATGATGGACGAGCAATAGTCGGTTGCTGCGGGCGGCCTCACGGAAGGCTCGATCGGCGATGGCGGAATTCAGTGTCAGCGGAGTTTCCACGATTGCGTGCTTCTCACAGAGCGTGTCTGCCGCCGTGAAGTCGTTTCGGAAAGCATCAAATTCCGCAAACCAAACCACATCGACATCCGCTGCTGTCAGGAGTTCTCGGGGATGATTGACCAATCGCACACCGAATGGTGAGACGACCTCTGCAACGATCGGATCGGCCCACACGGCCACGACGCGAAACGGTCCGCCAGATGCAAATCGTTCGATCAAATGCAGGCCGGGACGGTCCAAGCCGACCAGGCCGACTCGCAGCGATGACGCGGCGACGTCGGTCATCACCGCAGCTCCTTCGGCAACAACTTGAGGTGCCCGGAGACATGCACTCGCAGCTTGCCGGTGCTTTTGTGGCCGGCCGGCAGGTTCACGTTGAGCAGCAGGATGCCGTCTTCCTTCGGCGTGAATTCCTTGCTGGCTCCGATTTCAAACGGCTCGCCGACTTTGTCGTTGTTGCGGCCGGTTGCCTTTCCGGCACCGGCTCCAGTATTGGCACCAGCGCCAGTGGTGGCACTGGCACCCGAATCCTGTGTTGCAACGACTATGCCCATCAAGGCTCCGCAACGCACTCCCGCAGCCATGTCGGTGCGGGGATCTTTGGTCGGCAGACCGTTGGCATCCGTCGGGCCCGCCAGCGTGATTTTGTAGCTGCCGGTGGCCTCGACTCGAACCGGTTTGCCTTTGGAGACCAGAACCATCTTTTTCCAACTGTCTGAAACATCCAACTCCAAATCGAAATCGTTGGTTTCAAACACCGCCTCGCCGAGCTTATCAATCTTCTCCTTGAGACCCGGCAAGTCCGGCTTCAACTTACCGACATTGCGAAGCTGATCTTGAGCCTCCTCGAACTTGCCGGCCTTCTCATACTCTTCGGCCAGTTTGACCGTATCGGCCAGGAACGCTTCGAGGTTCTTTTCGGCGCGTGAGTCGAGTTCTTTCGAGTCCGACACTTTAGATTTGCTCGTCCCGATTTTCGTCTTCATTTTGCTTGCCCCCGTTTGAGCAATGGCCCGTGAGGCATCCGACCAGACGATCGCTCCGCAAACAACCACAACAAATAGCGACGCCGACATCACCAACCAGTGACTGTGTTTCATGATTCTGCTCCACGACAACGGGAAGAAGGGGCTATTAGAGCGCGACAACCCGGCCGAGGCAATCATCAACCCCTAGTCAGCGTAGATCAGTCTTTCCAGGCTGACCCGGTCAACGTTCGACGCTGTTTCTTGGATTCGGGGCAGACTAAAAAGCCTGAACTACCGGTTTTGACAAGGCTCATCATGATGTTTCGCACCTTGGGACGAACCTCTCTGCAAGTCAGGCCTCTGGGAATGGGCTGCTGGCCGATCTCTGGGATTACCAGCATCGACGTCAATGAGGCCGACAGCTTGGCCACGATTCGCGAGGCGTTCGATGCGGGCATCAATTTCTTTGACACGGCGTATTGCTACGGATTCGACGGTGAAAGCGAACGAATGATTGCCCGTGTGTTGCGGCACGATCGTGACAAGATCGTGTTGGCGACCAAGGGAGGCATCCACTGGATCGAAGGCAAACAAGTCCGATGTGGCCGGCCGGAGACACTTAAACACGAATGCGATGAGAGCCTGCGGCGACTGCAAACGAATCACATTGACCTCTACTATTTGCATGCTCCCGATCCAGAAGTTCCGATCGAAGAGTCGGCCGGCGCGATTGGCGAGTTGATCCGGCAAGGTAAGGTACACAGCGCGGGACTCTCAAATTCGAGCACCAAACTGCTCGCGCGGTTCCATGCGGTCTGTCCGCTGACGGCGTATCAGCCGCATTTCAACATGCTGCAACGGGAGATCGAAGATTCGCAGTTGCCCTGGTGTGTCGAACACGGAGTTGCCGCCATCGTCTACTGGCCGCTGATGAAAGGTTTGCTGGCGGGTCATTTATCGCGCGAGCATGTTTTCAACGCGAAGGATGGCCGCCGCAAATACCCGATGTTCTCCGGCGACGAATGGCAGAGGAACCAAGACTTCCTAGACGAACTGCGAGCGATGGCGAATGAAATCGTTCGCCCGGTTTCGCAGATCGTTCTCAACTGGACAATCCAACGAGCCGGCATCACGGTCGCGCTCTGCGGAGCCAAACGTCCACATCAAATCCGCGAGAACGCCGAGGCGATGAGTTGGTTGCTGACGGTCGATCAACTCGCTCGAATCAACGCGGCCATTTCTGCACGCGAGCCAGTCGTCTCGAAAGCGGCGGTGTCGTAGGATGGGCACTCCTGCCCGTCCACTGTTCGTCGGAGAAGGGACGGGCAGGAGTGCCCATCCTACGGCCACGTAACCCGCCAGCCTTGGCGCGTCGGTCGCTTACCACTCGGCACGCGAGTGTCCGTGTTGTCGCGATACGACCTGCGGAGTGTCCGGGCCGTGAAGGATTACGTCCAATGGAATGTGTAAGACAAATTTGGAATTACTGAGTGACGACGGTCACCACCACCAGCATGGTCAACGAGAAAGCCAAGGCCGTATCGAGCAGGGGTATGAAAGTCTCTTCTGGAATACAAAAAATGGATTCGATCTGACCAACGATCTCACGACTTGAGAGATGTCCGACAAGGCACCGAAGGCTCAAATTCTGCGGACGTCGGGGCTGCGTTGTATTTCTGCCAGTCGAGAACGGAACACGGAGCATTATGTCCCGGCTTGTTCACTACCTTCAGTAATCAGAGGCGAACGGTTGAGGGTTTGGAATTCGAGACGGGCAAGAGTGCCCATCTTCCGAATGACGATAAGGGAACTTGGGAGATGCCCGATGCCCGAACGTCGACGACCTGTTTCCTCCGCTACGATCACCACCGCGAAACCGGCTGATTTGTCGAGTCAGGTCGCGGCGTTTGTGACGTACTTGCAGGCCGAGTGCGGCATGTCGAAGAACACGCTCGCCGCGTATCGCACGGACTTGCTGCAATTCTCCGAATGGTTTCGCGAGCATGGGCCGGGGACGGTGCATCAGGTCGATCTCGGCACTCTGACCGGGCACTTGCAGTGGTTGCACGAGCGAAAGCTGGCGGCCAGTACGATTGGGCGGCATCTGGTCGCAATCAAAATGTTCTTTCGGTATCTCGTGCTGGAGGGGATTCTGGCCGAGAGCGTCGCGGATCTGATGAGCTCGCCGAAGCTGTGGCAGAATCTGCCGAAGGTGCTTTCGCCAGAGATGGTCAATCGGTTGATCGCGTCGCCGACGTCGGACGATCGCCAGCCGCTGCGGGATCGGGCGTTGCTCTGCCTGTTGTACGCGACCGGTTGCCGAGCTTCGGAAATCTCGAACATGAAAGTGAAGGATGTCCGGCTCGAAGAGAATTTCTGCCGCTGTCTGGGCAAGGGGAACAAAGAGCGAATCGTCGGACTGAACCCGGTCGCGCGGTTGGCGTTGGAAGCGTACCTCGAACACGAACGGCCGCAGCTTGTCAGCCGGCGAGAGGCCGATTGGCTGTTTGTCACGCGGCGCGGCACCGGGCTGACTCGGATCATGATCTGGCATCTGGTGAAGAAATACGCCGCTCGGGTGGGGTGCAGCAAGCTCGTCAGTCCGCATACGTTCCGGCACAGCTTCGCGACACACATGCTGGCCGGCGGAGCGGAGATTCGTGCTCTGCAAGAACTGTTGGGGCACGCGAACATCGCGACCACGCAGATTTACACGCATGTCGAGCACTCGCGATTGAAGGCGGTGCATGCGCGGTGCCATCCGAGGGGATGAAAGGGAAGAAGACAGAAGGCAGTCAGCAGAATGCAGTCGTCTGCTTTCTGCTGACTGCTTTCCGATACCCGCCCGCACAGTTTTCCGGACCCAAACTCCTTGCCCGTTCGGCATCGCGGGCAGGACTTGCGTCTCGCGAGTGATCGTTACGGCAATTCCATTCGCTGAGACCGTGCCATCCGACGATCAACCGAGGAGAACCGTTTTTCGACCGGAGCAGCGACCATGCGAGTTCGATCCACGATCGTGCTGTTCGGAGTGTTGGCGTTCGTCGGTGGCTGGGCCGCATTCGAGCGGCTGCACGCCGATCCGCGTCGCGGGGCCGAGTTGGATCTCGACAGTGGCTCGAACGCTTTGCGCGATGCCGGCCGAGTGATGGCCAAAATCTCCAAACAGATTTCGCCGAGCGTCGTCCACATCGAAGCCTCGCATCGCACCGTGCTGCGGGGAGAAGTTGAAGAAACAGGTTCGGGAGTCATCGTCCACAGCACTCACTTGCCGGGCGAGTACGTCGTCACGAACCGGCATGTCATCGCGGGTTCGGAGTTGAAGGAGATCAAAGTCACGCTACCCGACGGCCGCCAAGTGAATCCCGAACGAGTCTGGGATGATGCGGCCTCGGACATCGCCGTGATGAAAGTGCCTGTCGAGGGTCTCACCGCGGTGGCGTGGGCTGACAGCGACGTGGCCGAGATCGGACACCCCGTGCTGGCGGTCGGCAGTCCGTTTGGGCTGAGCCAATCGGTGACCTTTGGAATCATCAGCGCGAAAAGCCGCCGGTCGTTGAAGCTCGGTGACAAAGGGGTGCTGAATCAGGATTTCATTCAGACTGATGCGGCGATCAATCCCGGCAACAGCGGCGGGCCGTTGATCGACCTCAACGGCCGAGTGGTCGGGATCAACACGGCGATCGCGTCCAACAGTGGCGGCAACGAGGGGATTGGTTTCAGCATCCCCAGCAATCTGGTCAGCCGCGTCGTCGATCAACTGCTGGAATACGGCAAGGTGTATCGCGCGTATCTCGGCGTGAAACTCGATCCCGAATTCGACATCACCAAAGCTCGGGCGTTGAAGCTGGATCGTGCTCGTGGCGCGCGAGTGATGGCGATCTATCCCAACACGCCGGCTGCGCGAGCGAAGTTGCAGAAGGACGACGTCATCCTGAGCTTCGACGGCATCGACATTGTCGATGAGAACCACCTGATCAACGTTGTCAGTCTCTCACCGGTCGGCAAGAAGGTCCGGCTGATGGTGCTGCGGCGTGGCGAGAAATTTCCCGTGCAAGTCGATCTCAGCGACCGGTCGGTCGCCGAAGACGATTCGACTCCCTCGGTGCCTCAGCAAAGCAAAGCGGACACGCCGGTCGAGCAGATGAAGTTCTCGGCGGAGCAGTCGGAGTCGTCTGTTCCCGTTGATCTGAAGCTGGAGCTTGGCGATTTCAAACTTCAAATCTCGATCCGCCGCAGCATTCTGCCGAAGTAGTCGAGCAGTCCCTGAGGATTGATTTCATCGACGACTTCGATGTTGTCGCGCCAGCGGCGCGAGGTTCGGCGGTCAAAGATGGTGACTCCGCGGCACAGCCCGGTTTGCGTTTCGACATCGATCGCCATCGACGTGGTATGCACGAGACGGTCTTGCGAAACCGCCGCAAGCGCGACGACCTCGCACAGCGCCAAGCCTTCGTTGCCCAGATGTTCGTGCGATGCCCTCAGGCCGAACTGCAGCCATTCAAGCATCGCCTTACCGGCTCGGCCGATGCCGACGTCCGACAGCCGCGAGAACTGGTCGTAATTGAGCACGAGTTGCTGGGCGGCATCCAGTGGCACGAGTGTTTTGGTGGCCGGCGTTCTCAAAATCTGTCGAGCCGCTTCCGGATCGGCGAAGATGTTGAACTCAGCAGCGGCTGTCGCATTGCCGCCCACGGCGACCGAGCCTCCGAAGCAGACTAATTCGCGGAGCAGTGACAAAAACTCGGGATCACGCTCTTGAGCGGCCAGCACGTTGGTCAGTGGGCCGAGCGTCAGTAGAGTGATCTCCTGGGGATGCAGACGCACCAATTCGGTGAGCAATTTGACGGCCTCTTGAGGCTTGTGCAATTCGGCGACGGCGACGGCGGATTCACCCAAGCCGTGGCGGCCGTTGAGCAGTGCCGGATCAACAAACCCCGGCATCAGTTCACCTCCCGGCAGAGGGACTTCGGCCTCGGAGGCTCCCAGGCGTGGCCACTTGGCGGGATCGATCAGTTCGATCACTGCTTGCAGATTCTTCGTGGCGGTTGGGCCGGAGACGCATCCGGCGGTGGCGGTGACCGCCAGCAAATCGATTTCGGGATCGAGCAGCGCAAGCGCCACCGCTAGGGCATCCCCGATCCCCGGATCGGCGTCAATGATCAATTTACTGGGCACAGTTCGCATCCTGGAGGAAATCGCTGGCGTAGACGGGCGGGAGTGTACGGTTCGACCTGCGATTTTTGAGTATCAATCTCTGGCAATTCGCAGCCGTGACGCCTCGTCCCGACACTTCGAGTCGCAGTGGTTTTCGAGCGGTGTTGCCAGTGATTGGAAGCAGAGCGGCCGGCGTAACCGGCACAATGCGCAGTCGAATCCCAATGCCGTTGGATGAGGTCACAACTATTTTCGACCGCCTGGATTTGCCGAATTATGCAAGGATGTTGTGTTTCCCGTTACTGGCGGACAGAACGACGATCGGTTGCAGGCGAAGAAGATTTTGAATCGTGATTGAACCACGCGCCTATCTGAACGACGAAAACGGACGAGCGGTTGCCGGGCTTCTATCCGGCCGAGCACCCCAGGCGCAGGCGTCCGGGCGACGTCATGTCACATCACCGCCGCGCGCAATCGCAGCTCAGTGGCTCGCGGGAAATCCAGCGGCTAAAGCTAAGTCACGCCCCAACGTTGCCAAACTGCGGAGTTCAGCGCTCCCAGCGGCTCAATCATCACGACCGGAGTGAAAGATGTGGACGTCTCGGCAGAGAGTCGCAACGGTTGGCCGCTGTGACGTCTCGCATTGGGCGAGTTGAAATGGTCGCTGAAGCCACCTACTCTGTCGCCTCCCACCGTGGAAACCGTTCGAGGCCGACTGCGGCCCCGGTCTTCTGACTTCCCTCCTAGGAGATTGACTCACCGTGAGTGACACTGCCCTCGCCGCCAAACTGGCTAAAGCCAAGGAATTGCTCGACGAACACACCCGCCAAACCATCCGCTGGCACTTCAGCGATGCGACCGGCTGCCCGTTCTGGCTGGAGAAAAAGAAGGAGTTCAAATTCGACCCGCTCAAAGAGGTCAACTGCTTCGAGGACTTGAAGAAGTTCCCGAACTTCGAGGACGAATGGCTCCGTGGCGGCCCAATCCGTCGCTGGGTTCCGAAGGGGCTCGCCGACAAGCCGGTGTACGTCTTCGAGACCGGCGGCACGACTGGTATCCCGAAGAGTCGCATGGTCATTGAAGATCACTGGATCGACTACGAGAATTTCTCAGACACGCTGCCCGATGAGTATTTTCCACGCGGCTCGAACTGGCTGATGCTTGGCCCGTCCGGCCCGCGTCGCTTGCGACTCGCGGTTGAGCACCTCGCCCAACATCGCGGCGGCATCTGTTTCTGCGTGGACCTCGACCCACGTTGGGTTGTGAAGCTTTTGAAGAAAGGAGACATCTCCGGCGTGAAGGCGTATGCCGATCATGTCATCGACCAAGCCGTGACGATTCTCTCCGCCGGTCACGACATCAAGTGCGCCTTTGCGACACCGAAACTGCTCGAAGCTCTGGCCCTGAAGCTCATGGACAAGGGGTGCAGCATCGAAGAGTCCGGCATCAAGGGGATCTTCGCCGGCGGCACCGAGTTCACTCCGCAGTGGTATCGCTTTTGCCGCGAGGAACTACTCGGCCCGAACGTGTACATCACGCCGACCTACGGCAACACGCTGATGGGACTCGCCTGCGGCAAGCCGTTTGACCCCGCCGACAACTTCAAGATCACCTACTACGCCCCGCAACCACGAGCCGTCATCGAGACAGTCGAATTCGAGGACTACAACCAAGTCGTCCCCTACGGCGCGACCGGCCGTGTGAAGCTCTACACGATGACCAAAGAACTCTTCGTCCCCGGCTTCATGGAACGAGACGAAGGAGAACGCGAATTGCCGCACGACAAATACCCGTGGGATGGCATCAGCGGCACTCGGCCGTTCCACGAATTCGCCGCCACAACAACGGTCGGCGTTTACTAACGACCAATCTAATTGCGAGCGGGGGCGTCAGTCCCCGGTTTCGTTTTCAAACTCTTACAACAGGATTGATGAACAATGCTCGACATTCCCGTGATCCGCTGGGGCCAGCCGTACGAGTCAATGGAGAAGGACAAAGTTGTCCATTTCGAGACGGGCGAAGTGCTCGCCACCGTCCATCAGGCCAACGGCGGCATCATCAAGATGGATATGCGGAAGGCCAACAAGGCGCGCGACATCCTCCGCCAATTCAGCATCGATCAGCTTTGCAGCATGGCCGAGAAAGCCGCCGACCTCTACCAGAACGCGACCCTGCCGCTCGGCAATGGCACGCAAAGTCCGGCTGAGTTCTGCCGCATGCAATCCGCGACAACCGGCCTTCCTGAGCACATGTGCGCCGGAAATATGAAGAAGAACGCCTATGTGCTTCGCAACATGCGGCACACGCTGGAGGCTTTGACGCGTGGGCTGCCGCTGGAGATTCTGACTAAGGGCTACGGCATGGAGAGCCGAGGCGTGATGGTCAGCTATCAAGCTCAGACGAATGTGCTGGGAATGGTGCTGCCGTCAAACTCGCCGGGCGTGCATACGTTGTGGATGCCGGTCATCCCATTACAGATCGGTCTCGTGCTCAAGCCTGGCCCGCAAGAGCCGTGGACGCCCTACCGCATGTACGAAGCGTTTGCTCAAGCCGGTGTGCCGCGCGAAGTCTTCTGCGTTTATCCCGGCGGTCCCGAATGCGGAGCCGCCGTGCTCGAGACCTGCAATCGAGCGATGATCTTCGGCGGCACTCCGACCGTCGAACGCTATCACGGCAACCCGCGTGTGCAGGCTCACGGGCCGGGTTTCTCGAAA
Organism: Candidatus Kuenenia stuttgartensis; assembly: GCA_945906725.1. GTDB lineage: Bacteria > Planctomycetota > Planctomycetia > Planctomycetales > Planctomycetaceae > SXKJ01. The sequence continues at coordinate 10,799 of CAMDRI010000033.1, read as the reverse complement.
ATTCTGTTCGGCGACGACATGGTCGATCAGTGGGAAAAGTACATCGACTTGATGGCCGAAAGCGTCTTCGCCAACAGCGGCCGAAGCTGTATCAGTTGCTCCGGCATCTGGGCTTCACGACACACCGAAGAGATCGCCGAAGCGCTGGCCAAGCGGCTCGGCCCCATCGCTCCGCTGCCGATGAGCGATCCCAAGTCGCCGCTCGCCGCGTTCACCGTCCCCGGAGCAGCGAAAGCCATCAACGCGCAGATCAAAGAATTGGTGGAAGCTCCCGGAGTAACCGAGGTTTCGGCCAAGTATCGCAACGGAGAACGCCATGTCGCTCACGAGCGATACGACTTCCTGCGTCCGACCGTCGTGCATTGCTCCAGCACCGAACCGGCCGTTGCCAACACCGAGTACATGTTCCCGTTCGTCTCAGTCGTGAAGTGCGAGCAGAAAGACATGCTCTCGAAAATCGGCGGCACGCTGGTCGCCTCGTGCCTGACGAAAGACGAAAATTGGTCGAAACAACTGCTCGACGCCACCAACATCGACCGGCTGAATATCGGCGAAGTGAAGACAATCCAACTCCACTGGATGCAGCCCCACGAAGGCAACATCATCGACTTCCTGTTCCGGGCAAGGGCATTCCAGAACACTCAGCCACCGAGCCATTGACCCGCCTACGGATGGATAGAGACCACAAAGGACAAAGGCACAAATCCGTCCTTCCTGCCTTTGTGACTTCGTGGTCTAAAAATCAAACTTCGACGAAACCATGCGACATCACGATATTCAAATTCGGGTGCGATATTCCGAAACCGACGCGATGGGGTTTTTGCATCATGCGAATTACTTTAGCTACTTTGAGGTCGGACGGACCGAGTTGTTTCGCGCTCAAGGGGGCGACTATCGAGCGATGGAAGAGGGAGGCTTGTTTCTCGTTGTCGTGAAGCTTGATTGCCGCTATCGCGTGCCGGCGAGGTATGACGACTTGCTGACTCTGCGGACAACGATCACGACGGCGACTGAGGCGAAGCTCGAACACGGGTACGAACTGTTCCGCGATGGCGCGCTGCTCTGCACTGGGCACAGCACGTTGGCTTGCGTGGATCGGACTGGCAAGCTGCAACGGATGCCTGCGGGGTTGTTGCAGATGTGCGGCTAGACGCTCTGTCGTTCCGCGACAGGAGTTCCGATCGCTGGGAAGACTTTGATTGGTTGTTGAGTATTCTTCTCGTAAGCGACGTCGGTGAAGCGTTCGGCTTTCCTGTCGCGGAGCGACAGGGCTACATGGGGGCGCTACTTTGCTCCGAGTTCATGCACGATCTCGACGAGCGCCTTCGCATGTTCTGGCGGTACTTCGGGGGTGATGCCGTGGCCGAGGTTGAAGATGTGGCCTGGGCGGTGCTCGGCGGCGGCCAGAACATCCAAGGCTCGGCGGCGGATCGTGGGGATGTCGGTCAACAGTATGATGGGATCGAGGTTGCCTTGGACGGCGACATCGTGGCCCACTGTTTTCCAACCGTCTCGCAGATTGACTCGCCAATCCAAGCCGATCACGTCGCCTCCCCCCTCGCGAAGCAGCGGCAACAGCGCGGGATTGCCAGTTGCGAAGTTGATGACCGGCGTGGCATGTTTCACACCGTCGATGACCGCTTTCGTGTGTGGCAGGACGTACTCGCGATAGTCGCTGGGCGAGAGGCAGCCGGCCCAACTGTCGAAGAGTTGAATCGCCTGACAGCCTGCTTCGACTTGCGCGAGAATGTATTTCACGAGGCTGTGCGTCAGGCAGTTCATCAGCGCGGCCCATGCTCCAGAGTCGGAGTACATCAGCCGCTTGACGTGGGCGTAATTCTTCGAGCCGCCCCCTTCGATGGCATACGACGCGAGCGTGAACGGTGCTCCGGCGAATCCCAGCAGGGGGATGTCGGCTGGCAAATCGCGACGGATCAGGCGGACGGCGTCGAACACGAACTGCAATGAATCAACGTCGTCGAGACATCTCAGCGAGTCAATTCCGGCAGCGTCTCGCACAGGATTGTGAATCACTGGGCCTTCTCCCTCGGCGTACTCAAGCTGCAAGCCGATTGGCTCCAAGATCGGCAGTAAGTCGGCAAAGAGGATTGCCGCGTCGACGCCGAGGACTCGCTGAGCGGTCAGCGTGACCTCGGCCGCAAGGTCGGGGCGTTTGCAAAGTTCCATGAACGTCACGCGGCGGCGGACGGCCATGTATTCCGGCAAATACCGACCAGCTTGGCGCATGATCCAAATGGGAGTCGTGTCGGTTGGTTCTCGGCGAACGGCTTTCAGGAAACGACAGTTGTGCAAGGTGTCGGACAAAATCAGGCTCCTCAAAGTGGAAGCGTATTGTAGTGGCTGCCGTCCGATTTGTAGTGAGGATGCGGGCCTCCTGCTGGAAAGGGCAGGGGACGACTGGTCTAATACTCACTCGTTTTTTCGACCACCGAAATCCGTGCTCTTTTATCTCGCCGCACGTTTGGGTTGATCTCGCATGGCCCTCAAGCTGACTGTCGAATCGTTTTTGCAGGTCGTTCGACAGAGCGGCTTGATCGATAAGGAACAGCTTCAAAAGCTATTGGACGAGTACGAGGCTCGCGGAGTTGACGTCAAGAAGGCGCAGTCGATTGCGGACGCGCTGGTCAGCGGCGAAGTCATCACGCGCTGGCAGGCTGAAAAACTGCTGGCCGGAAAGCACAAGGGTTTTTCGCTCGGCAAATACAAGCTGCTGGACTTGCTGGGCAAAGGCGGGATGAGTTCCGTTTATCTGGCCGAGCATGTGCTGATGAAGCGGCGGTGCGCGATCAAAGTGCTGCCTGGCAAGCGAGTCCACGATTCGTCGTACCTCGCGAGGTTTCATCGCGAGGCTCAGGCGGTCGCGTCGGTCGATCACCCGAACATCGTGCGAGCGTACGACGTCGATTGCGCTCAAGACCGCGACTCGGAAATTCACTTCTTGGTGATGGAATACGTCAACGGCCAGAGCCTGCAGGAACTGATCATTCGCAATGGGCCTGCCGACTACGCCGACGCGGTCGAGTACATTCGGCAGGCGGCCGAGGGACTCGAACACGCGCACCGAGCGGGTCTCGTGCATCGAGACATCAAGCCGGCGAACTTGCTGATCGACACCAACGGCATCATCAAACTCTTGGACATGGGCTTGGCTCGTTTCTTTGATGACCGCGACGAAAATCCGCTGACGGTCGCCCACGATGAAAAGGTGCTCGGCACCGCTGACTATCTCGCGCCGGAGCAGGCGCTCGACAGCCACTGGGTCGATGCGCGAGCCGACATTTACAGCCTGGGTTGCTCGCTGCAATTTTTACTGACCGGCAATCCGCCCTACACGGAAGGATCGCTGACTCAGCGACTGATGTGGCACCAGACGAAACCGTTTCCGCCGTTAACTGACTCTCGAATCGATTGCCCCGCCTCATTGTCCATGCTGCTCAACAAGATGGTCGAGAAAAAGCCGGAGGATCGCTATCAATCTGCGGCTGCCGTCGCCGAGGCCTGCCGTCAGTGGTTGGCCGGCAATGCCGGGGCCGACTGGAAGCAACGTCATGTTCCGCTCACGCGGGGAAGTTCGCCGAGCGGGCGGTTGGCTCAACCGCCGCGCGACTTGCAGAGTGACCCTGCGATTCTGAAACCGACTTCGCACGTTATGGACTCGTCATTGTCGGCGCAAACCTCCGATGGTTCCTCAGCCACCAAGATCTCACGACCAGGAACGATGTTGGTTTCTGCAATGCCAACTTCTCAGCCAGTGGTTGCGACTCCGGTGATCACACCACCGTTTGCAGTTGCGCTTCCCGTCGCACCGCCGGTGACAGCACCGCTGGTCGCAATTCCGGTGGCTCAGCCCGTTGCGGTTACTCAGCCTCCAGTCGCGAAACTGGTCGCGGTCCCGGTCGTCGCAACGCCGGTTGCACAACCAGTAATAGTTGCCGCACCCGTGGTGCCCCCCGCCGAGCCAGCGACGGCACCATTCGACTTTTTCGAGGTAGCAACCGCAGAAAAAACGGAGGTCGCCCTAGACTTTCAGTTTGGCAATGAGGCTGCGAGCGAAGCGACCATCATCAGTCCCGTGGATGTTCCCACGGAATCTGCAGAGGATGACAACCTGTTCGCGCTCTTCGGTACTCAGAGCGAAGAGCCTCCCGCTGAAGAAGCTGAGACAATTCCGCTGGATGTTCCGGTCGAGCCAACTCCGGCCGAGCCTCCGCTTGCGGAAGCGGTGGTCTTTGAATCGCCGCAAGCACAAATCGATGTCGCCGATTTTTCCTTCGAGACCAGCCGCGCCGAAACACCGGAGCCAACTCCCAAGAAGCCCGCAAAATCGGCGAGCGATTGGCTCAAGCAGCCCGCTGGGCGATATGGCGCGATGGCTGCGGCAGCCGTGGTGGTGATTGGTGGTATTGTGTGGTGGACCACTCGCGAATCCGGGGAATCTAGCAAGCTAGTCACAAAGTCCACGAAGAAGGACAAGAGTGGAAAGTCGCTCGCCAACACCGCTGCCGGCGTTGCGAAGAAATCTGATGCTTACGAAGTGACGCTGCTGGTCGGAGCCGGCGGAAAATTCAAATCGATTGGGCGAGCGGTTCATTCAGCGGTCGAGAGCCGTGCGGAACACGAGAAGGCCGCCAACGGAAAGCCGCTGAGATTCCTCATCCGCGTGAAGCCCGGACAAACGTACGAGGAAGCGATCATCTTCGATGAGTCATTTCCCGGCGAAGTCCATCTGACATCGGACACCGACGGGAAGCCAGTGACGCTGACATCACCCAGCCTCTCCGAGGCTGCGATTACCATCAAAAATCGCAGCGGCGTGACGATCGAGAACATCAACATTGATCTGTCTGGATTTCCGCAAAAGGAAAAGGGCATTGTCATCTCGGGCTCGGTCGAACACTGTCGAATCCGGAAATGTGTCATCTCGGATCCTGGGAAAGCGGGGATCGAACTGAGCAGTGCGGTGGGGGGCGAAGGAGCGGATGGCATCGTCCTGGAATCGATCACGATTCAGAAAGCCTCTCCCACGGCGGCCGGCGTGCAGATCGGCAAATCGGGCACCGGCGCAGCGACTCAGCGTGTCACTGTGCAACGCTGCCGATTTGTTGGGTCGATGTTGGCGGGCGTGTTCCTCGAAGGTTCCGTCGAGTCGTTGACCATCCGAAACTGTGGCGCGACTGGATCAACAAGCGGCATTCGCTTCGCTGAAGGAGTAGTGGCGAAGAATGTGCTGATCGATCACTGCTCGTTCCGCAATCAGGCCGAAGCCGGTTTGCTGTTTGACGCAATGCCGGGCGAAGGTTCGGGCGATCTGAAGTGGCGCAGTTGTTTGTTTTCCGGCGCTGCGAAAGCGGAGTTGCTCATCGCGAAAGGCTACGACGCGAACAAATTCAACTTGCTGATGAGCGCGGACAAACCGATTGAGAACAACTGGACGGACCGCAAGACAGAGAACGCCACGAACGGCGAACGCGACCTGCTCGGCAATGGCAGTTTGCGTGTGTCAGCGATTCAATTCGAGGCGACTGCACCGAACTCCGAACTATTTTTGGTGGCCAAAGCGAGTGAGCCGTACAAGACGGCGGGCATCAAAGCCAAATAACCACGCCGACGTCGCTTCTGCCAATCTCCTGGATCGCCGATTCTCCATTGCGCAATCGGCACAATCGTCAGGGCCACTCGGAAAACTCGCGGCCGAGTAGTGAACAGCGTGGGAAGATTCGGAATCGCGTCGCCCGCTCCGCTCAAACCCTCCGGTTTGCTGCAAAGGCTTGATGGCGGAGTCTTTCGAGGCTCCCGGCGGGCAACGAGAATTCAACTCGAAATGGCCGCCGGAGAACTGTCCAGGCACCGGAAATCGCTGCAACTCTCGTCTGGCTTGGCTCTTATTTTGTACAGGTAGCGAGGGGATGGTTCGAGCCGGACCATGGCGGTAGTTCGGGGCGGATTCGCCGCCAAGTCCGCCCACCTGCAACCTTCCGAAAGCCCCATCGCTGCACGCGAAGGGAACGCCATGAAACGCTCTGGGAACAAATCGACAAATCGTTCGGTTGCCGGACTGCACAACGGTCGGCGGAGCACGGCGTCCCGTCCCGTAGCGGCCTTTCGCAAACGCGGGGGCGGTGGCAGCGGCGAGCAATCCGCGTTCTTCGCGCAAGAAGATTGGCACCAGGCGCGATCCGATGAGCCGCGACGACAGCAACATCCGCAATTCGTGCTTCAACCACCGGGGCCGACGTTCTTGCATCCGGTCACAGTGCAGGAGATTCGCGAACGGTTGTCATTGCTGCCGCGATCCATTCTGGACAAGGTTGAGGTCGTGCAGCTCAGCCGGATGACTCGCAAGCGGCAGTTGTTTCCCTGCTACGGAATGCAGTGGGGAGCCAGCGTGTACTTGTATCCGATCGAAGAGTCGTTGGTGGAGACTTACGTCCGTCCGCCGACACCTCAACAGCAGATCGAAGCCCGCATGTTCGGCGGCGTCTGGTCAGATACGGGTGGCGAATGGACGCTGACCTGGACGATCGCGGCTCTCAAAGATTTCTACCTCAACAACGTCTTGATCCACGAAATCGGGCATGTGCTCGACACTCGCAACACCCGCACCGAGGATCGTGAGCGCTACGCGAACTGGTTCGCAATCGAGTACGGCTATCGAGCCTCACGCGGACGAAGATGTCTGTTGCCGCAGTGAATAACACGAGCCGTCGATTCTCGTTGCTCGCCCTGCGCTACCGCGTCGGCTGCACGAGCGTCTGGCTCGATTGCGGAACTCGCCGCTCAAGCCACGCAATTCCTCCAAACAGAGCGGCGGTGTAGAGCAAGTCGCCGGCAATCGTCCCACGAAGGAAGGGTACGCCCGCGATGTAGCAGTCGATCAATCCGCCGAACGTCTGCGAGTAAAACGGCGGAGTCATCCGACTGAGCGTCAGCCATGCTCCGAAGTTCGTGATCAGGAAGAACACCACCGAACAGCCCAGAGCTGTCACAATCGCTCGCCCCACTGTCACTCGGCCCCGCAGCCATTGTCCAAGACCCGCCACAACTGCGAACGCGGGATAAACGAAGATCATGTTGCTCAAGGCCTGGTCCCGATACGCCACGTCCTTGGTCGCGTACAGCACGACGTCGCTCAGAAACATGGCGACCAACGGCAAGAGCACGCTCCAGCGACGGCTCGGAAAGTAGGCGGCCGCGAACAGCGCCACCGCCGTCATCGGAGCCAAATTGTGCAAGTGCGGCAGTAGTCGAGCCGAGGCGGCGGCAAAAATCAAAACAATCAGCATGAGAACGCGCGGCGTGGGCATGTCGGTCGAAATCTCCTGAAGTGTCATCAAATCGAAACGAGGCTGATTTCACCGGGCTATCGACCCGATCGTGATGGGCGAGATTATAGCGCGGCGTCCGGCAAATTGGGAACGCCGGTGGTCTCACGAGCGGATGAGTCAGCGTTCGCCAACAACTCGTCGATGTGCCGACGTCCAAATCGCGCGAGAGCCAGTTGGCCATTGTTGACATAGTGTTTCCAGGCGTGAGCGATGCGTGCGACCTGCTCGTCCGTCAGATCTTTGAGTTTCCGAGCCGGACAGCCCGCCCATAGCGTTCGTGGTGGGACGTGTGTCCCTTCCATGACGACCGCTCCGGCCGCGATTAGAGCTTGCTCGCCGATGACACAGCGGCTGAGGATCGTCGCGCCAATCGCGATCATGGCTTCGTCACCAACCACCGACGCATGGACCAACGCCCGATGGCCGAGCGTCACTCGATTGCCCAGAATACAGGGGAAACCATGATCGACGTGCAGAATCGATCCATCTTGGACGTTCGTGTCCTCGCCGACCTCAATGACGTCACCGTCGCCGCGTAGGACGCAGCCGTACCAGACGGAACTGCGAGCCTTGAGTCGCACTCGGCCGACGACGATCGCGCCGGGGGCGACCCACGCGGTCGGGTCGATTTTTGGCGGAGTCCACAGGGCGTCCCAAACATTGCCTTCATCGGGAAATGGCAAAGCAGGGCAGGGGATCGAAGCGGAAGTCGTCGAGAATCCTGAGGCGGCGTTCATGGCGGAAGATTCTCCTTTGCCGCACTCGCTTGCAACGCTGGCGGCGAATTGTCGTAATGTTCGCGGTCCTCACTCACCACTCAGGAGTCTGCTTCATGAAGATCATTCGCTATCGCGATTCGGCGGGAAACACACACTACGGACGACAAGCCGCCGACGGTTCGGCGACACGGATCGACGGCGACATCTTCGCTCAGCATCGCGACACCGGCGAAAAGGCCGACGTTGCCAAGTTGCTCACGCCGATCGCGCCGGTGGATGTGCTCTGCATCGGTTTGAACTACCGCCGGCACGCCGAAGAGGGAAACCAGGCGATCCCCGAATGGCCGGTCCTGTTCATGAAGAATTGCGGTGCGGTGAACAATCCCGGTGATCCGATCTTGTTGCCGCGCCACCTGCGGAGTGACGCCGTCGACTACGAGTGCGAACTGGCGGTCGTGATCAGCAAGCCGTGCAAGAACGTCTCGAAGGCGGACGCTCTGAAGTATGTGCTCGGCTACACCTGCGCGAACGATGTCAGTGCTCGCGACTGGCAGATCAAGCGCGGCGGCGGGCAGTGGTGCCGAGGCAAAACGTTCGCGACGTTCTGTCCGTTGGGACCGTGTCTCGTCACGGTGGATGAGATCCCTGATCCGAACACACTGAGCATCAAGACGATTCTCAACGGTCAGGCCATGCAGGACTGGAACACGAACGACATGATCTTCGACGTTCCCACGCTGATCGAATTCCTTAGCGGCAGCATGTTGCTGCTGCCTGGTACGGTAATCCTGACCGGCACGCCGCACGGCGTTGGCGGAGCCCGTAAGCCGCCAGTGTTTCTCAAACACGGCGACACCGTGACCATTGAAATCGAGAAGATCGGGCAGTTGACGAACCCCGTTCAAGACGAGCAGTAACCAACTATGAGTGATCCGTCCGTCAAATTTGTTGAAGGGCAGACCGTCGGGATTGACTTGGGAACGTCGTATTCCGCGCTGTCGCGGCTGGGAGAAGACGGCAATCCCGAAGTGATCAACAATTCGCACGACAGACCAATCACGGCGTCGATCGTGGTGCTCGGCGAGAACGGAAAAATCCTCGTCGGTCCACCAGCGGATGTGCTGGCTCTGCAAGACCCGGCGTGTGTCGTCATCGCGATCAAACGCGAGATGGGCAACCCGCGTTTCGCGCTGCAGTATCAAGAGCGCCGCATGACGCCGGAGCTGATCTCTTCGCTAATCCTGAAGAAGCTCAAACAAGACGCAGAGAAAAAGATCGGACCGATCGGCAATGCTGTCATCACCGTGCCGTACTACTTCAACGAACCGAAGCGCGCCGCCACACAATACGCCGGCAAGATTTCCGGGCTTAATGTCGTGGACATCATCAATGAACCAACGGCTGCTACGTTGGCCTACGCTTGGACGAAAGGTGAGCTGGGCCGGTTGGATGTTCCTGGCAAGGCGAAGACGATTCTGGTGTACGACCTCGGCGGCGGCACGTTCGATGTGACCCTCGTGAAATACACGCCGACGGAATTCACCGTGCTGGCAACTGACGGCGACACGATGCTCGGTGGTTTGGACTGGACCGAACGGATTCTGGATTTCGCCTGCGATAGATTCGTCGCCAAATACAGCATCGACCCGCGCGAGGACGCTCAAGCCAAGTTCACGCTGGTGCGCGAATGCGAATCGGCAAAACGTGAGCTGAGTCATTGGGCCAAGACCAAGATTGAAGTCACTTTCCGAGGAAAAACTCTGCCGGTCGAACTTTCCAGACAACAGTTTGAAGAGATGACACTCGATCTGTTGCAACGCACTCGCGACACGACAGAGTTTGTATTGGACGGCAATCACGTAGCACGCGATGAACTCAGTGAGGTTCTGCTAGTGGGCGGCAGTACGTCGATCCCCGCAGTCGTTGAAATGCTCGAGCAACTAACCGGCAAGCGACCGTCGAAGGTGCTCAACCCGCAGCTCGCGGTCGCTCAAGGAGCCGCGATCCACGCGGCGATTCTCGAAGCCAAAGTGACAGATGGAAATGGTCGGCTGTCCGCAGCGCTGCTCAAACGCCTGCAAGCCATCACCACCACCGACGTGAATTCGCACTCGCTGGGCGTCGAGATCACTGATTCGAGAGATCCGAATCTCAAACGCCACCATGTGATGATTCCTCGCAATTCGCAGCTTCCGTGCGGGACCAAAAAACAATTTGTCACGACGACCGATACACCGGAAAACATCGTCATCCGTCTGCTGCAAGGGGAAGTCAGCGACGTTGCGGCCTGCACCCACATCGGCGACGTGCGCATCAGTGAACTGCCGAAGGCTCTTCCGGCCGGCTCGCCGGTCGAAGTCATTTATAGCTACGACCATCGCGGCCACATTACTGTCGCCGCCAAAGAACTCACCGGCGGAGGCTCCGCTGCGGTAGAGATCGCCTGGGACGGAGCACTTGACAAACACGCCATCGAAACGCTGCGACAACTCGCACGGCAGTATCACGTCGATTGATCCGTAGGGTGGGACCAGCGCAGCGCCGGCCCACCGATTTGTCGAAGATGGTGGGTAGGCGCTGCGCTGGTCCTGTCGTTTATACACAACTCGATCCGTCTTGCGGACCGAAGGCGAGCCAGGCGGTGGCAAAGTCGGTCATTCTGCGGAGGCCGATCCAGAGGGGTTGGGGGCCGGGTGGGGTTTCGGTGGCTCGGTTGTTGTAGCCGCCCAGTTGC
>CAMDRI010000032.1 GCA_945906725.1 Candidatus Kuenenia stuttgartensis | reverse complement strand
CAAGAATAAAAACCACTGCGAGACACCCGCAGCACTTCGCATTGAATCACGATTGGCCACTCGGTCCGATGCCGCTCAATGAAGGCGTATCTCATCGCGACTCCTTCACGAAGAAGGCCGTCGCTTTTTTTAAGATCTCGCGTTCCATCCGCAGACGATCGTTCTCGGCCCGCAAACGACGAACCTCCTCTTCCAGCGCCGACGGCTGAGCCTTCGCCGCAAACGCCTTCGAGCCTTCCGCAGCGAATTGATCCCGCCACTTCCGCAGCAGGTTTTGACCGATCTCCAAGCGACGCGCTGCTTCCGCGAAACTCAGACCATGCCGCGACACCAACGCCACGGCTTCGACTTTGAACTCCCTCGTAAACACGAGACGTTTTGACATGAACTTCGCCCCTCACGCGTCACAATACGCGCTACGTTGCGCGCACGCAAAACGTGGGCTAGTCCACAAATCCGAGAAGTCCGCAGACGGACATCAACACAAGCACGACGCTCCAAAGTCTTCGTCTTCGAGCAAACCGTCATCGAAACCATGAGACTGGCCAAGAACAGCCGCATCACCTCTCGCGATCATGGTGGGACTCTCCAATCAAGCTGCTGGGTGACGCGACAGTCACCTCGGTCGCAGGCTCAGGACATTTCGCAATCATTGCTGACGGGCGTTCATAGACCTTGCGGCCGAACTTGAAGAACAGCGCCGGCGTCACAACTTGGTCGAGGATTGTGGAGGTCAACATGCCGCCGAACACGACGAGCGCCAGCGGATAGAGGATTTCTTTGCCGGTTTGGCCGGCTCCGAACAGCAGCGGTAGGAGGCCGATGAAGCTGGTCATGGCGGTCATCATCACAGGGGCGAGGCGTTCCAGGCTGCCGCGCACGATCATCTGTTCGGAGAATGATTCGCCTTCGTGCTGCATCAGGTGGATGTAGTGCGAGATCATCATGATGCCGTTGCGGCTGACGACGCCGATCAGCGTGATGAAGCCGACCCAGTGAGCGACCGAAAGACTTGTCGCGCCGACCCACACGCGCGGCCAGTCCCACCACGGTGCGGCGGCGAGCGTCGCCCAATCGGGACGATTCACGATCAACAGTGTCACGACCGAGCCGAACGCGGCGAGCGGGATGTTGACGAGAACCTGCATGGCGGCGCGCCACGAGTCGAGCGCTTTGCAGAGCAACAGGAACACGCCGAGGATGCTCAGCGTGCCGAGGATTGCCAGTCGGCGATTGGCTTCTTGTTGAGCCTCGAACTGGCCGCTGTATTCGACGTAGTAGCTGCCGGGGAGCTTTCGCAGGTTTTCCTCGACCGGCGCGAGCGCCGTTTTGATATCAGCGACGACGCTGGCGAGATCGCGGCCCTGCACGTTGCAGAAGACGACGATGCGACGTTGAACGTGCTCGCGATTGAGCGTGTTCGGGCCGGTGGTGTCGAGCACCTCGGCGACCTGGCCCAACGCGACGCGGCGGCCGGATGGTGTTTCGAGGATCGTTTCGTTGATGACATCGGGGTCGCTGCGCGAGGCTTCGTCGTACCAGACAACGAGGCCGAAGTAGCGGTCCTCGTCCAGCACTTGCGAGACCACGCGCCCCTTGTAGGCGGTCTCCAACAGTTCGGCGACATCGCCGGGAGCCAAGCCGTAGCGGGCGGCTTCGTCGCGTTTCACCGTCAGGCGCACCTGCGAGATTTCGACTTGCGGTTCGATCTGCAAATCGACGATGCCGGGGATGGATTGTATTCGTTCCTGAATGTCATAGGCGGCCGTGCGGAGTTCGCGCAAGTCCTGGCCGAAAACTTTGACCGCAATTTGGGCGCGGATGCCGGACATCATGTGGTCCAACCGGTGGGAGATCGGTTGGCCGATGTTGACGGCGGCTCCGGGGATGTTCGCGATGCGGTCGCGCACGTCGGCGATCACCTCTTCGCGCGGACGGCCCACGGAATCGAAGCCCCACAAGTGCGCGATCGGCACGAGTCGCAACGCGGCATAATCCCAGCCCGGTTTCGGCGGACCATGCTCGCCGAGCCTCACGTCGATCTCGGACGAGTTGACTCCTTCCGCGTGCTCGTCGAGTTCCGCTCGGCCGGTGCGGCGCGAGACGGACAGCACTTCGGGGACTTCGAGAATCAGCGCTTCCGCGCGTTCGGCGACGCGTTGGCTTTCGTCGAGGCTCGTGCCCGGCTCCATCCGCAAGTTGATCGTGAGTGTCCCTTCGTTGAACGGCGGCAGGAATTCACCCCCCATCCACAGAATGCTTGCACACGAGGCGGTCACCATGACGGCGACGGCGATCAGAATGGGCGTCGCGTGCCGCAGCGTGAACCGCAGCACGGTCGCGTCCAGCCGCTTGAGCCAGCGCAACACCAGCGGATCGGCTCCCTCTTCCAGCAGCTTCGCACGCGGCAGCAACACGGAGCCGAACGCCGGCGTGAACGTCAGCGAGACGACCAGTGAGCAGAGCAACGACGTGATGTACGCCACGCCCAACGGAGCGAACATGCGGCCTTCCAAGCCGGCCATCGAGAATAAGGGAAACATGACGAGAATCACGATCAGCGTCGCGTACACGATCGAGTTCCGCACTTCGCACGAGGCGTCGTAGATCACGTCCAGCGGCAAGCGTTGCTGCTCAGCCGGAAGCTGCCGGTTCTCTTTCAGCCGGCGATAAATGTTCTCGATATCGACAATGGAATCATCGACCAAGTCGCCGATCGCGACCGCGATGCCGCCGAGCGTCATCGTGTTGATCGTGATGCCGAACCAGTGGAACACCAGCACGGTCAGCAGAATCGACAGCGGCATCGACATGAGCGAACTGAGGCTCGTGCGGAAGTTGCCCATCAACAGGAACAGCACGACGACGACCCACACCGCGCCGTCGCGTACGGCCTCAGTCACGTTCTCAACGGCGGCCTCGATGAAGTCCGCCTGCTTGAAGATGCGGCGTTCGATGACGACATCAGACGGTAATTCCTGCTGCAACGATTCCAGCACGTCGTCGATCATGCGGTCGAGCGCCAGCGTGTCGGCGTTCGGCTGTTTTTGGACGGTCATGATGACGGCCGGGCCGCCGCTGATGAGGGGTGAGGGATGAGGGGCCAGGGGCGAGGCAGTGACATCCGATTCCGCACTGTTTTCTTCGGCTTTCTCTCGCCCCTCGTCCCTCACCCCTCGCCCCTGCTCCTTCACCCACGCGCTGCCGTCGCCGCGTTTGACCGGCCCGCCGAAGCGGACATCCGCCACGTCCTTGATTCGCACCGGCATCGGCTCGCGCCACAGGACCGGCGTGTTTTCAATCTCTTCCAGCGTGAGGCTCTGGCCGCTGATCCGCAGCAGCGACTCCTTCGGCGAGCGGACCATGATGCCGCCCCCCGCGATGACGTTGGCTTTGCGAGCCGCCTCGGTCAGTTGTTGCAGCGTGACGTTCTGAGTCGCCAGTCGCGCCGGCGACGTGATGATCTGATACTGCTTGAGCACGCCGCCCATCACGGTGACTTGTGACACGCCCCCGACCGCCAGCAGCCGGTTGCGCAGCGTGAACTCGCCGAGCGTGCGCAGTTCCATCGCCTTGGCGGCCTGTTCGTCAGGAGTCTTCAACTCGGCGGTGGACCGCAAGCCGAGCAGCATGATCTCGCCCATGATCGACGAGATGGGAGCCATCACCGGATTGGTGTCCGCCGGCAACCGCTCGCGAGCGATTTGAAGTTTTTCGGCGACGATCTGCCGATCGCGAAAGATGTCAGTGCCCCAATCAAACTCGACCCACACGATCGACAGCCCAATGCCCGACGCCGACCGCACGCGCTTCACGCCGGTCGCTCCGTTGAGCAGAAATTCTATCGGCCGCGTGACCAGCACTTCGACTTCTTCGGGCGCGAGGCCGGCCGACTCGGTCATGATCGTGACCGTGGGCCGGTTCAAATCGGGAAACACATCAACCGGCATCTCGCGAAGCTGAATGACTCCAGAGACCATGACGACCAGCGACCCGATCAGCACGAGGGCGCGGTTCTTCAGCGAAAATGAAATGATGTGATTGAGCATAAGTCTCGATCGCGGCTCCGACTCAACATGTCGCCGAAGTCGTGAGACTTCGGACAATTGTCACAAACGCTCCGAAGTCTCACGACTTTGGCGACCAAATCTCACGGGCAGCAACTCGCAACGGACGATTGGTCTCGGACCAAAACGCCTGGCTGGCTACACTGCCGCCGTATCGCTCACGAATCCGAGGAATCCGCCATGACTCGAGTAACAGGCCGTTTTGATGGCCGAGCCGTCGTCTTGGACGATCCGCAGTCCCTCGCGCTGCCGCCGGAGACAGCCGTGGAAGTGGTGATCGTTCGCGTTGCCGGTCAGACGGATATTCGGATTGCCGACGTAGCCGGACGGCAACAGGCACTTGCGGAATTCCGCCAAGCGTCCGAGGAGTTTTGGTCGCGTCCGCTGCCACCCCCAGCACCGCGCACTTGGAAGCGGGAAGACTTGTACGATGACCGAATTTGAGCCGATCTTCCTCGACACCAACATTCTGGTTTATGCGCGCGACCGAGCCGAAGCCGTCAAAGGCTCCATCGCTCAGCAGCTCTCGAATGAGTTGATGAATGCCGGCCGAGTCATCGTGAGCGTGCAGGTCTTGTCCGAGTTCTTTTCGGCCGCCACCAAGAAATGCCGCCCATGCCTGACCGCGCATGAAGCGGCTGCTCGACTGCAAGCAGGGAACCTTTGCCAAACGCTTCGAATTGTCCCAGTGCTTGTCCCAGTGACTGGGATAAACGCAAAACGCCCGACGCAACAAGAAGCTATGTTAGCTAGTTACGGCGAGCGTTTAGCAATCAAGCGGAGAGGGAGGGATTCGAACCCTCGGTACCCTTGCGGGTACACTGGTTTTCGAGACCAGCACAATCGGCCGCTCTGTCACCTCTCCGACGCAGTGTCTTGTGTCATTGCTACCGACGAAGGGGGCGGATGATAGCGGGCGTTTTGTTGAAACGCCAAGTGAGGGAATTGGCATGTCGCTGAGTGTTGCTTGCGAATGCAGTGCTCACGAAATGCAACTTAGATGAGGAGCTTCGCGACGAGATTCAGCGCCAACGCGGGCCGTCGATTTGATCGACTTTCAGGACATGTTGAGGCCGCGTGTAAAGGGTTGGACTGGACTTGAAGCGGTCACGATTTTCAGGCGATGCGAAGAGAAACAGCTCACCATCGAAGTACGCTCCGAACTGCGTGCTCCCTGGGATGGCACGATCCGAAGTCCACAGGACGACTGGGTCACAACCAAGCAATCGTGGAGCGTACTTAACAGGGTCTGTTTTGAATTCACCGTATTCTTCTGCGTCGCACAACAGGTAAACGATCCCTTGATAGACGAGAGCAAATTCCGTTTTCCCCTTCCGCCATTGGCGATGAGTTGCCAACGAAACTGGACTAAATCGGTCCAACCCAACCAGTAGTTTCTCGACCGGTGCTGGCGAATCTTTGCGATCAGATTCGACCACAGGCGTAGTTTCGGGAACCAACTTGGTCGTGAGCCGTTCATCCGCTGAGCGATCTGGTGGAGTGCTTGTATTCGGTTGAGACGATTCTGTCCGGGTGACTTGTGGCTGGACAATCTGTGATCCCGGAACGTCCTCTCGAGCGGGCATCTGCTCGAAGGCATGCCGCAACTGCCCCAGGTACATTTTTCGGTCACGCCGCCCTTCGGATTTCAAAAGCACCGCCCCATCGGGAGCGACCACCACATCGGTCGGCAGGAGTTTGATTTCAAATCTATTGACCAAATCGGGGTTCTGATCGTAGTCGACCATCGCAGCGACGAAATGTCGCGACAAAAAGTCGCGGACATCGGACTGATGCAAAACGTCCTTTTCCATATCGCGGCAGGGTCCGCACCATGACGCGTGGAAGTGAATCAACAACGGCCGCCCGGATTGCTTCGCGGCCTTCGCAGCTTCTGTGAAGTCCTGCTTCCAGACATCTGGCTTGCTTGCGCCGATCGCCGACAGGCTCACCCAAATCAACAAACCGGCGGACATCGCCGAGCCAAACAGCAGTCGATTGCGCAGCATCTTCTCACCTCATCCAGAAACCGTTCGACGAGTGTCCTCCGGCGTCTTTCACCGTTCGTCCTGAACAGCTTGCCCTACGCGGTTGCACCGATTCTGGTTCTATCGACCTTGAGCAGCGAGAAAATCAGATCGGCTCTGCCGGTTTTTCCGAAGCTGCAACCACTGTTCGGCGAGAAAGGCCGCTTGGTGAAAGTGGGTAAAGTTGGCACCGTCGGTCCAAGATGAATCTGCCTAAGCCGTGCAACGATCGCCCGCACAGGCATCACCAATGGATCGGCCCAACCGTTTCCCAATCTTCGGGATCGGACATCGGGCGGACGGACTGCTCCAGGCGGTCGAGATCTCCAGCCTCAAGGGCACCCGGACGGGCAATTTCAGCCAAGTCCAAGAAGTTCTGGAGCAATCGATGCCCGCCAACGGTCAGCACCGACTCAGGGTGAAATTGCACCCCGAACGTCGGCCAATCGGTGTGTTCGAAGGCCATCAGCACACCATCCCGCGTTCGAGCTGTCGGCCGCAAGCAGGCAGGGAGCGTGGCTTCCGGGACGAATAGCGAGTGATACCGAGTTGCCGTCAGCGGATTCGGCAAGCCGAGAAAGAGACGTTGGGCATCATGCTCGACGAGGGACGTCCGGCCGTGAAATGGCTCAGCCGCTCGGACGACTTCGCCACCCAGAGCCGCCGCAATCGTTTGATGACCCAGGCACACGCCCAACATCGGTATTTTCGATCCCAATTGCCGCACGACGTCCACGCAGATTCCGGATTCGTTGGGAGTGCATGGACCTGGCGACAACACGATCGCCGCTGGTCGCATCGCGGCCACTTCGGTGACGGTGACTCGATCGTTGCGGAACACAGAAACGTCCTGGCCCAACTCGCGGAAGTAGCGAGCCAAGTTGAAGACGAAACTGTCGTAGTTGTCGATCAGCAGGATCATGTTTCAGAGGCCAGAGGTCAGAGGTCGCAACGCGTGGAGCATTCCTTCGGCTTTGTGGAGGGTCTCTTCGTATTCGGCGGCCGGATCAGATTGCGCGACAATTCCACCGCCGACAGAGCACTGAATCCAGCCCCGGCGGATTGTGAATGTCCGAATCAGGATGCTGCTGTCGGCCGCGCCGTCGAAGCCGACGTAAAACAAGCTGCCGCAGTACGGACCGCGCACGGTGGGTTCCAGTTCGGAGATGATCTGCATCGCTCGAACCTTCGGCGCGCCCGTGATCGAGCCGCCGGGAAATAACGCCGCCAGCAAATCCCAGGCATTGAGCTGCTGGCCGGCAGAGTCTTGGCCGAGTGTGCCACGAACCACCGAGACCAAATGCTGCACAGTTTCGTAGTTCTCGACCGCGCACAGACTCGGCACGTGGACCGAAGCGGGCGAGCAGACTTTCGACAGATCGTTGCGGAGAAGGTCCACGATCATCACGTTTTCGGCTTGGTCCTTCTCACTCTCGCGCAGTTCGTCTTCGGTGAAGAGATCCGCTTCCGGGCGATGACGTCGCCGCCGAGTTCCCTTGATTGGGCGGGTCTCGACCACGTCGTCTTGCACACTCACGAATCGCTCCGGCGATGCGCTGGCAATCGTCCAATCGTCGTGAGCAAAGTATCCCGCGAACGGTGCTGGGTTGAGTTGCCGCAGTCGCAGGTACAACTCGAGTGCGTCTTCGCGAACAGGAAACAGCAGCCGTTGCGACAGGTTCGTTTGGAAGATGTCCCCCGCGCGGATGTATTCGATGACTCGTTCTACCGCGAGGAGATATTCGTCTCGTGAGAAGTTGCTGCCGCCCACGTCGAAGGGACTGCGTGTGAACGGGTGAGGCACGTTTTCAACGTGCTTGAACGAGCTGGGCGCGCTGGAAACGTGCCCCACGTTCAGCCGAGTGATCACCGACTGCATTCGCTCAAGCGCGCGGCGTTCGCGAGCTGCGCCCTCGGCGGGAAAGCCGTGCGAGATGACCCACGCCCTGCCGAGTTCGTGATCCCACGCGATGACCCAGTCGTACAGCCCGACCGCCAGCCACGGCAGTTCGAATTCGTTGATAGCGGGGCGCGGCACTCGTTCCCACGCGCCGCCCAACTCATACGACAACAACCCAGCCGCACCTCCTTGAAACGGGGGCAAGGCCGGCAACGACTCGCTCGCAAAGCGCTGCGACCACTTGCGCAATCGAGCAAATGGATCAACTCCGAACGGCACGCTGGCGAGTTCCTCGAACTCAAACGGATCGGCGGCGAGAAACGAATAGCGACCCAGATTCGGCCGCCGCGATGCGCTGTCGAAGAGCACAACGTTGGGCCAATCGGCGAACCGGCGCAATGTCTCGGCGACATCGGGCGGCGGATCAAGCGAGTGAATCAACGGCAACGACATCGACTTCTGCTTTCGCGAGAGAGGTACTCACATCCTCGCGTCTTCAGCGTCCGCTTCGCAACGGAATGTCGCGAAGCTCAAATTCCAGCGGCACGTCGAGAATCAACGTCGGGGCGACATATCGAAAGCGGTACTCGCTGGCGGGAAGCGGGAGTTTCTCGAAACGGTACGTCACCGCAATGCTGCCGTCGGGTTGCACATCACTGTCAATGTGCGTCGGCTTGAGCAAGCTCACATCATTGAGAGCCAAGCCGCTCGCCAACTTTTCGGTCGGCATCATGCCGGCTCGGACAAGCCCCGCGACGTTGAACAGCATCCACGAGCGATACGACTCGAATGCCGGCCCGCCCGTGTCGTAAGTCACGAGCGCGGTCACATCCAAGCCGTTGCCCTTCGCTCCGCCGGATTCCCAACGCAGCACTTTGACGGTCACGCCCCCGCGCCGTCGCGACACGCTCTGAGCTTCCTTGCCCGCTGGAAATTCCAACGGCTCTTCGCCCGCCGCCGTTTCAATGTGCAACTTGCCGACCACCGACAGCGAGGTCCACTCTCCTTCCGGGCGGCGGAAATCGAGCGGCACTGACATCTGTCTGTGTCCTTGCCCGAAGGTCAGTTCCAACTTTGCATCAGGTGAATACGGCTGCCAGCCCACCGTGGCGGGCTTGTCTTTTGTGGCCTTTCGCGTGCCGCTCACGGCGATTTCCGCCACCGAACACTTCAAGAACAATGGACGCAGCCGAGGCTCCGACATCACGTCCACTTCCAACCGCAGCAACGGCCCGGAATCTTGGCCGACGACCGTTCGCTCGCGAATCGACTTCAACGCGACGCGAAACGCTTTCGACTGAGTCGCTGCCAAGACCGCTCGCGGCGAGTCCTCGTTCGCGGAATTGGTCATTGGGAACAACCGCAGACGAGCCGGCGATCCGACGAACGCCCAACTCAATTCGTGTCGCCGAGCCGTCGCTTCGATCACATCCCAAAACGTTGGTCGGCCGGGCAACTCGATCGGCTGCGACAACAACTCTTTCGACAGATCATCGGTGACGACGGAGTTGCCGGTCTCTTTCGTCAGCCGTTGCAGCGTCTCGCCGATGGAAGACGAGACCGCACCGGTCAGCCGAGCCGCATGGACCGACTCCTCCGCCTTCTGTCGTTCCAACTTGGCGCGCACATCGCGAAGCGCTTCCACCGTCGCGCGGCTGCCGAGCGATTCCGGTTCGGGCAACCACTTCAACGCCGCCGGTCCCAGCGTCATGAGTTCCTTCTTGGCCTCCTCCCGGTCTGACTTGCGATTCGAATCCAGCCGCACGACCCAACGCCGCACCGCCGACTGGTCAACGTCTTCGCCTGCCGGTAACTGCCCAGCCCAGATTGAGAAACTGGCCAGCGCAATCGCCAGTCGCGAGACCAACCACTGACGCAGACGGAGAGCGAACATCATCGGCACGCGGTTCTGTTTGACAGCCCGGACAACACGGAAATCTGCGGAATCCATGCTACGAGCGTCTCCGCACCACGGCCAGTCCGGGGTTCTAGCCTGGATTATTCATGGGCCGAGGAGATTTCGTGACAGGCTGCTGCTCAGTTAGCACGACGCGCAAGCGAGTGATCTCGTTTGAAACCACTCGCTGGCGCGTCGTGCTAACTGCGGCCCATGAATAATCCAGGCTGGCGGGACAAAGACAACACAACGGCCCAAATCACGCGTTGCGCAAGACATTGACCGTGCATTTTGTCTCGCCAGGGACATCTCGAAAATAGCCCACCGTTTCAACGGTGTGTGGCGAGACCACCCGACGAGGGCCAAGCCCCGGCAGCGGCAAAAGAGGTCGGTGCTCTCCGCTCCGCCACTCGCGAACATTCGATCGACCTGATGGACCAGAATCCGAGGTCCGCGATGCCAGCCAGCCCGTGGCTGACGTTCGAGTGAATCGAAATGCGTGCCCAAGCTTCCTTTGTTGTCAGAAAGCCTAGCTAAAGTAGCCGCCATCCGATCAGGCCAACCGACTTCCGAGGGCATCGCCGGAGAATCTGCCGTAGTAGTAGTCACGCCCTCGCTCAGTAACAGAAAAATGTAATTGTTTGAGATCGGGCAACAGTCCTGAATGAACCCCACCTGGCTCTCCATCCGTCAATACTTGGCATTCTGCATTTGGAGGAACCTTCCGAACTAGCTGGCCGAGAAGTTCTGAGTCCCAATATTGCCCACATCCGCATTCGCCAGGACTGTCACCTCGATGAAAGAAAAACGTCAGGTCTACGTCTTGATTCAAGAAATCCAAGTTGTCTCGGCAGACGCAATGAATGGCACGATCATGGCCACCGAACGCAAACTGGAAGACAAATTCATCTTCACGAAAAGTTGGGTCTCCGATGATCCTGTCTCCGACCAACTTCTTGAGTTTGCTCCGAATTGCTCTGGCGGTATCGGTTCGACGGCTTTCGCCGAAGTCACTTCCGTTGTTGTAGAAATAAAACTGCGAGCAGAATGGCAACCCCAAGAGCGTCGGTAGAATCACGTCCGTTCCAGCAGAGGGGTAGAAAAGCGTAGATCGCTCGGTGATCTCGGAACCACGCTCCTCAATGCCAAGTCGTTTCAAGCGCTGAATCAGGCGAGTGTCTTCGGGCTTCAGCCCCAACCCCCGACGTGGACCGAGAAGTTCGATTACTCCTCCCTGATCAACATCGATTCTCTCTTGATCCCCGATTCGCAGATGAATTGGAAACTGAAACTCATCAGAAGCAACGGGTTCTTTTTTCATTGCCAGAAAGAACAGCGAGACCAAACATTTCAAAAACAGATCGTAAACTTCGATCCGTCTCCGTTGATTTGGCTCCGAGGTCTCATCGAGGGACTTTGACCCGTGAAAAATGTTGTTGCGCACTTTGTAGACGAAAAAACGGCAATTATAGATCAACTTGAAGATCCGTCCCCGGGCTAGTTCCGCCCCTTCTTGTTCTTGGGACTTCCGGATTCGGTCTGCAAATTCCGACAGCCTTCGGAAGAAGTCTTGCCCGTCTTGTTGAGTGATACGAGCGTCCGCCACGACCTTGGTCCAATCATCACCCAGCTCAGTGAGTTCGCTGAGTGGCTCGAAAGCACGCAATAGAATGGCGGGAGTTTCTTTACAGCGTTCTTTTATGAACGCTTCAAGATTGTCTTGTTGTTCGTCCTCTCGTAAACCCGACTCCCCGGAACTTTCTCGTAGCCACGGGGTCAATTTGCCTGTTGCGCAGCTTTTCTCCCAATCGTACTGATAGATCGAGTTGTAAATGAAGAACTCGTACACGAACGATGTCATCGGCATCGTCGAACGATTCTGGTTACGAGGAGGTCTCGCGAAGGGACGCTTCGCGAAATAGGCTGACCGAGCGTTCTCACGGTGCGCCTCATGCAATATGCCGAGAAAGTTATCGACTGAGTCCATGATGAATTGTCCGTCAAGTTAAGACGTTGTTTTCGGTCGATCTGGCAGGCTACCCCTCAACCGCATACGGCGTCGTCAGGCGGAACTGCGGGTGCGTTTCGAGATACGCGGCGATGCGGTCAGTACGTGACAGCGCGACGGGGATGAAGTCCACCGCTTGTTGCAGGCGGTCGTTGGGTTCGGCGCAACTGAAGCGGAGGAAGCCGCCGCCCGCTTCGCCGAAGCATTCGCCGCCGAGGCAGGCGACGCCGAAGTGGTCGTCGGCTCCTTCCAGCAGGTACAGCGCGAGGCCGTGGCTCTTGATGCCCAGACGGTTGCAGATCGGGGCGACGTTCGGGAAGACGTAGAACGTCGCGGTCGGGTCGAGCGTCTTGAAGCCGTCGATCTGGTTGAGGCCGTTGGTCAGCAAAACGACCTTTTCGCGGAACTTGGCCATGACGGCGTCACGTTCGGCGGAGTCTCGTTCGAGGGCGGCCTTGCCGGCGAGTTGCACGATGGGCGGCGTGCAGCTCAGCGTGGTGTTGATCATCTTGCTGATCGAGTCCACGATCTCGGCCGACGAGACCGCGAAGCCCAGTCGCCAGCCGCTCATCGAATAACTTTTGCTGAACGTGTACGCGGCCACGCACTGCTCCATCATGCCGGGCTGAGCCAGCAGCGAATGATGCTTGCCCTTCCAAACCATGTGGCAATACGGCTCGTCGCTGAGCACTGCGATGTTCTTGCCGCGGATCAGGTCGGCGATTTCGCGGAGGTCTTGCTCGGTCTGCACGCCGCCTGTCGGATTGTGCGGCGAGTTCAAAAAGATCGCCTTCGGTTTTGGATCATCTTTGATGAACGTTTCGATGTCCGCGATCGCCGGCCGAAAGCCGTTGGATTGTTTCAGCGGCTTGAACACAGCGCGAGCGCCTCGTCGCAGAATGTTCGGCGTGTACGTCGGGAAGTACGGGCTGAAGACGAGCACTCCGTCATTCGGATCGAGGAACGCTTCGCAGAAGAACTGCTCGAAAACTTTTGCTCCTGGCCCGACGACGACGTTCTTGGCCTCGGCCGGGATGCCGAACTCTTCACGCACGAACTTGGCCGCCGCGTCGCGGAATTCCGGCAGTCCAGGCGAGGGACAGTAATGCGACTGGTTGTTCGCGATCGCTTGTGTGCCGCTCGACTTGGCTGACGCGGTGCTGTCGAACGGGCTGTCGCCGATTTCGAGTTCGACGACGTCTTTGCCTTTCGCCTTCAAAGCCTTCGCGACGGCAAGCACGGTGAAGGCAGTTTCGACGGTGAGAGATTTCGTGAATTGGCTCAGTTGAAGTGACACAGGATCGCTCCTTGGAAGTTTTTTGGACATGATGCAGCGGCACAAGATAGCCGAGGTTTTTCGGACGCGACACGGACAGAGACCATCAAAACAAAAAGCCCGACTTCTGGAGAGAAGCCAGGCTTCGGAGATCGTCGTGGAGCACGTTTTCAACGTGCTCGTTACGCCCACGTTGGAAGCGTGCCCCACGTCACGCGCTACTTCTTCTTCGTGCCAAAGCTGACGAACAGCACACCCTTCTTGTCGGGCACTGAGTATCCACCGTTGGGAGTCAGGTACTTCTTGACGGTGTCGAATTCGGGCAGCTTCTCGAAGTCGATCATCGGCAGGAACAAGCCGGCTTGGCCCCCTTTGGCCATGTCCCACAAGGTTTGGACCTGCGAATCATTTCGCGAATAGCTGACGATAGACGCCTTAGCCGGCAGGTGCTCGACGATGGACTTGTAGGCCGCAGAATCGACGAGAGCGTCGCCGTCTGTGTCACCTCGCAGCATCGCCTCGACGGCGGTGACGTCATTGCTGAACATCAACTGATCATTGCCAATCGCGAGTCCAGCCATCTTCGGTTCCAGGCCGCCGCTGAAGTCGGGCAACTCGAATTCGATGATCGCCGAGCCTTTGAACTCGCGCGTCTGGCCGGGGAAGCCCGGAAATTTTGTGAGCTTGGTCAGCGTCGCCTGAAATTTCTTGGCATCCTTCAAGCCGAGCGCCACCACGACGCGGTCCTGAGCCGGCTCGTCGTCTTTCTTCTTGCCCGGTTCCATGACGACTTGGATCCGGCCAGAGATCACGTCGATGATGTCCTTCTTGAGATGTACCTTCGGGCCCCCCTCTTGCTCAGCGATCTGATCGATCCTCGCAGCGACGGTGCCAGGACCGCTGAACATGTCGATCACCGACTCAATGGCGGTGTACGCGCCGGCAATATCCCAATTCAGCGAGAACCACGCACTGGCGTTCGACGAAACCCACTTCGGCGGCTTCTGCTCGATGGTCGGAAATTGGAAAATGTTCATCAAGCCTTTGGTCGGCTGTTCGATGACCAGGAATGTCTTGGTGATGCCGTCGAAGTGCTCAGTGGCCATATCGGCCGAGCCGCCAATCGCCTTCAGAGCAGTGATGCCCAGCGGATCGAGGAAGCCGGCGAATAGCGCGACCTGCGGATTCTGAGCAGCCAACTGCGTGAGAGCCGCTTGAATGAGGCTCTGCGGATTGATGTACCACACGAAGAGGCCGTCCTCGTCGTCGGTCGAACACTTTTCGAGGATCAAGTTGTAGTTGTCGTTGTCCGCAAACGTGTCGGAATGCTTGCCATCCCAGCGGGACAGCACGCCCTTGGCCGTGTCCAAATCCGAAGTCGCAACGAGCATCGTGTCCTTGATGAAGTAAACCAGCTGTTGCGACTGGTCGCCCCCCTTGAATTTCCAGCTTGTGACTTTCGTGCCATCGATCTCTTCGTCGTCGCTTTCAGCGTTCTCTTCGAGGGCCTTCTCGGCCTTTTCCATCAGAGCATCGACGGTCTTCTCGTTGTCGCCGAAGTCCAGAAACATCGCGACGGCGGGCTTCTTTCCTTGCGGCGTGAGCACGGCGAAAGCGAGCTCGCCCCTGGGAATCTCCATCAGATCTTTCAGTGAAACCCCAAGCTCCTTTTCGATCTCGCTGGAGACCCCTTCGAGGGCTTTGGTGATCTCTCCCTTGAACGGCTCGAGCGCCGAATCCTGCGTGAGACTGCCAAATGCCGTCTTGAGCCAGCGAGTTTTCAACTCGTCGACATCGGGGACCGAGACGTACACCGACACATCCGGCGGCAGCAGGCGGTCGGTCGGAACGGCTTCGTCCTCAGCCAGGAGGCTCAAACGTGGCAGCAATGCTGTGGCCAATGCCAACCACACGGTTCCGACACGCAACCAACGATTCATGTTCGATCCAATCAAAAAAGGGACGCCGTCCCGGACGGCTGTTTGGGTTTCAAGCACAAAGCCCGTCGTACCACGCACCGGGCTTAACGGTTTCAATCCGTTCGTCGTGACGAGCGACTGTTGGCCTCCCTGGCCAAGCAAAGGCTGTTGTACGAGCGACGAAATGGGCACGCAAGGCACGGTCTAACCGCCAGCCTGATACCACTGGTTGCATTGCGAGCTTCCTCGAGGCGGCGATAGCCTGAATCGGATTCGTCCTTTGAAGTTTTATGCCTTGCTGCCGGGAGTTTGCCGATGTTCCGCGATTGGAGTCTCCGTCGTTTGTGGAAATTCGTGGTGCTGAGCAGCCTGAGCCTCGGTACGACGGCTGCCGCCGAGTTTCCGTCCCACGAGCAACTTCCCGTTCGCCCAGAGCCGCCCGATCCGCTGGTGATGCTCGATGGCACTCCCGTTCGCACGCGCGAGGACTGGTTCAACAAGCGTCGTCCCGAATTGAAAGCGCTCTTCGAGCACTACATGTACGGCAAGGCTCCGCCGTCTCCGGACAATCTCACGGCCACGATCGTCCGCACCGACGAGAAGTGTCTCGATGGCAAGGCCACGCTCCGCGAAATCACGATTAAGTTCGGGCCGAAGACCGCGCCGCCGATCAACCTGCTGCTGATCGTCCCCAACAATCGCAAGGGTCCAGCTCCGGCGTTCGTCGGATTGAACTTCTGCGGCAACCACGCGGTGCTCGACGATCCCAAGATCGCGCTGCCGTCGCAGTGGATCTACAAGAGCTGCGCCGGTGTCGAAAATGAACGCGCGACCGACAAAGGTCGCGGGTCACAAAAAGACGCCTGGCCTGCCGACTTGCTGGTCGAACGTGGCTACGCGCTGGCGACGATCTACAACGCGGACCTCGACCCCGACACGCCCGAACTGACCGACGGAATTCATCCGCACTACTTGCCAGCGGGACAAGACAAGCTCGGCCCGAATGATTGGGGCACGATCCGAGCCTGGGCCTGGGGAGTGTCGCGCGTCGTCGATCATCTCGTCACTCGGCCCGACATCGACAAGACACGCATCGGCGTCGTCGGCCACTCGCGACTCGGCAAGACTGCGCTATTCGCGGCGGCCTTCGACGAACGAATCGCGCTCTCCGTGCCGCACCAATCGGGGACCGGCGGTATGGCGCTGAACCGAGGCAACAATCAGGAAACGGTCGCGAGAATCAACAAGTCCTTCCCGCACTGGTTCAGCGACTCATTCGTCCCGTTCGGCGACAACGAGCCGAAGCTGCCCATCGATCAACATCTGTTGGTCGCGCTGGTCGCTCCGCGCCCCTTGTTCGACGGCGAAGGCGACCAAGACAAGTGGGCCAACTTCGACAACGCTTTGCGTTCGTTGCAAGGTGCCGACAAGGTCTACAAGTTTCTCGGTGGTCGTGGACTCGTCGGCAGCGGCGTCGTGAACGGCGACGAAGCCTTCACCGACGCCAACTGCGGCGACCTCGTGCAATACCGCCGAGACGAAAAACACGTCCTCAACCGAGCCTATTGGCAACGCATCCTCGACTTTGCGGATCGTAAGTTGCCGTCGAATCGCTGACTCGATCGTTCGTAGGATGGGCACTCTTGCCCCTTCCTGCTTTGCCGAATCGGGGACGGGCAAGAGTGCCCATCCTACGACGGATTGCTTAGCCGTTCATCCGCGCCAGTTCACGCAGGAAGTCGAGGGCTTCGTCAACTTCCATGACCTGCATCCCGCGGACTCGACCGCCGCGATCGCTTTTTTGGAGCAGCATCAGTTCGTCGAAGTCAGGCGACTCGCGCAAGCGGTGCCGCGCGCGGAACCCGATTGAGCCGTCGGCGACGAGGTGCGCTTCCATGTGATGCTCGATGAACCACGCCGTGCGCGGCGTGATGACGTCGCTCAGAGCATCCAGCGCGGCAGCGACATGATTCTCTGGATCGAGTCCCTTGCCGACGTCATGCAGCAGCGCGGCCAGCAGGAATTCCTCGTCGTAGGGCAACTCGTCGCGAGCCAACTCGAAGACTTGCAGGCTGTGATACAGCACGTCCCCTTCCGGGTGATGCTTCTTCGATTGACCGACTCCCTCCAGCGGCAGCAGCAACGAGCGAAAGACTTGGAAGCGATCGACCTTGCTCTCGGCGTCCAGTACTTCGTCGTCAAGTTCGATGTCGGGATACTCGTTGCGGAGCAGTTGCTCGAACTCGGCCAGCGACGCGCGTTCGATCGCTTTGCCGGTGATCGAACTCCTGAAGACGTACGCCAACTTCTCGACCGGGTACAGCGTCACCTCGATTGGAAAACGGTCCTGAATGTGAATGTGCGTGAAGACTCGCTCCTCGCCGTGCTTGCGGACGCGCTTGCTCTCGATGTCGAAGGTCATCCCTTCCTGGTCAAGCACCATCGCGACCGATTCGGCGCTCGACGTGAAGACGTGCAGGTCGATGTCCGAGCCATGCCGCACATGCCCGGTCAGCGTGCTGCCGATGAGCTTCGGCCTGAATGCCGCCAGCAGTCGCATCAGCCGCAGGGCCTCGATGCGCATGTCGCGCAGGTGGTCGTGGCGCGAATCCCCCTCAAAAAGGAACGCCATCCGCTGAATCTCGTCGCGGATTTCGGTGTTGCTGGGCAGGTCAGACGGCTTCACCCAGCCTTGGCAGATAGCTCGCGCGGCCTTGAGCTTGGCTCGGTAGTACTCCTTTTCTTCTCGGCGATACATCAGCCGCGCGGCCTCGAAGACGATCTGCCGCCGCAGCTTTTCATTCCCACGGGTACGAGCCGGACGGCGTCTGCCGTCGGATTCCGCGGGGCCGGACGTTTCGTCAACGTCCTCAAGCGGATGGTCATGCAACATTGTACGATGCACCGTTATCAAGCCCATCAAAGCGGTGCCGGGCTGGCGAACATGATACGACGCGAACGGACTTTGGCAACTCGCCTGATTCTGGCGAGTGCGGCCATGCGGTCCTGGCAGCCGCTCCATACACTTCGCGGCTATGCCTTCTCTGAAAATTGATCTGCCGATCATCGAGCATCCCGATGCCGACCCTTTAGCCGCGTTGCATCCAGCGGCGGAATTGTCGCGCCGTCTGTGCCCGTTGCCGATGACAATGGCGGAGGCGCGTGATCGCGGCTGGAACGAACTCGACGTCGTGTTCGTCACCGGCGACGCCTACATCGACCACCCCAGCTTCGCGATGGCAATCCTTGGCCGAGTGCTCGAAGCGGCCGGCTTCCGAGTCGGCATTGTCAGCCAACCCGATTGGCATTCGTGCGACGCCTGGCGGACGTTTGGCAAGCCTCGGCTGTTCTTCGCGATCAGCGCGGGGAACATGGACTCGATGATCAACCACTACACGGCCAACCGAAAAGTGCGCAACGACGACGCGTACTCCCCCGGCGGCCGCATCGGCCTGCGTCCCGACCGCGCGACGCTCGGCTATTGTCAGCGTGCTCGCGAGGCGTACTCCGGCGTGCCTGTCATCGCTGGCAGCGTCGAAGCGTCGTTGCGGCGACTCGCTCACTACGACTACTGGAGCGACAAGGTCCGCCGCTCGATCCTGCTTGACGCGAAGCCCGACTTGGTCGCGTTCGGCATGGGCGAGGAAACGATTCTGGAGATCGCCCGACGACTCGACGCCGGGCAAACGGTGCGCGACCTGCGAGAAATGCGCGGGATTGCGTACGTACTCGGAGCCAAAGAAAGCGCCGAATGTTTTGGCGACTCCGTTACATCCCCTCTCCCTTCGGGAAAGGGTGGCCGAAGGCCGGGTGAGGGTCCGCAGGCGTTTGACTCACAATCGTCGGACGCGATGACCTCAACCGTTGATCGCATCCCTCACCCTAACCCTCTCTCAGAGGGAGAGGGGACCGCTGCATTCCTCATGTTGCCCAGCTACGAAGCTGTCTGTGCCGACAAGCCAACCTTCGCGGAAGCCACGAAGCTGATCCACAACGAAACCAATCCGTACAACGCGCGCGGCTTGGTTCAGTTTCACGACAAGCAAGCGGTCGTTTGCAATCCGCCGTGCTTCCCGATCTCGCAAGCGGCGATGGACGCGATCTACGCGCTGCCGTACACGCGGCGGCCGCATCCCAGCTACAAGGAGAAAATTCCCGCGTTCGAGATGATCAAGGACTCGGTCACCATCATGCGCGGCTGCTTTGGCGGTTGCACGTTTTGCTCGATCACGACGCATCAGGGGCGGATCATTCAGTCGCGCAGTCACGATTCGGTCATCGACGAGATTCAGACGATGACCCGCGACCCGCAGTTCAAAGGGGTCATCAGCGACATCGGTGGACCGACCGCGAACATGTACGAGATGCGGTGCTCGCGGCCGGAAGTTGAAGCTAAATGCCGGCGGCAGTCGTGCGTGCATCCGACGATCTGCAAGCTGCTCGGCACCGATCACGGGCCGCTGGTCCAACTGATGAAGGACGCTCGCAAAGTCCCCGGTATCAAACGCGTACTGGTTGCCAGCGGCATCCGCATGGACCTCGCCCGCCGCTCGCCCGAATACATGCGAGAACTGGTTCGGCACCACGTTGGCGGACACCTGAAAGTCGCGCCGGAGCACTCTGACACCGGAGTCCTCAACCTGATGCGCAAGCCGGCCAGCGATGACTTCGACAAGTTTGCGGACGTCTTCGATCGTGAGTCGAAGAAGGCGGGCAAGACGCAGTACATCATCCCGTACTACATCGCGAGCCATCCGGGCAGTGACTTGAACGCGATGATCGATCTGGCCGTGTTCCTGAAACGAAACGGCTATCGCCCGGATCAGGTGCAGGATTTCATCCCGGCTCCATTCGATGTCGCGACGGCTATGTACTACACCGGTATCGACCCGTTCACGAAGAAGCCGGTCTACGTCGCTCAACACTTGCGCGACCGCAAGCTGCAACGAGCGTTGATGCAGTTCTTCAAGCCGGAAAACTACTTCGAGGTCCGCAAGGCTCTCGAACAAGCTGGTCGGCAAGACCTGATTGGTCCCGGTTGCGACAGTCTGATTCCCGACAAGCCGCCACGTGAGGCGCTAGCGAATCGCCGCAAAGAAGCCAACTCGAAATTCAAAGGAGAGTTTGTTCACAAAATCCCGGCAACCTCGAAGAAACAATCCCGTCACGGCCCCGGCCAGGGCTATCGACCCGGCCGCCGTAGTACGTCGGAGTAATGCGGTCTCGCCTCGCCGGCCGAAAGCCGATCGCCAAAAGCCGACAGCAGCGAAACCGTTTTCCGAAAAACGGTAACATGGCAATCGGCCGGACACGTCGAGATTTTCGCGATAGATTTTCCGCCGTCATTCGTATCTTCGTTCGAGCACACGATGCCGCACGTTCCATCAGCGCGCCGCGGTCGTAGTAGAAGCCGAGTCCGATCAGCACTTCGTCGAGGCACCGGTGTTCGGAGTCTCGTACCTGCTGGCCGTTGTGAAAGGCTCCATGCCCGCGCGATGCAACGAAGCTGTCGCCGCGTGCGGGATTCAGGATTACTCCGCAGACCGGTTGGCCAGCTCGGTAGTACGCAACCGAGATGCCGAACTGCGGAATGCCGTGCAAGAAATTGTTCGTGCCATCGATCGGGTCGATGACCCACAGATGCTCGGCCTTCGCGTCGGCGGAATGTGCTTCCCCGGCTAAGATCGCGTAGTTCGGGAACTCACGGCGAATGACGTCGACGATCGCGTGCTCGGATTCGACGTCGGCCACCGAGATACGGTTGAAACTCGGCTCACCCGGTTTGACTTGGTTGGCGAAGTCCTGAAAGTGCCTGAGCGCGACCTCGGCCCCGGCGTGGGCGGCGGGTTCGGCGATGCGCAGTTCGAGCGACATGAGCGATTCAGCTCTGTTTGGCTCGCAGCACGACTTGCAGGCCGAAGGTCTCCTCGAACAGCGAGCCGTTTTGCTTGAGCGCGAGCTGTTCGAGCGACAGGTCGTCGGCGTTTGGAATTTGAATGACGAGTCGGTCGTCTTTACGTTCACAAGTCAGGTCGGGAATGCGTTGCGAATACGAACGGTCGAGCGCAATGGCGACTCGCAGCAGCGCGGCGAGTTTGCTGACGGTGACGCGGCTGTCACGGTCGAGCGAGGCGTAGCCCGGATGCGTTGGCTTCGGAGACGCTCGGCGGTGGTAACGGGCGACGAGCGCGACAAGCAGTTGATCGCGGCGGGTCAGCCCGAACAGTTCGCCGTTTTGGATCAGGTACATCGAGTGCTTATGGTAGCTGGTCGTGTTGACGTACAGGCCGATCTCGTGCAGCAACGCGGCGACGTGCAGCAGCAAGCCGGTGCGGGCATCGAGCTGATGTTGCTCGCGAAGCTGCTCGAACAGCTTCTTGGCCAGCAGCGCGACGTGCGTGGCGTGGTGTTTTTCGAAATTAAACTTCCGACCGAAATCGAGCGCGGAGCGGATGACTTGCTCGGCGAAATCTTCCGACCACGCGCCGCGCACGGCCATGTCTTTCAGCAAGCCGTCACGCAGATTGACGTTCGTGACGAGAATGTGGTCGAGATGCAAAGTCCGTGCGAGCAGGCTGTACGCCAGCAACGCGGGACCGAGCGTTTCGGCGTCGGGAAATGCGATTTGGTATTTATGCACGATCTCGTCAGGCGAGAGTTCCAATACTTTGTCCGTGAAGCGCTCCAACGCTGCGGTCGAGACCTTGCCGAGGTGCTGCAGTTTCTTTTCGGGCAGAATCTGCGACGCCGCAAAACGGACGTCTCCACCCAGTGCGATTAGTTCGGTCGGGCCTTCCTGCGGAACGTGCAACACGATCTCTTCGACGGTGCGGCCGATCTGGCTCTGCATGATCGAGCGGACCTTCAGCTTCGGCAGACGATGCTCTTCGAGCATCTCGCGCAATCGCAGCGAACCGAGTCGGTAAGTGTGCGAGTACGCCACTTGGCCATTCTGCACCAGCAGGACTTCAGTGCTGCCACCGCCAACTTCGACTACGAGCGTCTTAGCTGACGCGAGCATCCGCTCGGAATCGAGGAATGGCTTAATGCCGACAAACGTGATCCGGTTGACCTCGGCCTCGTCGAGCGCTTCGACTGTCAGGCCGGTGGCAATGTAGATGCGGTCGATGAACGATAGGCGATTCGACGCTTCGCGCACCGCGCTGGTGGCGACGACTCGAATTTGATCCGTGCTGGTGACTTGGTATTCGCGCAGCAACTGGCGGTAGCTAACGAGTACTTTGACGCAATACTCAATCGTGCCGCGTTTGATCACGCCCCGCGTGAACGTGTCCTTGCCTAGGTCGACTCCTTGCGACACCGTTTCCAAAATGCGGATGTTGCCTGTGCCATCAATCTCGGCGATGGCCATGCGGATGGCAGTGGTGCCAATGTCGATGACCGCAACCGGGCGAGCGGCGGGACTCGAGGCAGCAATCTCGATCGGTACAGCGACGGTCACGCTCAAGTCCTTCGCCTCTAGGCCACTTCTTTATGGGTCGCGTTACTTTCGCCGGACGACTCAAACAGCTCGCACGGCCGCGATCGCTTCGCCTCGACTAGGATAGTGCGTCCATAGCTTGGTCAAGTTCATCGTTTGCAACACGTCCAGCATATCGGGCGAGGCATTGCAGAACGCAGCCTTGCCTGCTTTGCCACCCGCCTTTCGGCAGGCCTTGATCACCACACTGATGATGACCGAACCCAACATCTGTGCGGCCTTGAAATCCACGACAACATGCACCAGCGACGGATCGTCGAGCACTTCCAGCGTCGTGTTGGATTCCAGGTGAACGTCGTGGTAACGGAAACCACTGGCATCCCCTTGAGGAGTGACAATCAGGACGTTTCCATCACGTTCCAGGCGAAAAACTTTATTGGTCATTGGCAGGAGAATTTGCGCGGGGTTTGCATTGGTCGCACGGGTGAGAGTTCCCTCCCATGGATTGGGGCTGGATTATGAACCGTCCCTTCAGGGATTTCCATGCGGTACGAAATCCTGAAGCAAATTCTTCAGGATCGCTTTAGCCGCGACTCGATGGGCCAATTCGTTCGGGTGCGCATCAAATCGGTTGGCCGTGAGTCCCCGCGAATAAAACGGCGTTAATTCCGGCTCGAGGTCCAAAACGGGGATCTCGCGTGACTGGCAGTACTCGACGATCTTCCGATGAGCCTCGCGAAACGGGTATTCGGGCCCCAAATTGTGCAGGAACGGAAACACGACCACGCGAAAGTCTGTGCCGTGGCTCTTGCACAGCGACTGCATTTCATGCAGTTTCCCGGCCATTTTCTCCCACGGTTCGCCGGAGTAGTACTCTGCCATATCCGAGAAATATCCGCGCACTTGCGGCAACGTCGCTTGTCGCACTCGGAAATAGACCCAGTTGAAAAAGTAGGTGTCCCGAAACAAGAAAAACGTCGGCGAGTGCTTGCTCAAGTCCTGGTAGTAAGTCAGATGCCGCTCGTGAAATGTCTCGATGTCATTGAGGCACAGCACGTAGACCGCCGTGTCCACACGATGGCCGTTCTCAAAGAGGACTTTCAAAAGCCCTGCCGTCCAAAACAGGTCGGTGCCGGCGTCGGAGAGATTGGAAACCACGACTCGCCCGTTCGATGCGGGTTCGAGCGCCGTTCGCACGCGATTGCTGAAGCGGTCACTTACGTCCGGAACGCCCTGAGCAAACGTGAAACTATCACCGAAGAACACCAAATGCCGCTGGTCTTTGGCAAGCTGCGTCGGATAGTCACGGTCATCGCGAATCATCAGCCCCTCGCCAGGCCGAATTTCAAAACGATGCTTCTCAACATGCAGCTTGAACCACTTCTTCGACACGTTCGTCATGTTGAACGAGTCCGAAGCGTCATAGACCAAGGCAAAATACAACTCGATCGTGGTCAGCATCGCCAAGGCCATCCAAGTCGACAACGCCGCGTTGACCCAATTCAACCGCTTCGGTTGGCCACGCCACTGGCCTCGCAGCCGCAACAGCAACCAAAAGCCGACACCTCCAGCGATCAGCCAGAACACCATTCCCCACAAATAGCCATCTGACAAATACAGCAACACGTCACAGGTTCCTCGTCCGAGTTTGCTCCGCGAGAATCATCAGCAGCCGGTGCTGTCTCGTAAAGTCGCCGATTTCAAGAGAATGCCGCTGACAGCAAGCTTAATCCACGCCGACGGTGGCGAATTCATCGGACACAGCCGCCACGTCCGCAGCGGTCAATTCACCGCGAGCATCAGCGTACCCAACCAGCAACGCGAGGTCGGCAAGTCGATTGATGCGGCGCGGTATTCCACCGCTGAGTTCCGCGATCGCGGCGAGAGCTTCGTCATCAAAGATCGCGCTTCGAGCGTCTGAAACTTCCAAGCGAAACTGGATGTATCTCGCGGCCTCGTCAGGTGACAGAGATTGCAACATCGCTCGGACGGCGAGCCGTTCATCGAATCGCGGAAGCCGAGCTAATTGGGACAGCAAACGCCGATCTCCCAGGAGGATCAGCGAGAATGCTCGTTGCGGCGGTTGCTGAAAATTGAGCAGCAGTTCCAGCGCCTGCAGAGTCGCTGGGTCGTCAATGAGATGTGCGTCATCAATGACCAACACCGGCTGGCGTCCCGCACGCGCATGTTCATCCAACGATCGCTCGATGATTCGCAGCGCTGCACTGCGAGGAAGCACGGAATGTGTTGGCCAATCTGAAACGACGGACTCGCCACCCAGTCGAACCGCGACATCGGTCAGCAGATCGTCGGCGGACATCTGCGGAAACACCAAGTTGATCCACGGCCCCAATTGTTGGTTCAATTCTTTGGCCAAACGATGAGTGACGAACGTCTTTCCAGCTCCCGTCGGGCCCACGAGCACACCAGTTCCTTTTTGGTTTTCGATCAGGTAACGCAGCTTCAGCAAGGCGGCCTGATGCGTCTGACTCGGAAAGTAGAACTCCGGTTCGAGCGTGTTCTCGAACGGTCGGCGCTTCAACTTCCAATGTTGCGAGTACATGATCGGTGTGTGCCTTGCAGTCATCTTGTGGGAACAAACAATCGTCTTTGATCACCGCATTCCAAGACTGCGGAAAGGACGCTCCGGAGCTTCCGTCATTTGTCGCTGTGCCTCGAATTCAATTTGTCCAGTCAGCATGGCTCCTCGCGATCCGCCAGAAATTGTGGATGCCGGAACAAGGCCACCCACCGTTTGCTCTCGCGAGGATTGGTGATCCGTTTGTGTTACCAATCCCAGTGGCAGCAAATGCAGATTCGACTCCATTCTCGGAATTCGACCCGTCGCAGGAATTGGCTCCGCGTCCGAGAGAACGCTCCGCGACTGAGGCTCAGAGGCATTGGCGATGCGCGGTTCATCGAACCCCGACACGTTGTTGAATTCCGCGAGATCCATTTCGGTGATTTCGTCATCGGAGCCTGGCGTGCTGTTCTTCAAATTCAGCGTGACGATCCCGCAAATGAACAAGACGCTTACGACCGTCGACACGATCCGCACGCGGCGCGATCGCAATGCCGCGAGCAATCTGTTCGCACTGGCCGGTTGCGGCATTTTTTTTAGCCGCGACGTCTTGGCCTCGGGTCGCGACTTGGATGTGCCCCCCGTCGGCTTCGTTGGGAAGAGATTGCTCATCAGAGTTATTTCCGAGTCAGCCGAGTTCGTGGCTAACGGTGCAGCGACTGTTTCGATCGCGACCAACGTTGTTGGCTCCTCAGTCCCCGCGTCGTTTAGCTCTGCCGACTCAAAAATCGAAGACAACACGGCAGCCGAGCACCATTCCGGTTCGATTTCGAATTTCGACGACGATTCGGACACAGCCAGCTCCTGCAAGACGAAGATGCCTCTTCGAAAGATCGGTCGCAATCCTGGCAAACTTTGAGGATTTTATGGATTGGGCGAAGTTTTCCGGCCGGCAACCGCTGGGTCAGCAGAGGCCTAAATCTTCCTCGATCTCGTGGCTACGGATGCTATTGTGCCCTCCTGATGGTCGCCGAATCCCCTTTCGTCCTGTTGCTCGCTGATTCGTTCTCGCTGCGCGGAACGAGCGCGTACACGCTGCGTCTGGCTGAACAACTACCGCAACACGGCTTCCGAACTCAAATCGTTTGCCCATGCGCGCGAATGGTGAAAGTCGACCATCGCGACGAGTTACCGATCGAAGAGTATCCGTATTTGCTTGCGCCGGTTTGGGGGCAAGTCGTGCGGCGCTGGCTGCTCACCGACCTTTGTGAAGACCCACCAGCATTGATTCACATTCAGTCGCGGCACCTGCTGCCGTTAGGGACTTGGTTATCCAAGCGGCTTGGCTGTCCGTTCGTGCTGACGATGCAGGACTTCCTCCAGCCGCGCGAGCGATTGCCATTCTCCGCAGTCTGGGGACATCACATCATCACCGTCAGCGAGGCGGTGCGCACCGAGTTGCTGCAACGCACGAAGCTCAAGCCAGAGTTTTGTTCGGTGATCTCCACCGGTGTCGACGTGCCGGCCGAGCTGCCGCGTCCGATCTTTGAACCGCACCGCACGCCGGTGATCGGGACCGCCGGACCGCTCGAAGCGGTCAAAGGGTTTCCGTATTTCTTGGGAGCCGCCCAGCGAGTCGCCGCAGCGGACGTGGCCGCTGAGTTTCTCGTCGCCGGAGCCGGTCCCGAAGAAGGCAACCTGCGCCGTTTGGCTCGCGAATTGGAGATCGCCGATCGAGTCACCTTCGTCCCGAACCTGCTGGATTTATCGCAGTCGTTGTCAGCGATGGACCTGTTTTGTTTGCCGTCGCTGCGGCAAGGACTCGGCACCTTGATGCTGGAGGCCATGGCGCTCGGACGACCGGTCATCGCCAGCCACGTTGATGGTGTCGACTCCATCGTGCAAGACAACGAAACGGGATTACTCGTGCCGCCATCGAATAGCGAAGCCCTCGCTCAACGAATGCTCGAATTGCTCCGCGACCCGTTCCGAGCACGCCGCCTTGCCGAAGCCGCGAGCCAACTCGTGCAACGTGAATTCAGCACGGCGTGCATGGCTCAGCAGACGGTCGCGGTTTATCAAGAGGTGCTCGGCATCCATCGCGCTGAGGTCGCTTGATCAAAGATGTTGCTCACTCCGTCAGACCAGCGAGCAACCTCGCAGGAACATCGGTCGTAATCGACTCTATCCCTTCGGCTCGCAGCCAGCGTGCTCGTTCAATCGAGTTGACGGTCCAGATACAAGTGGCGATACCAGTTTGTCGAATCGACGCAATGTCACCGGTCGGCCGCACAACGACATCGTTGATGTCGAGCCCATCCAGCCCAGCCGAGAGCACACGCTGAACCAGCTCGCTGGTCATCGGTCGCAGCGGTGACCTGGCCTCGCCGGTTGCGAACTGTTCCGTGGCCCAAAACGCCGATCGCTCCGGCAATGCATGTTTCACGGCGACGATCACGTCGAAGTCCAGACTGATGAGCATGGTCTGCTCGCGAACCGTCTTCGCCGCCGACAAGACGCGAACAAGTTCCGGAATTGTGTCGAGGCCGCACTTCATTTCGATGAACAGTCGCTTGCCCGACGGCACGATGTCCAGCACTTCCGTGAGTGTCGGAATTCGCTCGCCTGCGAACTGTGGCGACTTCCACGATCCGACGTCTCGCGTCTTGAGTTTTGCGAGCGTGCAATTCTTCACGGCCCAATCGACCCCGCCAGTTCGCAGCATCGTGTCATCGTGAATCGCCACGAGTTCGCCATCGGCCGTGAGTTGCACGTCGATCTCGGCCGCATCGGCTCCCTGGTGCCACGCAAGCTGAATCGCGGCCAGCGTGTTCTCCGGGGCAGCCGCCGATGCTCCTCGATGAGCGATGATTTCGGGAGTCATCACGCCCCCTTCGAAAGCACGTCCAGCATTGCTCGGCAAAAGTCGGGCAGGTCGTCCGGCTTGCGGCTCGACACGAAATGCCGATCAACGACGACCGAAGCATCGGACCAAATGGCCCCCGCGTTAATCAGGTCATCCTTAATGCCCGGCGATCCAGTCACTTTCACGCCGCGATAAACACCCGCCGAGATCAGCATCCATCCGCCGTGACAAATCGCCGCGACCAATTTGCCACCCGCCGCGAACTCACGAATCAACTGCAACACCTTCGGATCGCGCCGCAGCTTGTCCGGCATCCAGCCACCGGCACAGATCACGCCATGAAAGTCAGCCGACTCCATTTCAGAAATCAGCGCATCTGACACGCACGGGTAGCCGTTCTTGCCGACGTACTTCTGGCCGGCCGTTGGCCCAGCAACTGTGACGTGAATCCCCGCCTCAATCAGCCGCAGCTTCGGATACCAGAGTTCGAGATCCTCGTAGGCGTCCTCGACGAAAATCAGAATGCGGCGGTCGCTGAGAGATTGGGGCACGGCAGCCCTCCTCATGCGTCGTAGTACATCGTGAATTCAAACGGATGCGGGCGCTGACGAAGGGCATCGACTTCTTGCGTCGTCTTGTACCAAATCCATGTATCGACCACGTCTTCGGTGAAGACGTCCCCCTTGAGCAAGAACTCGTGATCGCGGCGGAGCGCGGCGAGCGACTCGTCGAGAGAGCTTGGCACTTTCGGGACCGACTTCAACTCTTCCGGTTCGAGGTCGTACAAATCTTTGTCGAACGGCGGGCCGGGGTGCGTACGATTCTGGATGCCGTCGAGCGCGGCCATCAGCACCGCGCTCATCGCGAGGTACCCGTTGCACGAGGCGTCCGGGATGCGGAACTCGATGCGGCGGCTTTCAGAGTTCGGATTGTGAACAGGGATGCGAATCGCCGCCGAGCGGTTGCGGTAGCTGTAGGCCAGATTGATCGGAGCCTCGAAGCCGGGGACGAGTCGCTTGTAGCTGTTCGTCGTCGGACAGCAGAACGCCAACAACGCTGGCCCGTGTTTCAGAATCCCGCCCATCGCGTACATCGCGAGATCACTCAGCCCGCCGTAGCCAGAGCCGGCGAATAGCGGCGAGCCGTTCTTGGACAACGAGAAGTTCAGATGCAGTCCGGAGCCGTTGTCGTTCCAGAGCGGCTTGGGCATGAAGGTCGCCGTTTTACCGTGTCGCGCGGCGACGTTCTTCACCAGATACTTGTAGAGCAGCAGGTTGTCGGCTGTGCGGAGCAATGGCGCGTAACGCATGTCGACTTCGCACTGGCCGGCGGTGGCGACTTCGTGGTGCTGGCCTTCGACCTCGATGCCACACTCCATCAGCTTGAGCATGATCTCGGTACGCAGGTCTTGCAGTGTGTCCGCGGGAGGAGTCGGGAAGTAGCCCTCTTTGAAGCGAATCTGGTAGCCAGCATTCGGACCAGTCGAACCTTTGCCGCGGTTCCATTGACCCTCGACGCTGTCGATATGGTAGTACGCTTCGTGCTCGTTCTGATCGAAGCGGACATCGTCGAAGACGAAGAACTCAGCGGCCGGACCGAAATTGGCAACGTCAGCCACTCCGGTTTGCAGCATGTAGTTCGTTGCTTTGCGAGCCACGTTGCGCGGGTCGCGCTGGTAATCCTGCCGAGTGGTCGGGTCCTGAATGTTGCAGGTCATCGCCAGCGTCTGGCTGAGGAACGGATCGACGATGGCGGTTTCGGCCACCGGGACCAGCAACATGTCGCTCTCGTTGATCGACTGCCAGCCGCGTAGCGAACTGCCGCTGAAGCCGAAGCCATCCTCGAAGCTGCGTTCTTTCAGGATTTTGGCGGGGATCGTGACGTGCTTCTGAGTCCCCGGAAAATCCATAAAGCGCAGGTCGATCGCCTGGATTTCCCGTTCACGGCAGAGAGCCAGCACTTCGCGCGGTGTCATCGGTCGAGTCCCAATCCCAAGTGTCTGACGAGGTGGCGTATCGTAACGGCCAGCGTGAAGGAATGAAGAATGCCGAGCCAAGCCGTTCAGGCAAACCCTTCCGGCGACGCTCGAAACGGCGACCGTTCCCGGCACAGCGGCTGTGTGCATCCTACGGCCAACGGCGGGACTTGCCGGTCAATTTCGGCCGCGGAGCCGAGACCGTGGCAAGCCCGCAATCCAGGCTGGACGATGAATCTGCCCGGTTGAGAACCCCGAATTGTACGGATATCATCTTGCCCCGTCGGAGGCTGCCGACGCCACCGACTTTGCCGAACATGCGGCGAGACACTCGTCGTCAAGGTTTTCCGAATGAGCGAATCAATTTCTCTGGAGCTGACCAAAGACCAAAAGGAGATCCTCTTAAAGGGTCTTCGCTTTGTCCGCAGTTCGATCATGCTGGACATCAACGATCTGCCGACCAGCGAGTCGGAAGACGAACGCCGCGCAAATCTTCGCCAAGTGACAGAATTGGCCGAGCACGTCAATCGAGCTCCGGTCATGGTGCACTGAGCACCATGCTTTACGAGCACGTTTGCGTCGAGAGTCTTGCCTGCGAATTGCCGCCTCACGTCGTGACGTCAGATGAGATCGAACAGCAACTCGCTCCAGTTTATGAGCGACTCGGTTTGCCGTTCGGCCGGCTCGAACTGATGACTGGCATACGCGAACGGCGATTCTTCGACCGGGGTGTGAAACCGAGTCAGATCAGTTCGATCACCGCTCGCAAGGCGCTCGATGCTTCAGGACTGCGAGCGGAAGACATCGGCCTGCTCGTTCACGGATCGGTCTGCCGCGATCAACTCGAACCGGCGACGGCTAGCGGCGTGCATCACGCGGTCGGACTGCCGAAGACCGCTGCGATTCTGGATGTCAGCAATGCGTGCCTCGGATTGCTCAACGGGATGCTCGTACTGGCGAACATGATCGAACTTGGACAAGTCCGAGCTGGCATCGTGGTCGGGACAGAAGACGGCCGCGACCTCGTCGAAGGTACCATCGACTCGCTGCTGAGAAGCCCGGATGTGACTCGGCAGAGCATCAAGCTCGACTTCGCATCGCTGACGATTGGATCAGGATCGGCGGCGATCGTGCTCTGTCATCGAGACCTCAGCCGCAGCGGCCATCGCTTGTTAGGCGGAGTCTATTTGACTGACAGTAGCCACCACGAACTGTGCGCCGGCGGAGTGGAAACCGTCACAGCCGATGGCCGCCCGCGCATGCAGACCGACTCCGAAGCGTTGCTGCACGCCGGCATCGAATTGGCCGGAGCGACTTGGGATCGCTTCCAATCCGAACTCGATTGGCCCGCGGCAGACGTCGACAAGGTTTTCACACACCAAGTCGGCAAGGCGCATCGCAAACTGCTGCTGGATCGTCTGGGCCTGTCTCCGAAGATCGACTTCCCAACCGTCGAGTTCCTCGGCAACACGGGAGCCGTCGCACTGCCAACCGCCTTCGCCCTTGGCGTCGAACGCGGACACGTCTTCCTTGGCGACAAAGTCGCGCTGCTGGGCATCGGCAGCGGGCTGAGTTCGATCATGCTGGGAATCGAGTGGCGTTCGTAGCGATGACACACCAGCACGACGCGCCAGCGAGTGGTCGATGTCCTCAAACAACCAATCGCTGACACGTCGTGCTGGTGTTTTGAAGATTCGCGGCCGTTATCATCGCCCCGGCCAACGAGGACTGATCTGATGAGCCGAGACTCGCGAATGTTCCTGATGCTGCTGACGGCATTGCTGCCGAGTGCCATCGGTCGCGCCGACGATCCCGATGCGATCAAGTTCTTCGAGTCGAAAGTTCGACCGGTGCTCGTCGCGCGATGCCTGAAGTGTCACGGCCCAACTCAGCAAAAAGGACAACTCCGGCTCGACTCGCGTGAGGCTGTGCTCAAAGGGGGCGAGAGCGGTGAGGTCGTCATCAGCGGCAAGCCGGCCGAGAGTCTGCTCATCGAAGCGATCAATCGGACGGGCCTCGAAATGCCGCCCGATGCGCCGCTGAAGGAAAACGAGATCGCCGCACTGACCGAATGGGTCCGACGTGGTCTGCCGTGGCCGACGGACAATGGCAAGTCGCGGGTACTCACGCCCGGCGGCAAAGGGGTCACCGCTGCCGACAAGCAATACTGGGCCTTCCAGCCGATCAAAGATCCGGCAGTACCAGAAATCAAATCTGAATTTTCAAATTTCAAATTTCAAATTCGCAACCCAATCGACCACTTCATCGCCACGAAACTTTCGGCCGACGGTTTCACCCCCGCTCCTGAAGCCGACCGCCGCACGTTGATTCGACGTCTGACGTTCGACCTCACCGGCCTCCCGCCGACTCCACCCGAGATCGCCGAGTTTGAAAGCGACTCGCGCGACGATGCCTACGAGCGACTCGTCAATCGGTTGCTCGACAGCCCGGCCTACGGCGAGCGTTGGGCGCGGCATTGGCTCGACCTCGTCCGCTACGCCGAGTCCGACGGCTATCGCAAAGACGATTACCGACCGCACGCTTGGCGGTATCGCGACTACGTCATTCGCTCATTCCAATCCGACAAGCCGTTCGATCGCTTCGTGCAGGAACAAATCGCCGGCGACGAAATTGATCCCGACAACCCAGACGCGCTCGCTGCGACTGGTTACTTGCGGTTGTCGCTCTACGAATACAACCAGCGCGACGCGCGCACGCAGTGGAACGAAATCCTCAACGACATCACCGACGTGACCGGCGACGTGTTTCTCGGCTTCGGCATGGGCTGCGCGCGGTGTCACGATCACAAGTTCGACCCGGTCTTGCAGAAGGATTATTTTCGTCTGCGAGCCTTCTTCGCCGGCATCCTGCCGCAAGACGCGCAGCCGCTGGCGACCAAGTCCGAGATCGAGGCTCACCAAGCGAAGCTTGCTGAATGGAAAGCGAAAACCACCGACATCCGTGCGAAATTGGCCGAGTTGGAGAAGCCGCATTTCGCCAAGCTGAAGGCCAGCGCGATCTTCAAGTTCCCGGCGGAAATCCAAGCGATCCTGAAGACCGACGATGTCGGCAAGTTGGCTCCGCTGGAACGACAACTCTACGACTTGGCTTACCGGCAAGTGCAGTACGAGCACGATCAGATCGGCGCGAAGCTCAAAGACGATGCCAAAAAGAAGTGGGAAGAACTGCGAGCGGAATTGAAAAAGTTCGACGACCTCAAGCCTGCCCCACTGCCGATCGGCTACGCCGTCGCGGATGTCGGCCCGATCGCGCCGCCGACAGTGATCCCCGGTGACAAATCCGAGACGGACATTGCTCCAGGTTTGCTCTCCGTACTCGACGATTCGCCGGCCAAGATTTCACCGACTCCGAATGCGCCGCAGTCCACCGGTCGCCGAACCGCGTTGGCCCGTTGGCTGACCGCGCCTGACAATCCGCTCACGG
Organism: Candidatus Kuenenia stuttgartensis; assembly: GCA_945906725.1. Taxonomy (GTDB): domain Bacteria; phylum Planctomycetota; class Planctomycetia; order Planctomycetales; family Planctomycetaceae; genus SXKJ01. The sequence continues at coordinate 6,751 of CAMDRI010000032.1, read as the reverse complement.
CGCGTGTGATGGTCAATCGCATCTGGCAGTACCACTTCGGCAAAGGTTTAGTTGCTACCTCCAGCGACTTCGGCCGCCTCGGCGAATCGCCGAGTCACCCGGAATTATTGGATTGGTTGGCGAGCCGCTTCATCGGGAAGTCGGAACAGTCTGAATCCGTCCCGAATTCGTTCGCCCCCTGGTCCTTCAAATCGCTGCATCGGATCATCGTCACTTCCGCGACGTATCGGCAGTCGGCGACGAATCCGAACGCCGAGCAGCAACAACTCAAAGACCCGACCAATCGGTGGCTGTGGCGAGCGAACATTCGCCGACTCGATGCCGAACAAATCCGAGACTCGATGCTGCTGGTCGCCGGCAAGCTGGAGGCGAAGTCGGGGGGACCGAGCGTGCCGGCCTCGAAGCCGCGACGTTCCATCTTCACCGAGCAGCGCCGCAACTCGCCCGATGCTCTGCTGGACGTCTTCGATTCGGCGGATGGTTTTTCAAGCACCCCCGAACGCAACGTGACGACGACTCCAACTCAAGCGTTGCTGATGATCAACAGCAAAGACTCACTCGCCCATGCCGCGGAGTTTGCTCGCCGCGTGAAAGCCGAAGCGGGCAACGAACGCGATGCTCAAATCAGCGTGGCGTATCGCTTGGCCTTCGGTCGCGAACCGAGCGACGCGGAGCGTGCTGCGGCCGTCGAGTTCCTCAACCAGCAAGCCGCTCGCAACGCGGCGTCAGCGTCCTCCACGTTGACCGACTTCTGCCAAGTGCTGCTGAATTCCAACGAGTTCTTGTACGTCGATTGAGCGTGCATGGCATCGCCTCGCGAGTTCACGCCAGCACGTCGCGGACGACTTCGCCATGCACGTCGGTCAGGCGGAAATCGCGGCCGGCGTAGCGGTAGGTCAGTTGCTCGTGATCGAAGCCCAGCAGGTGCAAGATCGTCGCGTGCAGATCGTGGATGTGGACTCGGCCTTCGACCGCATTCCAGCCGAGCTCATCAGTCGCTCCGTGAACGTAGCCCGGTTTGACGCCGCCACCGGCGAGGCACATCGAGAAGCCGTAATGATTGTGGTCGCGGCCATTGGGGGTGCGTGAAACTCCCGGCGTCGGAATCTCGACGGTCGGCGTACGGCCGAACTCGCCGCCGATGATGACCAGCGTGCTGTCGAGCATTCCGAGTTGCTTCAAATCACGGAGCAACGCAGCGATCGGCTGATCGCACTCCTTCGCGAGATCACGGTGATTCGTTTCGAGATTGTCGTGCGCATCCCACGGCTGACCGGCTCGCTGCCAAACCTGCACGAATCGCACGCCGCGTTCCAGTAACCGCCGAGCGATCAGCAATTGCCGGCCGTAGGTCGTGTCACCGTACATCTCGCGCGCGGCTTGCGGTTCGCGAGTCACGTCGAACGCGTCAGTCGCTTCCGACTGCATCCGATAGGCTAACTCAAACGACTGGATACGTGCTTCGAGTTGCGCGTCCCCCGGCCGACGACTCAGATGCCGCCCGTTGATCTGCCGCAGCAGATCGAGCTGTTCGCGTTGCCGGCCCGGCAACAAGAAATCGTTGCGGATGTTCTCGATCAGCTTCTCCGGCTGAGTGTGCTGCGTATCGATGTACGTCCCTTGAAACGCTCCCGGCAAAAACGCCGAACGCCAGTTCTGTCCCGCCGTCGCCGGATATCCGCCGGGACACATCACGACAAAGCCCGGCAGGTTTTGATTCTCGGTTCCCAAGCCATAGGTGACCCACGCCCCCATGCTCGGCCGAGCTTGCCGGCCGTCGCCGCAGTTCATCAGCAGGTACGACGGTTCGTGATTCGGCACGTCGGCGTACATCGAGCGGATCACGCAGACGTCGTCGATGCTGGCGGCGATGTTCGGGAACAACTCACTGACGTCGATCCCGTTCCGGCCATGCTTCGCGAACTTAAACGGCGAGCGGAACGCGGCACCGGTCTTGCGCTCGGTGCGCTGTGAGGTCGGCAGCGGCTGACCGTGATGCTTGTCGAGAATCGGCTTCGGATCGAACGTATCGACGTGCGAAACTCCGCCGTTCAGGAAGAGATGAATCACTCGCCGCGCCTTCGCTGCGAAGTGAGGCGGCTTCGGAGCCAGCGGATGCGTGGCCGTCGACTCCGCACGAGCCGACTCGCCGCGCAATAAATCTGTCAGCCCGAGCATTCCCAACCCCAGGCCCGAACGGCTCAGCATTTCACGACGAGTCCACATGCAAAGCTCTCCGTCAATCTACAAACAAAAACTCGTTGGCAAGCAGTAGCATCTGAAGGTATTCCTGCCATCGCGTCAGGTGCCGCGATTCTCCCGTCGGCGTTGATGCCGCTGCCGCACCGTCGTTCGATTCCAAGAACTTCTTGCCAAGTGCGATCTCCTCCGGCTCAGCAGCTCGGCTGAAAAGCGTCCGATAGACGGCATCGATTCGCTGCTCAGTTTGTTCGACGCGAATCAGGTCCGGCCGCGCGGACAAATTTCGCGCTTGGTCTTGCAGAAACGGGCTGTTCATCAAAAACAGCGCCTGCTGCGGGACCGTCGTCAGATGCCGCTGTGGGCTGCTGGCGTCTGGGGCGGCGAAGTCGAACGCTCGTAGAACGCTCGGCAAGTTCTGGCGGTCGATGAATCCGTAAATCGCGCGACGAGTCGAGAACGGCGGAGTTGTTTGATTCATCGCCGGCCCGCCCATCGTCAAGTCAAGTTTCCCAGAGACGGCCAGTAGCGAATCACGCAACGCTTCCCAGTCGAGCCGACGACGATTCATCTTCCAGAGCAGTTTATTTTCCGGATCGACTTCCCGTTCGCGGCTGAGTTCGTCGCGGCTCGATTGCTGGTAGACCGACGACCGCATGATCCGCCGATGCAGCGTCTTGATCGACCAGCCCTCGGCCATGAAGTGTGCGGCCAGATGGTCGAGCAATTCGGGATGCGTCGGCGGCTCGCCGCGCAGTCCGAAGTCGCTGGGAGTGCGGACGATGCCCGCTCCGAAATGATGCAGCCAGACGCGATTGACCAGGACTCGCGCGGTCAGCGGGTTGTTTCGATCGGCGATCGCGCGAGCCAATTCCAAACGACCGCTGCCCTGTTGAAACGGATGTCGTTCGCCGCGAGACAGCACCTCCAAAAACTGCCGAGGCACGGCGACTCCCGGATTGCTGGCGTTGCCTCGCACGAACACGCGCGGAGTCACGGGGACGGCCGCGTCGATCAGAACGTGCGCGTGCGGAGCCGCTCCGGCCGACGCAATCCAGTCTTCGACTTGTCGCTGCTGATCGTGAAGCTGGTTCTGCGTCGTCGTGTCGACGAACAGGAACTCTTCGACCTCCGTCAGCCGGATCACCGACGGAGCCTCGTCGCCGAAGAGCACTTGCCGCAGTTCTTCCCAGTCGGCATCGGCCAGTTGTTTCGCCGAGGAATTGGCTTTTAGCGTTTCGAGCCAGCGAGCTTCCACCTGTTGAAACAGCTCACCGAATCGCGTGGCGACATCGGCCAGACTGCTCGGCGATGTGTTGGCCAAGGCTCGCACGACAACCGTATTCAGTTGCTGCTTCGGATCGGACACGTCACGCCATTTCGCGATCAGCTCACGAGCTTTCGCAGCGAACTCGTCCGGTGCCGACGCCGACAAGTTCGCCAGTGCGTGCCAGGTCGCGAGCACCGGATGATGCCGCTTGCGAGTCTGTTCCAGGAGTTGCCCCCAGCGTTGTGTCATCACCGGGTTCAAGTCTTTCGAGGCGTCGATCAGAAACATGACCGCCAGGAAGTTGGCTTGAAGCTGCTCCTTCTGAGCCGCCAGCAAGTACTCGCCCGCCCGTTCGCGAGCCGACTTTTCCAACTTCGACTGCTGCGTCCGCAGGAACTGCTGCAACTGATCGGTGCGCCTCTGCAACTCTTGCAAGTACGCGTCGTGTCGCGGTCGCTCGGCGGCCGGCACGATCAGCGTTGGGACGTGCGGTTCGATCGAACTCGCGAAGACTCCGTGCAGCGAGTAGTAGTCGCGCGTCGGAACTGGATCGAATTTGTGATCGTGACACCGAGCACACGACACCGTCAGCCCCAGCAACCCGCGAGTCACCACGTCGATGCGGTCGTCGATGATGTCATTCTGGCTGTTGAGGAACCGCTGCCCCAACGTGAGAAATCCCATCGCCGCCAGCGGACGGGGATCGTCCCCCAGTTCCAGCTGATCCGCCGCCAGTTGCTGCATCACGAATTGGTCGAACGGCAGATCTTCGTTGAACGCGCGGATGACGTAATCGCGGTACGTCCAAGAACAGGGATAGTTCGGGTTGTCCTTCAGCCGCACATAGCCCTTGGTGTCCGAGTACCGCGCGACGTCGAGCCAATGCCGCCCCCAACGCTCGCCGTATCGCGGCGATGCGAGCAGTCGGTTCACGACCTTCTCGAACGCGTTCGGCGATTCATCGGCTTCAAATGCGGCAACCTCGTTAGGCATCGGCGGCAGTCCGTGCAGATCAAACGTCGCGCGGCGAATCAGCGTGCGACGATCGGCCGGTGGACTCGGTTGAAGTCCCGCCGCTTCCAGTCGCGCCAGCACGAACGCGTCGATCGGAGTCCGCACCCAATCTTGATTTCGCACCGTCGGGACCGCTGAATCCTTCACCGGCTGAAACGCCCAGTGCGTCTTGCTGCGTTCCTGAATGCTGCCACTGTTGTCGTTGGCTACCGCCGGCCAAACCGCGCCGTTCTTCACCCATTTCGTCAGTGATTCGATCGCTCGGTCGGGCAATTTGTTTTTGGGAGGCATCTTGATCGCACCGACATGGCGGACAACCTCGATCAACTTACTGTGCTCCACATCGCCGGCGACGACGACCGGGCCATTCTCGCTCCCCTTTCGCAATCCCGCGGCGGAATCGAGCCGCAATCCGGCCTCTTGCTTTTTGGGTCCGTGACAGCCGACGCAATGCTCAACCAGGATCGGCCGCACGCTGTTCTCGAAGAAGGCTGCGGCGTCATCCGCAGCAACGACTTTCGGAGCGGCAACGCAGAACAACGCAAAAACCAAACTCACACGAAGCGTTAGTTTTGAAGTCGCACTTTCGCCCCAACGGGGCAGCAATAAATGCGAGACCTTACAACTGACGCTTCGGGTGAGTGATGCCATCACGCCAGCACCTCGTGGACGACGTTGCCATGCACATCGGTCAAACGAAAATCTCGACCGGCGAAGCGGAAGGTCAGGAGTTCGTGATCCAAGCCCATCAGGTGCAGGATCGTGGCGTGCAGATCGTGCATCGTGCAGATGTTCTCGACGGAGTGCATTCCGAGGTCATCGGTCGCGCCGTAAATCGTGCCGCCGCGAACGCCGCCTCCGGCCAGCCACACCGAAAAACCTTCGGGATGATGATCGCGGCCGTCGCGGCCAGCCGAATGCGGAGTCCGTCCGAACTCGCCGGCCCAGACGATCAGAGTTTCATCGAACAGGCCGCGTTGCTTGAGGTCGGAGATGAGGCCGCCGATTGCTTGATCGGTATCGAGCGCGTTCTTTTCGTGGCCCGCTTTGAGATTGCCATGCTGGTCCCAAGTGCCGTTTGAGGCACCAGGCGGGCAAGTGATCTCGACGAACCGCACGCCCGATTCGATCAACCGGCGCGCTCGCAAACATTGGATACCGTACAGCCGCTGCGACGGCACTTTCGAGTCGAGTCCGTAAAGTTGCTGCGTCGCTTCGGACTCGCGGCTGAGGTCGAGCACATCCGGCACGAGCGACTGCATCCGGTACGCCATCTCATAGTTCTTGATCGCCGACTCGACCGCGTCATCGACACCGAGAGTTCGTGAGAACGACTCGTCTTGTCCGCGCAGCAGTGCGAGCTTCGCTTGCTGAATCCGCGAGTCCTTATCGGCCGGCGTCAGGTTGTCGAGCGGGACGCCATCCGCGTTCAGCAACGTCGCCTGCTGATTCGCCGACAGGAAACCGCTGGAGTAATTCTCGAAGCCGCCACACGGGACGACTCCGAAGCTGAGCACGACGAAACCGGGCAGATTGCGGCTCTCGCTGCCGAGTCCGTAATTGACCCATGAACCAAGGCTCGGCCGGCCGGCATTATTCGAGCCGGTGTGTAGAAACAACACGCCGGTCGAATGGATCGGCAAGTCAGCCTTCATCGAACGGATCACGGCGAGGTCATCGGCATGTGCCGCGATGTGCGGAAATAAATCACTGATCGGCATCCCACTGTCGCCGTGTTTCCGAAACGCCCACGGACTCTTGAGCCATTGCCGATTGCCGTTGGCTGTCGGGTTCTTCGATTCGAGAAATGGCTTGCCATCGAGTTCATTGAGCTTCGTTTTTGGATCGAATGAATCGACGTGCGACACACCGCCGTCCATGAAACAAAAAATGACGTGCTTGGCCTTTGGGTGGAAATGCGGAGCGTGGAGTGCGACCTGCGAAGCGGTGTCTGCGGTTGCCTCACGACTCATCAGATCAGCCAGCGCGAGCATGCCAAAACCGTTCGCCGAGGCGGCCAGCATCTCACGCCGAGTCGCAACGGGCCGACCACGGCCTGGGCAACCGCAGATCGAAGAGGTCTTCTGGGCGGACATCATTCACTCTCCACGACACCTACGGAATGTAGATGAACTCTTTCAGGTTGAAGATGGCATGTGCGAGATCACACCACACGAGTTGGCTGGTCAGCACACCGCTCGGTGGGACTTGGTGAAGCTCCGCGAGTTCGAGCATGGTCCGCTCGAACCGCTGGCGTTCGTCATCAGC
>CAMDRI010000031.1 GCA_945906725.1 Candidatus Kuenenia stuttgartensis | reverse complement strand
TCCAATCACGAGATTTTGTAGTGGCTGCGGCGTGGCTGCGAAACCAGTGCAGGAAATGTGGCAACTCGCAACAATGCTCCGGTTTTGCAGCGGCGAGGCGAGAAGTGCCGTCTCGCGGCGAAAATTCTCAAACGCGGCGAGTCCGTTGGCCGTAAATGGCGTCACTTCCGGGGATTCGCTAGATGATGACCATTTTGGAGCCACAGGCGCAGATCGACGAAAGCCTGCACGAGCCGTGCGGTTCAAGTGACGCTCGACTGGTGGAAGCGGCGCGTCATGGCGACCAAGCGGCCTACGGCGAACTCGTGTTGCGGTACGAGCAACGGTTGACTCGCGTCATTTACCGGTTTGTCCACAACATGGAGACGGCGGAGGATCTGGCACAGGAAACCTTCCTGAAGGTTTACGACCGACTGAAACAGTTCGACTCATCCCGACGATTTGGTCCGTGGCTGTTCCGGATCGGCGTGAACCTGACGTTGGATTATCTTCGCCGAAAAAAACGCCGTGGCCGCTGGTCGCTGTTCACCGATCGGTGGAAAGAGAAAGTTCCTGATACGCCCGTGGCCGATCCCCGCAAGGCTCTGGACTTGCAACAAGAGGTGCAGAAGGTTTTGCAGATGATCCCGGAGAAGTACCGTACGGTGCTGACGCTGCGAGATCTGGAGAATTTTTCCACTTCGGAAATTGCTGCGGTCCTGCATCGCAAAGAGGCCACGATTCGTTGGCGACTGGCGGAGGCCCGTCATCGATTTCAGTATTACTGGGGCAAGCGGCATGGAACAGTGCTGCCCGAGAACTTCACCCCGTCAGAAAGTGCGGATAGCGAAAAATGAATTGCAAGACCGCTCAGCGTCAGATGGCTTTGGCCGTGGGTGAAGACCTCTCCCCGGCTGAGAGCCAAGAGTTACAGGTCCATCTTCAGGCTTGTGCGAAGTGTCAGACAACCTGGGAGCAACAGCGACACGGCTTCGCGGTGTTGCAGCGCAGCCGAACCCAAGAAACTCATCCAAAGTCCGACAGCGTCTGGCTCGTGTTGGCCAACCGTTTGCGGGAACGAGAAATTGATTCGCCGCGCGGCGAGTTCAACGGTTGGTTCGCCGCGTTGGCGGTGACTGCGGCTTGTGTGCTCATTTTCGTCTTCAGCCAGGAGAGTTCAATCCCACTCGCATCGCAGCCGCAATCCGGAACTGTTTCTAGGGGCACGCCGGTTTCTTCGCCTGCCGATCTTCGTGAGAAGATTCCGTTGCGCTATCCGCAATATCAAGAGGAAGTCCTCACCAAGAATCCGTACAATCTCACTCCTTGACCGTGACCAGTTCACCTCACGCAGGAGTGTCCGCCGCTATGCCGATGTTCGAATTTGAATGCCCGTCCTGCAATTACACGTTTGAGGAATTGGTGCGAGCCAATGAAACTCCGGCTTGTCCGACCTGCGGCACGTTAGACATTCGCAAGTTGCTGAGCGCCCCAGCCGTGCGGTCGAGTGGATCAAAGTCGTTACCGGTACTCGGCTCGTCCTGTCCGCCGCCGAGCGTTCAAAGTTGTGGTCCCGGATGTTGTCGGCACAACTAGCGAACCTGCGCCATGCTTCGCATCGTCCCGGCGACTGGCGACCAACTTCAGCCTGCGTTGGAGTTGCTCTTTTCCGAATGGCCCGTCGATGCGCGAGCCCAGCGAATTACTGAGATTCGGCAGGAGATCGCTGACGAGGAATTCGATCCTGAGCAGTTGCTGCTCGCGGAGTTCGACAGGCGGGTGGTGGGAGTTCAATTGACGATTCTCCGCGACGACGATGTCGGCATGGTGTGGCCACCGGTCTTGGATGCTCCGCTGCTCAAACGAATGAGCGGTCCTGCTGCTGAATTCGTTGAAGACGAACTGCTCGCCGAAGCGGCTCGGCAACTTGATGCCGAGGATGCCTGGATCGGGCAAGCGTTGTTGGAACCGAATCAATTGCGCGAGCACGCGGCGATGCAACGCAATGGCTTCGCTCGACTGACGGAACTCCGATTCTTCGAGCGGCTGTTAACCGAAAGCTCATCTTGGGCGAGACGCGAGCAGCCGGTGCCGCTGAGTTACGAGCCGTATCGCCGGTCGCGCAATCGACTCGCATTCGTCAACGTGTTAGAGGCGACGTATCGCCGTTCGCTCGACTGCCCGGAATTCAACGGCGTGCGCGACGGCGAACAGTCGTTGAAGAACCACGAAGCGGCTGGTTCGTTCGGCCCGGACATGTGGCGGCTGTATCGCCATACAGGAGTTGACGTCGGAATCCTGCTGATGGCGGAACGTCCCGACCAACAAGCATGGGAGGTGCTGTATCTGGGAGTGGTGGAACCGGCTCGCGGCCGCGGCATCGGACGAACGATGCTGCTCGACGCGCTGAACGCCGCGCGTGACGCGAACGTCGAACGATTGCTAATCGTCGCCGACGCTCGGAATACACCAGCCGTTTCGCTCTACGAGTCGCTCGGCTTTCAACCAGTCGCAACGCGAGTTGCGTTCGTGCGTCTGGCCAAGAAGTAGTCCAGGCTTTCCAGCCTGACTCGAAAGCTTCAACGACGTCGCCCGTGGATCGGGTCAGCCTGGAAAGGCTGACCTACCACGCGATCGGCCGCACGATACCGCTCGCCAACAGTGAGCCGAACGTCATGCCCAGCAAGCAGAGCAACCAAATCACATTTCGCGCGGTGGTCTCACCGAAGCAATTGACCAATGTCTGGCCCTTGTGAGTCCTGGTCATCAGCCATCGGTATCTCGCCAATCCGGTCAGGCAAATCGAGGCGATGCCGACGCCCATCAGGATTTGGTGTTGCGGAATTGGCATGGCAGGCGTGTCAGGCTTTGGTGATCTCGGCAGCGGGCAGCACCCGCGTACCGACCCGGTCGCCGGCCGCGGCGCGCTCGATGTTGCCAAGCTTTTTGTAGTTGAACACGACGATCGGAATGTTGTGCTCCATGCAATGGTGGATCGCTTGCGCGTCCATCACTTTCAAATTCTGCCGCAGGAAGTCCTGATAGGAAATCTCCGAGTAGCGGACGGCGTGCGGGTTTTTCTCCGGGTCTTCGGAATAGATGCCGTCCACTTTCGTTGCTTTCAGCAGCACGTCGGCTTCGATCTCGCGAGCACGCAGCGCGGCGGCGGTGTCGGTCGTCACGAAGGGGCTGCCGGTGCCGGCGGCCAGGATCACGACTCGTCCTTTTTCAAGATGACGGATGCAGCGGCGACGGATAAACGGTTCGGCGACCTTTTCCATTTGAATTGCTGTTTGCAGTCGCGTCTGCACGCCGGCGTTTTCCAGCGCGTCTTGCAGTGCGAGCCCATTGATAACTGTGGCCAGCATTCCCATGTAGTGCGCGGTCGGCGTCTTGATCGAGGCGCTCACGGCGGCGAACTCTTTGCCTCGGAGGATGTTCCCGCCACCGCAGACAATCGCGAGTTGCACACCTTGATCGACAACGCTCTTGATTTGTTCGCAGATGCTCGTGATCTCTTCCATGTGAATGCCGGTCTCGCCAGGCCGGCAGAAACTCTGGCCGCTGATCTTCAGCAGGATGCGCTTGGGACGATCGGACATGAGGCACCTCTGAGATTGCAAATTGCCGTGCGATGGAAAATTGCAAATTGCAAATTGCAAATTGCAAATTTGAAGAGCCGCAAAGTCGGCGAGTCAGCGACAAATCAATCGGCGCTGCCGCAGTTCCATTTGCAAATTGCAACTTTCAATTTGCAATTTGCAATCCTCATCCGAAACGAACTGAGGGGCGGTGTCGCCCCTCGTTTGATCTTCGTCAAATCAGAACGACGAACAATTAGCGGCCCAGCACCCAGCGGGTGAAGTTAACGGCTTTCAGGCCAGCTTCGGCGAGAGCTTGGCTGACCCGCTTGGAGTCGTCCTTGGCGAATGGCTGGCAGACCAACACTCCTTGCTCGTTGTAGAACGTGTTCAACTGGCCTTCGACCATTTTCTCGATGATGCTGTCCGGTTTTCCGGTCTTCTTGGCTTCGCCACGTAGTCGATCACGCTCGGCATTGACCAAGTCGGTCGGAAGTTGTTCCGGCAACGTGCAAATCGGCTTGAGCGCGGTGATGTGCATCGCGACGTCGCGGAGCACTGGCGCAGTCAGGTTCGCACCTTCGGCTTGGAACAGCACCCCCTGCTTGCCGTCGTGGTGGACGTAGCCGCCCACGGGGCCTTTCACGCGAGCGATTCGCGATAGGACGATCTTTTCGCGGATCGAGTTGACCACGTCCTCGTACAGTTGATTCAAGGTCTTGCCGGGGGCCTCCGGAGCGAGTTGAGCTAACAGGGCTTCCGGCGAGTCAGCACCGGGTCCGTTGAGCAACTGCTGAGCACATTGCCGAGCCAGTGCGAGGAACGACTCCGCACCGGCAACGGGAGCCGACTCGCATTGGAGTTCGATCATCGCGGCTTCGGAGCCATCCGGCTTGGACAAGATGAAGATCTTGCCTTCCGACGTCGCGTTGTCGGCGCGCTTGAGCATCACCTTTTTGAACTTGGTCTTCAAAACCTCAACGGCCTTGGCTTGATCGCCGCCGGCTTCAGTAAGTGCCTGCTTACAGTCCATCAGCGGCAGATTGGTCAGTTCACGCAGCGCCTTGACGGCGGCAGCAGTAATTTCGGCCATGTGTCGTCTCCAAAAATGAATGAGCGTTGGAAGGGCAAGGCTCCCGCCCAGCCGCAATGCGGATCATGCGGCACCTACTGCCCGACTCGGCGGGAGCCTCGCCCACCCGTGACGGATTATGCGATGAACTTCAAGCCAACGACGGCACAGCCTTATGCTCATCCGCCACGGCGTCGTCCTTGTCCTGGGCAGCCGTCGGACCCTTGCCGGCCAGCACGGCTTCGGCGAGATGCGTGAGCATCAAACGGATCGAGCGGATGCTGTCGTCGTTACCCGGAATCGGCAGATCGACTTTGTCCGGGTTGCTGTCGGTGTCGATCAACGCCACGACTTTGATCCCCATGATCCGACATTCGTCGACGCAATTGTGCTCCTTCGTCGGGTCAATGACGATGACCGTTTCAGGCAAGCGGTTGAGCGTGCGGATGCCATTCAGGTTGCGGAAGATCTTCTCGCGCTCACGACCGAGCGTGGATTGCATCTTCTTGGAGTAGGTGTTGATCTCGCCGGTGGTGACGAGACCTTCCAGCTCTTCCAGTCGCTTGAGCCGGCTGCGAATCGTGCGAAAGTTCGTGAACGTGCCACCCAACCAACGCTCGGAAACGAACGGCATGCCGCAGGCATTCGCCGCTTCGATGACCGGGTTCTGCGCCTGCCGCTTCGTCCCGACGAACAGAATCAGGCTGCCTTGCGAAGAGACCTTTTCGAGGTACTTCTTGGCTCGCAGGAGACCGCGAACGGTCTCCTTGATGTCGATGATGTGAATCTGATTTCGCTTGCCGTAAATGTACGGCCGCATTTTCGGGTTCCACTTGCTGGTCTTGTGACCGAAGTGGACTCCGGCTTCCAAAATATCTTTGACAACAATGTTCGACACGCTGAGTCGCTCCTTTCCACCTGACGCGGCGAGGACTTCGGCGGTCGATTCATGCCGAAGGTCGCGGTTGCGTGAGGCACACCTTCACGAAGAAGGCGTTCGAAAGCTTGAAAAAAGTGGTAAATCCCCACAAACGGCTCACCTTGAGCCGAGCGCAAGGGGGGAGAGGATACCGGTGACCATGAAGACCGTCAAACGGTCCTCCGTCGTTGTCGGCCTGGCAGCGCCAAGTCTATCTTGTCGAGAGTTGGGCCACTGTTTGCTGGCGAGATCATTCATGCCGGACATTTTTGAATTCCGTCATACCGTTCAACCGCACGAGATCGATGATCAAGGGCACGTCAGCAATGTCGAGTATTTGCGGTGGCTGCAAGACGCAGCGGTTGAACATTCGGCAGCGCAAGGTTGGCCGAAGGAACGCTATCTCGCGACCGGCGCCGTCTTCGTCGTGCGGTCTCATCAGATTGAATACCTGCAACCGGCGTTTGTTGGCGAAGAAGTCAAAGTCGTGACTTGGGTCAGCAGTTTTGGGAAATTCACGACCGTGCGGAAGTACCAAGTCGTTCGGATACGAGACAACTTCTTGCTGGCCAAGGCGGCGACCAACTGGGCTTTCATCAGTTGGCCGAAACGGCTTCCCAAACGATGTCCGCCAGAACTGGTTGAGGCGTTCGTCATCGTCCCCGACGATCAGGAGCCGGAGCCGCCACTAATCCGGCCCCAAGTTTGAGCAATTCCCAGCCAGTCGTCTCCAGTCTCGGCGATCCCGTCGTGCCGGATAGAATCGGCTGGAATTCCCAACGCCAGACAGAATTCCAAAACCCTCTAACAGCCGGAATTCTCACCTGAGCTCTGTTCTGGAATAGGTACTATGCCTCTCACGACTCCCCGTTTCCTCAGTTTGATATCTCCCATGAATCATGAATTGAGCGCAGGTCGTTTGGGCGATCGTTGGGTTGATCTCCAGAGCGTCGGGTTGTGGAGCCAGACGTCGCGGTGCGGCTGGTCGTGTGTAGGCGACCAATTCGATCTGCGGTTGAACCGACGCAGCAGCGGGTTGGCAACAAGTTTGAGTTGGTGCTTCTGGTTGACTGGTTGATGTCGCGCAGGTGACTGGACCCAGGAGGCTACAGGTTGAAATGACCTGACAACGTTTCTCTCTGGATTTTGCAGAGACCGATGTCGCAAAGACAACGGCAGGCATCAGCGCGGCAGTGATCAAGAACGTTCGCAATGAGTCCTTTATGACTTTTTGGTTGTCCGCCGCCTTCTCGGAGAGTGCGCGGCGGGGTGTCGTCCATGGCACCAAGGGGGCGGATGTTCCTAAATGGGGTAAAGTAGCCCAATCCCATTTCCACTTCTGGACTCAATGTCCGTGTCCTGAACAACTCTGACAATTCTGGCTTCTTGGCAAGTCAGACAATCTCGCAAGGCGAAGTCGGTCCGAGGGGAATGCCTGAATACTCGTCACGACCGCTTCGGCCGTCGTGATTGCTGGCATTGATGCGTCTCGTCTGCCTGGCCGAGTTCCGCGCCGTTCGCCAATTGGTGGGTTGAACAGGCAATTTCTGCGGGGGACGGTGGGCGATATTGGAGAACAGTTCCGCTTGGCAGTGATTGCGAAGACTGCCATCGACTCGTCCGCTTCTTTCGGCCCTCCGGTCTGCACAGGACCGACTTTCAGGAGGACAAGCCTTGTCTCTCAAAGCCCACACCGACTCGTCCGTGGAAAAAGATCTGATGAACCTCCCCGTTGTGCGTTGGGGGTTGGCGCTGACCGGAATCGCAATCGCGTTCCTGGCGGTGGATATTCTGCTGCGTCGCCCGTTGATGAATGAGTTGGCTTCGGTCAAACAGGATCTCGCAAACGTCGAGAGAAGTTTGCATGACCTTGTGGGAGTGAAGGACGTCGCCTGGGAAGCCAACCACTTGCTTTCCGCGTTGCAGGCTCAAAAACGCCAATTGGAATCAGCCCGTGCGGCACTCGGAGACGTTCGCGAGTTCCGCATGAGCGTCGAAAATGAAGCGCAACAGACCGGAGATGCGGCTGCCGCATTGGATCGAATCGCCGAACTGCAAAAGCGAGTTGTCAGCCAGCGGGAACAGTCCACGGACGCTGAGCAAGTTTTCGCCGGCATCGTCAAATTGCACGAAAGCTTGATCTCCCAAAAGCCGGTGCAGCAAGAAGCGGTGACCAGTGTGAATCGCATGGTCGAACTGCATCTTCAATTGCGTGACGTGGCGAAGGAATCCGACGTTGCCGCTGTCGAAGTCCAGAAGCTCGGTGATCTTCGCACGAAGGTGTTGGAGAACGCTGCCGGTGTTGAAGCAGCACAACGCAGCGCGGCCGAGTTGATCGCTCTCAAAGATTCGGTTCGCAAAGCGGATGACGTGGCCGCCGTGCAAGAGAACGCGAATCAGTTGCTCGCTCTGCGTGACTCGTTGCGGTCGAGCGACGACAGCACCGAACAATCACAGGCTCACGCGAAAGAGTTGCTCACGTTGCGAGACGACTTGGCTGCAAACGTCGAAGACACACAGATCGCGCACCGACATTGGGCCTCGGTCCGCAAACTCGAAGCGGACATGAAGATGGCGGGGGGCGATATTGCCAACGCCATCGAGACTCTGGAATTGCTGACCGATCTGGGAACCGAACTTCGTGGGCAAACGCAATTGCTGGCGGGAATGCGGCAGACGCTGACAGAATTCGCGATGCTCGAAACTACAATTGGCCGAGCAATGCGAGTCCTTGAGCCGCTGGCTCAGTTGAAGAATCTCACACGCTTGAGCGAAGCCGAAGTTCGCACCGCAGCGCGAGCGATTCTCGAACAACGCAACTCGAAGCTCTCTCACCACGACGAATTGCAACCTGCGACTCCGGCCGCCAAGCGGCCAAACGAAGACCGCTTGTTCTCGGACGAGCCTCCGCCCGTCATTGGCAACCGTTTGGTTCCGATGCCGCCTGACCTCGGCGAGAAGAACGAGCCTGCTCCACCAGTCCGTACTGGCGCGATCGAATAGCTGGCTCCGAAATCACCCAGCTCGCACTGACGGCATTCCGGCCGTCTCCTTCCCCGCCTCGGACGTGAAGCAGGTCACGTCTGGGGCGGTTTTGTTTTGGAACCAGTCGCTGACTGTTCTCAGGCGGCGCCTGCACGCGATACTTTGACGCCTTTTGATTCGATCTGAGAAACCTCGTCTGTGAATTGGAGCGTCATGTCCTACGGCTATCGTTCCGAACGGCGCGGAATTTCCATTCGTCCACAGTGGATCATCGCACTGATCCTGCTGCTCTTTGGAACTTTTCGATTCCTGACCAGCACGCAGGTCAACCCGATCACGGGTGAGAAGCAGCACGTCGCGATGTCGGTCCCTCAGGAGATTGCGCTGGGTGTGCAGTCGGCTCCCACGATGGCGGCGCAGATGGGAGGCGAAGTCGACCCCCGCTCGCAAACCGCCAGGCTGGTCCGCGAGGTTGGCGAACGACTCGTCGCTGAGAGTGTCGCTCGGAAAAGTGAGTATCGTTTTCAGTTTCACTTGCTGCGTGATCCGGACATGGTCAACGCCTTTGCCTTGCCGGGCGGTCAGATATTCATCACGAACGGACTGCTCCGAAGATTGCAGAATGAAGCTCAACTGGCGGGAGTGCTCGGCCACGAGATCGGACATGTCATTCATCGACACGGCGCGCAGCACATGGCTCAAGGACAGTTCGGACAGATCCTGGTGACGGCGGTCGGCGTGGCCAGCAGCGATGACCGCCACTCCGGGCGCACCAATCAGCAGGTGGCAGCGATGGTCAATTCGATGGTGAATCTGAGCTACAGCCGCGGGGACGAATCCCAGTCGGACCAATTCGGATTGGAAGCGATGACCGCCTCTGGCTTCGATCCGTCGCAGATGTTGGGCGTGATGAAGATTCTGTCCGAAGTTTCGAAAGGCAATCGCCAACCCGAATGGCTCGGATCGCACCCCCACCCTGAGCATCGCGCCGAGCAGATTGAAACGTGGCTGCACAAGCAATACCCGGATGGAATTCCCGACAACCTGACAGTTGGCCGCAAGTTCCAGTCGCGCTGATCGTCCCTTCGAGAGCCAATTTGCAGATATCCTGAGCAGCCTGCCTATCTGCTTCCCTGGTCGAAGAGATGTCGAACGGCTCGGCCGCTGATGGTTTCGCAACGCAGCAGTTCCACCGCGATGAGTTCGACTGCTCGCCAATGACCGGCTTGATCGAGCAGATGTTCCACCTTGGCCAAGAGCCGGCGTTCGAGTCGTGCGGCTTGTCGTTCACTGGCTCGTTGCACCGCGAGTCGGCGGACGGTTCGCAGGTCGGCGACGGCCCCGTCCCAAGCATAGGCTCCGGTGTGTCGAGCCTCGGCCGCGGCACCGGCGAGTGAAATCAGAATCTCACGTTCCAGCCAATCTTCTGACGGTCGGACTCGGCCTTTTTGAAATTCACAGCGTCCGAGCCAGCCTTGCCCCGGTACGATGCTGACGCGCTGTACCGCTCGGCCCAGAGCTAGTGCGACCACGGCGTGCCCCGCTTCGTGATAGGCCGTTGCTTGACCACTCGACGACTCCTTTGGAACAACGCGCTCGCTCATCGATTGACCTGCTACTGTCACGCATCCGCTGGAATAAGCCGCCTCTGGTCGCGCACCTTGAATTAGAAACTCGTTCCAAAGAAAAGGCCGTGGTCGAAGAGTCGACCACGGCCATTGGTTTTTTATCAGACACTTGTCACTCGACTAGAACTTGAGGATGGCGTCGATGCCGAAGATGTCATTGTTCCAGGGCGCGACATCGTTGCCGGGAGCCCAGTTGTGCCGCATTTCTGGCCGCACAATGACATTTGGCGTCACCTGGTAGTTCACACCGTAAGTGAATGTGTTGTACGAGGTGCCATCCGCCTTGTACCACTCGTGACGAATTCCGGCTTTGGCCTTATCCGTGAGTTGATAGAAGGCGTAGTTGATGAAACTGGTCGAATTGTCGGCCTGGACATCCTGCGCAAGAGTTGTCCCGCTGTTGGTGCCCAGGACGTCGATTTGGTGGACCGTCATCAGCTTCGTGCCCCATTTCTGAGACAGAATGAAGCTGTTGATCGAGCCATCGCCACGACGGCCGAAGTCTCCAATGGCAGCGGAGTAGACCAACGTCGTGTTCTCACTGGCCGCGTAAGTCGCGCCGATGATCGCGTTATTGCCACCACCAAATTGGTCGAAACCAGTGTCCCAACCGAGCGTCCAACCGGCGATCACACTCAGCTTGTCGCTGACCTTGTACGTGCCCAAGGCTCCCGTGTGAGTGAATGGCTCGCTGTTGTTGAAGGTAAGCTGCTTGCTGAAGAAGAAGTTGTCTGGAGTCGTGACGACTTCGTATCCAATTGGCGTGTAGAAGTGACCGAGCTTGATGGACAGGTTGCCCATCGCCACTTCACCGTACAACTGAGGCATCGCCCATTCGTAGATGCCGTGATCCCAGCCGTTCTGGAAGTCGAATTCTCCGGAATTGTTGCCAAACGACTGCGTGTCGTTGCCGTCCACACCGTAGATGATGTCGGCGCGATAGCCGAAGCCGACGCCATTGCTACCGTCCGCCACCTTTGCGGTATACAGATACATTTGGTTGACGTGTAAACGGCCCGCTTCCCCAGCTTGAGTGAAAGCTCCATCCGCTTTGTTCTGGTATCCCATGGCCAACCAGCCGGCAACGGTGATGCCCTTGTCCTTGAGGCAGTTATTGCCGCATTCGTCATCGAAGACGGACATCAGCGTCCAAGGATCTTTCTTCTCTTCCGCACAGCCGTCGTCGTGAGCGAACAGGCCACCGAAGAGGCAGCTTTCTTTCGCACAACCATCGCTCAGGCATCCGGGCTGACCCACGGTGCCGCAGCCGGCGGGAGCGGTGCCGCAAGCCGGAGGAGCAGCGCAACTCGCCGCACATGGAGTTGAGCAGCTACCCATTTGCTGGAGGTGCTGAGCCAATCGCTCGCCCGCTTTTTTGTAGACGTCGTCCGAGCAAGCCGGTTGGCAAGCTGGTTGCGGGGTGGCGCAGTTCGCGTCTGCGGCGAAGGTTAATGTGTCCGACGAAACCCCAACGCTACCGAGCAGCAGCAGGGCTCCGGCGGATCGACGAATCATTTCCGAAATCCGGACGTTTCGCATGGTCCTCTCCTAAATCATTCGGGATCGAGTAATTCCGTTATTCGACGATCCGCCGGAACAGCCGGTAGACATCGCCGCCACGATTTGAATTGTGTCGTCGCGCTGTTCCCTCTGAGCGAGGAACTCCACATGACTGCACAAACTCGGACAGACCCACCACTGAGCGCTGTGAGGCCAAGTTGTCCATTGCTGTTTATCGGAACTGCTAGAACGCGAGACCCACGCAGTCACTCACTCTTGTCAGAACCTTCGGAGTTCTCAGCATCCCCGTGACTCTCCAAGTTCACGCAGATGGCAAGCTCAACGCGGTCGGCACGCCGAGCGGGTCGTGCGGCAGAATGTGCGACCGGCAGGCTCGATTCGGTCTCTTTAGACGGAGCGATCAGCCAAGGTTGCCGATCTGACAATTCCATCGCGTATGGCCGTCGCGCAGCTCGATGTGGTTTCCACGACGTGGTTCAATCCGTCGTCTCCACATCAACGGCAGATCTCTCAAAAAACGTCACGACAACAGGTCACGGGGGTTGCCGGTCGTACCGCTTGCTCCAGTTAGGCAAGCAATTCCTTCACGACGCGTGCCCCTTCGACGCCTGTCAGCCGCGAATCCAGGCCCTGGAACTTCATGCTGAACCGCGAATGATCGATGCCGAGCAATTGCAGCAGCGTCGCATGGACGTCATGCACCGAGACGCGATTCTCGACCGCGTGATAGCCGAACTCATCCGTCGCCCCGTAATGGAAACCGGGCTTGAAGCCCCCGCCTGCGAACCACATCGTGAATCCGGCGAGATGATGATCTCGACCGTTGCCTTGTGCCATCGGCGTGCGGCCAAACTCGGATCCAAACACGATGATCGTGTCCTTGAGCATGTCGCGTTGCTTGAGGTCCGTGATCAGCGCGGCGATGGCTTGATCGACTTCCTTGGCCGTCCCGGCAACGTGATCTTTCACCGAGCCGTGATGATCCCAGTCCCGATGATAAAGCTGGATGAACCGAGTCCCGCGCTCGGCAAGACGGCGGGCCAACAGGCAATTCGAGGCGAACGAACCGTCGCCCCCCTTCGTGCCGTACAAGTCGAAGATGTGCTGCGGTTCGTTCTTGACGTCCATCAACTCCGGAACGCTCGACTGCATCCGAAAGGCAAGTTCATACTGGCTGACGCGAGTCGCGATTTCGGGATCGTCCAGCGATTCGTTCGCAAGACCGTTCAATGTCTGCACGGCATCAACCACGTCGCGCTGCCGCTTCGGCGTCACTCCCTTGGGATTGCCGACGTACAAGACTGGGTCGCCGGTGCCACGGAACTCGACTCCTTGAAACTGTCCCGGCAAAAATCCCGAATGCCACTGTCTCGCGGCGATCGGCTGCTTCTGTCCGAACTTGCCGGTCGAGACCATCACGACGAAACCGGGCAAACTTTCCGATTCGGCTCCGAGTCCGTACAGCAGCCACGATCCCATCGCCGGCCGTCCAGGATTCATCGTGCCCGTGTTCATGAACGTGTGAGCCGGATCGTGATTGATCGCGTCCGTCGAGAGCGACCGCACGATGCACATCTCGTCCGCGCACTTTTCACCAAGGTGCGGCCAGATCTCTGCCATCGACTGTCCCGACTGGCCCCACTTTTTGAAGGGATGCTGCGGCGCGAAGCAATTCAACTTCTGCCCCTGCAACTGAGCGATCTGCTGTCCCTTCGTAATCGACTCCGGCATTGGCTGCCCGTGCAGTTCGGCGAGCTTTGGCTTGTTGTCGAATGTGTCGATGTGCGTCATGCCTCCGGCCATGTACAGCCAGATAACTCGCTTGGCTTTGGGAGCGAAGTGCAATGGATTCAACGCGCCGGTCCACTTCGGAACTTGCTTCCCCGACGAGTCCGCCGCGATGACATCCCGCGTCAGCAGCGAACTGAGCGCCATCGAACCCAAGCTGACGCCGGTGGATTGCAGAAAAGCTCGTCGAGCAATGGACGTTGGAAGTGACATGGCAAACCTCTTGAGTTCCTCGTAGACCGGACGCCTATGTCCGGTCAATCGTCAGCTCGGACGTAGGCGTCCGAACTACAGTCACGGACAACGCCCGTATCCCGTTGAATTGTCAACTACACCTTGGCCGATTTCCAGCAATGACTCGTCAGTGGCATTCTCGCAGAGCCTCCGCGAACCGCTCGATTTGCCAATCCGAGTCTTCCAGGCCAACCGAGACACGAATCAGATACCGCGAGATACCGCAGCTTTCGACGAAGTCGAGTTCGCGATAGTGAGCCAGAAGCGTGAACGGGCAGCAGAGCGTGAAGCTGGTCCCCAAGTTTGGACCCTTCGGGATTTCCAGCGCATCGAAGAACCGTTCGGTCTTCGCCGCAGCGTCGCGGAGCACCACCGAGAACAACCCGCCGAACCCGCCTGCCGGACGTAGATGCCGTTCGTAATTCGTGCGGTCGACACGCGCGGGATAAAAGACTTCAGCAACTTCGGGACGCTCGGCAAGAAACTCGCACAGCCGCATAGCGTTGTCGTTGATCTTCGGCATTCGCTCGGCGACGTCGCGCGAGTTGCGTTCCAGCAAGATTGCATCCTCGCCGTAAAAGATGTCCTCGAACTCTTCGGTCAACAGTGTCTTCAACCGGTCGTAGTACGGCCTTTCGCGATTGAGCACCAACGAACCAGCCAACACGTTGCCGGCTCCGGAGAAGTACTTCGCGAGGCTCGTGGCGACGACATCCGCAACCGGCAGTGTGTCGAGATTCACGCACGCGGCCAGCGTATCGTCGATCATCAATGGGAAGTCGTGCCGCAACGACAACTCGCTGAGCCTCGAAACGTTGGGGCTCCCCAGCAGCGGGTTCCCCGGCAGTTCGACGAACAATCCGAGCAGCGATTCCGCTGCTGCCAGTCGCTCGACCTCATCGATGTCCGACTCTGTCCCACGCGGGAAGAACGAACAAGCCTGCTCCACCGGTCGCACGTGCGACAGTCGCTGCTGGACCTTCAAGTTGTCAACGTAGGGAAACCCAAATTGAATGCTCCGAGATTCCGGCCTCAAGCGTTGAAACAGCCGATACGCTGTGAAGACCGCCGCCATGCCGGACGGAAAGAGAAAAACGTCCTCGGCCGAGCAGCCTTGCATCTGAGCCACTCGTTCGCGAAGCAACTTCTTCTCTGGAGTTCCGTCGACAGAAGTCGCAGCGCGTCCTTCGAGCAATGCGACTGACTGTCGTGATGGGATGATCTCTCCCGTGTGCTGCCAAAACGCTTTGGCCGTGTCTCGCGCGGAGATCGGCATCAACACCGCATGAACCCGTCCGTCGAATCCAGCTTCGACACGCACCTGCGATCCCGTCTCGCGAGCCACGAACTCTGCACACCGCCGCGCCACTCGTTCGGAGGGAAACGCGATCGCACACTCACTCGGCTGAGCCAACTGGCGTTCGCACTCGGCGAACAGCCGCGCCGTGTCGGGATGAAAGAAGAAGCGTGGATAGCCGCACTGCATCGCGCCCGTGACCGCTGGATCGGCCTCTTCGTAGCCGATGTTGTCTCGCCAACGGGGCAAGCAGACCGACACGGCGTGCCGTTCTTCCGGAATCGGCAAGCCGAGGTCTGTTCCTCGCCAGCGACTGATCATCGGCTGAGACTTCATAGACGGAAACGTTCCTCTCACGAACTAATTCCTCGTGATGGTCTCGTGCAGATTCAGAATCGTGCGAGCGACACTGGTCCATGCGGCGAGTTCCGGTTTTTCGAGATCAGCCGGGACCGGCTTCATCCCGACCGTGAGCAGTTCGTTGGCAGCGGTCGCGTCGGACTTGTATTCGTCAAGATGCGATTGCAGCAGGCGTTCGAGAACTTCTGCTTCGGCCGGTTTGATCGGACGCGAGACGGCTCGGCGAAAGGCCCAATCGAGTTTGTCTCGCGTGGTCGAGCCGCCCGTTCGGACGATGTTCTCAGCGAACGCTCGCGAGGCTTCAACGTAAGACGGGTCGTTGAGCAGCACGAGCGATTGCAGCGGCGTGTTTGAGCGTGGTCGGTCAGCGGTGCATTCTTCGCGGTTGGGGGCATCGAACGCGAGCAAACTCGGATGCAGGTATTGCCGTTGCCAGTGGGTGTAGAGGCCGCGGCGGTACAAGTTCTCGCCGGTGTCGTTCTGCCACTCGCGAGCTGGGAAGTTGAGGTACGCGAAATAGCCTGGTGGTTGATACGGCTTGACGCTTGTGCCGCCGAGCTTCGTCACCAACAAGCCACTGATCGACAGTGCGTTGTCACGGACCAACTCGGCGTCGATGCGAAAGCGACCTTGCCGAGCGAGCCAGCGGTTGTACGCATCGGCCTCACGCAACTCGCGGCTGGCGAGCGATGACTGCTGGTAGGTGCTCGACAGGACGATCGACTTGATGAGCAGTTTCACGTCCCAGCCGTTGTCGGCAAACGATCCAGCCAGATGATCGAGCAACAGCGGGTGGCTTGGCCAATCCCCCTGTGCTCCGAGGTCATCGAGCTTGCGGGACAAACCGGCTCCGAAGAGTTGTTTCCAAACTCGGTTGACGAAGACTCGCGCCGCCAGAGGGTTGTCTTTCGAGACGATCCACTTGGCGAGGTCTTGCCGCGTGAGGCGAGTTGGGCCTTCCAGCGGCTGCGAGGTCAAGACCGCCGGGAATGCGGGAGTCACCGGCTCGCCGCTGTCGTCCATCCAGTTGCCTCGTTTGAGGACACGAACCATGCGCGGTTGGACTGACGCGGTAATCAGCGAACTGGGGATGAGAGCCTCCATGTCCTTGCGTACCTTCTCTCGTTCCGCGAGTTGCTTGCGAGACGCATCGAGTGCCGGAGCGATCGAACGGTGGTGCGCGGCAAGTTCGTTTTTCTGGGAGTCATTGCGTTGATCGACGGCAATCGCCAGCAGCGCTGCAATGTTCGGTGGTGGAGCTTGATCAGCTCGGATCGGTCGCGGCGACGACGCCACGGAAATTCGGAAGCGGCCGATCGTGTGGTTGGGGTTGTCGAGATTTTGCAACAGCGAGATCGTGAGCGTCGAACCCTCTCCTCCGGAGATGTCGCTGACGGTTTCAAACACGGCCGTCTGCGGCTGACCGATTTTTTCCATGATCGCCCAGCCCCACGTTTTGCCTTTCGCGTCGCCGTCGATCGCCGCCGCGACCGTCCATTTCTTGTACGGGTTGCTTTCGGCGGCTCCTGTTTGTTCGTAGGTCGCGGTCGCATTTTGCAGCCGGACGGCCTCGTCGATCGTCTCGCCGACGATGTGCTTCACGATGAATTCGCTGAGCACGAAGTTGCCGTTGCCTGCACGGCCCGGACCTTTCGCCGGCAGCGAATCGTCCGGGAGAACTTCGAGACGGAACGCCGTGATTCCCTGCGGCGGATTCTTCACAACCAGCGTGTACGTGTCAGTTGCCGGGTTCTTGCCGCTGGCGAGAATCGAGCCATCGTCCTTGGCGGTGAGCGTGACACCTTCGGCCGAGGTGATGCTGGCCGGCTTGAGCACGGTCCAGTCCACTTGTGTTTTCTCCCACGCCGTCTGAGCGTCGGCGAGTTCCGGGGTCGTGGTTTCCAAGACCTTTTTGACACCAGCGATTTCCTGGTCGAGTTTCGCGAGCGAAGTCTCCTGCTCGGCGCTCGGAACTTTGACGAACGGCCCCCAGTTGCCGTCGGCATGTGCGCCTGAGTACAGGCCACGTTCCTGAATGTCGGCGAAGAATGCCTCGAAGCGATAGAAGTCTCGCTGCGTCAGCGGATCGAACTTGTGGTCGTGACACTCGGCGCAGCCAAGCGTGATCCCCAACCATGTTCCGCTGGCGTTGCGGACTCGTTCAGCGATGTACTTCGCGAGGTACTCCTTGTCCTGCACGCCCCCTTCGGCGCTCATCATGCCGAGTCGGTTGTAGCCGGAGGCGATCAACTGTTCGCGGGTCGGATTCGGAAGCAGGTCGCCAGCGAGTTGCTCGATCGTGAATTGATCAAATCGCTTATTCGCGTTGAACGAGTCAATGACATACTGCCGAAACGGCGAGACACTCATGTTCTGATCGCCGTGATATCCGACGGTGTCGGCGTACCGCACGAGGTCCAGCCACCACATCGCCTGTCGCTCGCCGAAGTGCGGCGACTTGAGCAGCCGATCGACGAGCATTTCGTAGGCGTTGGGGGACGAGTCGTTCACAAACGCAGCGACTTCCTCCGGCGTCGGCGGCAGCCCGATCAAGTCGAAGGTCAATCTCCGGATCAACGTGATGCGGTCGGCTGCGGGCGACGGCTTGAGATTCTTCTTCGTGAGCGACTCATGGATGAATCCGTCGATCTTTTGGGCCAATTGAAAAACGGTATCACGGCTTTCGGCTTTCGGTTCTCGGCGTTCCGCCGGGTGTTTGATTGGCAGGAACGCCCAATGGCCTTCGTACTTCGCGTTCTGCTCGATCCATTTTTTGAGCAGCGCAATGTCGCGCGGCGTGAGCGACTTCCCACTTTCTGCCGGCGGCATTTTCTGTTCGGGATCAGTCGAGGTGATGCGGCGGAAGAGTTCGCTGTCGTTGGGCTTGCCCGGTGAGACGGTTCCCAGTTCACCGGGCTTGCCGGTCAATCCTTCTTGCGTGTCGAGTCGCAGATCGGCTTTGCGTTTGTTCTTGTCCGGCCCGTGGCAGAAGAAGCAGTTGTCCGACAGGATCGGGCGAATGTCGCGATTGAATTCGACGACGTCCGGGAGCGAGCCATTGTCGGCAGCTTGCAGCACGGGTCTGGCGACCAAGGAAATCACAGCGAGAAGTATCCACCAAGACGAGGCACGCATCGGAATTCTCCGAAATTCGTAAATTGGGCACTCCTGCCCGATCCGCATGGGAACGGGCAGGAGTGCCCATCCTACACGCGGGGGTTGGATCGCGAAGTGAAAAACTGCCACTCCATCAGCGTCGGCCGAAACTCGGCCAAGTTTGCTCGACGAGTCGCCAAGTCCAACCCCGCGAGTTCTGGGTAATCGTAGGCCTTAGCCTTTTGAATATCATCGACACTTGGGATCGTACACAATTCGTGCGTCTCACGGAACAACTCCGCCAGTCGAGTCGAGATCGTGATGTCGTAACAGTCGTGGGTTTCGATCAACAGATCCCAGTCGGCGAATTGTCCTCCGGTCTGCTCGGTGAAGATTTCGTTTTCCACTCCGTCGCAGTCGCAGTCGATCAACCCGCGGCACGTATCTGCTCAAAGCCGGGCAGGAGCGACTCGCCCTGTTGATGGACCCCGACAATCGGCGGACGTCCCAGATGCGTCACGCACGAAAAATGAAACAGGATCGTCTGCCAGATTAGGTAGTCTGAGTTCTCGGTGCAGACGGCGATTTCGTGTCGAGGCATGCCGTGGCCTCTTGGAATTCCATCGCACGCTGAAACTGATGGGACAGCGGATGATCCACCCTTCCTGATTCGCGATCACCAAACGCGGCGGACCAGTCTTGCTCGAGTCGGAAAGTATCACGCCGCATTCCGAGCAAGTTTGCCGAACGTTTTCTGCCATGCGTTTTCCAAAACCTCAATTCGACGCGATCGCTGACTTGGGAGCGTAAACACCAACGACCGATGAATCCTCTGTCCGATGACTTCACCGTTGCGAACGTGCAGAACACGTCAAACTTCCGGATGCACCCACGGCCCGCGATACGGCCGGCGCAGTAATTTGTTCGCGGCTGGATCGTTGGCGATCACTCCCTTCGCCGCATCCCAGATCAGTGACCGGCCGAGTTGCATCGACAAGTTCGCGAGAATACAGCTCACTGTCGATGTATGCCCTTCTTCGATATCGGCCACCGGTTTGCCACGCGTCGCGATGCAGTCCAGCAGGTTCTGCATGTGCCGGCGGATCGCCGGAGCGACATGCTTTTCGAGGTCCTTCTCGGTTTTGTCTTCCGGGTATTGCTCTAACTCCATCGTCACATCCTTGTGAATCGCGTCGCCGCTGTTCGGGATGAAATCGAAACTGTTGACGCTGGCCTTGAGCGTTCCCTTCTCGCCGTAGAACGTCGCACCCCACGGGTACTTCGGGTCGGGGGACGAACCCCAGGTGCGATGCTGCCAGACGACGTTCACATTCTCGAACTCGAACGTCGCGGTCTGCGTGTCGGAGATGTTCGCCTTGCTGTTCTTGTCCATCAGGATGCCGCCGGTCGAACTGACGGTCTTCGGCCAGCCGAGTCCCGCCATCCAGCGGACCATGTCGAGCATGTGAATGCACATGTCGCCGACGATGCCGTTGCCGTATTCCATGAACGCGCGCCAGCGCCGCGGATGCACCAGCGGATTGTACGGCCGCATGGGAGCCGGCCCAGTCCACATCTCGTAGTCGAGGTGCTCAGGTGGCGTCGCGTCAGGCGGATTCTCTCGCGCACGCATGTGGTAATAGCAGTAAATCTCGATCAGTCCGATCTTGCCGAGTTTCCCCTCCTGAATCAGCTCACGAGCTTCCGCCAAGTGCGGCGTGCTGCGGCGTTGAGTCCCGACTTGCACGACTCGGCCGTGTTTCCGCGCGGCTGCCAGCATCGCCTGACTCTCAACGATGTCCACACTCGTCGGCTTCTGGACGTAGATGTCCGCTCCGGCCTTCACCGCCTCGATCATCGGCAGTGCATGCCAATGATCCGGCGTCGCGATCTCGACAATGTCGAGATCTTTTTCTGCGAGCATCTTCCGATAGTCGCCGTACAACCGCGGAGTTTTCTTCGACACCTGTCGCGACGCGACGATCTCGCCCGCCTCGGCGAGCATCTTCTTGTCGACATCACACAGCGACACGACCTCAACCGGAGAAATCTGAATCAACCGCAGCAAATCCGACTTGCCGTACCAGCCGGTGCCGATGAGACCAACTCGCTTTGGCTTCGGCTCGGCGGCGAACGCTGTCGGAAGAACTGGAATGAACGAACTCAACGCGACGCTGCCGGCACTCGCGGCTAAAAACTGACGACGATCCATGATGTGTTCCCTTTGGATCGCAGTGTGTCAGCACCGCGTTAGTCCGCGAGCTTCACGCCTCTGCGTGGGAGACCTGCTTTCACACAGAGGCGCGAACCTCGCTGCGAAAGACAAACCAAAGCGGTGCTGACACACCACACTCTAGAATTATTCCGGCAATCTTCCCCGTTCGACTTTCGGTAACTCGCCGGTGCAGGCTTTCATGAATTCGACGAGGTCGGCTTTCTCCTCCGGCTTGAGGTCGATCTTCTTGATCTTGGTGCTCAGCCATTGATTCGGCGTGCCCCCTTTGACGTAGTACTCAACGACTTCTTCGAGCGTCTTCTTGCTGCCGTCGTGCATGTACGGAGCGGAAAGCGCGACGTTGCGGATCGTCGGAGTCTTGAAGGCTCCTTTGTCTTCCTCCTTGTTCGAGATCGCAAAGCGGCCGAGGTCTGGCTTTTCGGCAGCCATGCCGACGCCGAGGTTGTGGTACTTCTCGTCGGCGAGATTGGCTCCGACATGACAGGCGGTGCAGCCGACTTTCTCGCTGAAAAATAGGTCGCGGCCACGGATCGCGCCTGCGGACATCGGGTGTGCTTCGGCAGTGGCTTTCGCGGCTTGATACTTGGCGTATGCCTCCGGGTCGTCCTCTTTGAGTGCTTCTAAATCGTCGGGCTTCATGGCGAGGAACGGTCGCACTCCTTCGTAGAAGTCGAACGGTGCCGGGCCGGTGACGATCGCTCGTTCGAACGTCGCGATCGCGCGGCCGATGTTGTCGATGGTCGCACCTTCTTCGCCAAAGATGACTCGAAACTGCATTTCGTAGCCGGGAATGTTGGAGACGGTCTCGACCGCCTTTTCGTGGGTGTTGCCCATCTCAATCGGATTGGCGATCGGGCCGACGGCTTGAGCTTCCAGCGAAGCAGCGCGGCCGTCCCAGAATTGCGGGCCGCTGACGATGCGGTTGTAGCTGACCGGCGAGTTGCGCCCGCCTTTTTGTCCGTCGATGCCGACGCCGAACTGCGTGTGCTTGGCGAAGCCTTCGTCGGGATCATGGCAACTCGCACACGAGACGGTGTTGTCGGCCGAGAGTCGCTTGTCGAAATAGAGCTGCCGGCCGAGTTCGATCTTCGCGCGAGTCATCAAGTTGTCGACGATGCCCTGCACTTGGCTTGTTCCCGCCATCAACCCCAGCGGCAGGACGATCTCCAGCGGAACATGGTTGTCTGGTTTTTCCAGCCACGCTTGAATTTGATCGGAGGTCAGCGGTCCCTCGCCGGGAATTCCCGCCGTCAATTCCGGAGATCCCAGGATCACCTCGGCCGCGGCCAAATCATCCTTCGGGATGGACGACTTGTCGAACGAACTTGTGGACGCGGGTGTCTCTTGCGATCCAGTTGAGGGGCTCTTGGCTGGTGGCAGAGCGGGCGTGGATTCCTTCGCGCATCCAACAAAACTTATACTCATCAGGCTGACGCTCAGCCCACTCAGCATTCGCAGTGGCATCCTCATGATCGCTCCCTCTCGTAGAAATCGCGGACGGCCGCGTCCCATTGACCGACCGTTCCGGCGGCCCGCGATGATACAGGCCGACCGCGTCGATGTCCCGCAAACAGAGCGGCCGATTGCTACCGCGAAATGCCGATCGAGAAATCAAGTTTCGGAAGTTCCGCTGGCGTACGTCGAGGAGTTGCAGTCTCGTCGATGACCGGAAACGCACCAACTTGGCTGCGCAGATCGAGGATCCCTTCGGCCTTCGTCAACGAAACATTGCTAAGCTCTTGCACCCAACCCTCGCGATCCGCGTCGGACAGAGTAGGAAGCTTTCGAGCAATGAGCTTCCGCAACAGCTCCTGATGCTTGGCAGGATCGCTCGCCATTTCGGTTTCGGAAAACGTGCGGCTGCGCGGAGCGAACTCGTCGAGATCGTCGATGGGAACACCAGCCATCGACGTGTCGGCCCCCGCTTCGCGAGACGCCGCGTTGCCGAGTACCCAACGATGCAGTACGAAGTTCCCGCCGACGATGCCGACGATCAATCCGAGAGCCAAAGTGGCCTGAAAGGCCATGTCTCGCCGTGTCATATTCGCCTCCTTGCGAATGGCTCGCGCGTCGCAAGCCGAACCGAGATTTCTTGTCGGCGAACGCTATCGTTCGCTCCGAAACTCGACAAGACGGATCGCGACTGCGCCACAGTGCTCCGCCGGAGAACCAGAACATCCTCCGATGGTCTGCCATCTGGATCACACGGAGCAACGCCTGGCGATTACTCCAACTCGTGAATGTCGTGCATCACGCCGCGCGGAACGCAGACGACCAGCACCGTCAGATCGCCAACCGCTTTGTGCTGTATACCTCGCGGGACGTAGACGACCACACCTTTGTGCAGTTCGATCGCGGTGCCGTCGAGCGTCATCGTCCCTTGGCCGTCGATGACGTAATAGAACTCGTCGGTGTGAGCGTGATAGTGCAGCTTGGCGTCATGAATCTTGACCTGATGCACCTCGCCCGCCGCACCGTCTTTCTCTTCGATTAGGCAACGAATCTCGCCACAGGTTTCGGCCCACGGCGTGACTTCGGCAGGATCACGACGCAGGAAGCTAGCGGATTGCGTCATCGGCTTTTCCTTCTTTAGCAGGGTTTACGGTTTTGCTTTCAGCGTCTCTTTGTCCTTCCACAACCGGTCCCTGAGTTGCGGAAACAACTCAAGCGCGTTGTCGCGCATGATTTGACGACCGATGCGGTTGGCGTGATCTTCGATTAGGTCGCCGCGATCGACTTTCTCGGCGAGGACTTCGGCGATGCACTGCCGAGTCAATTCGGTCGAGCCGTAAATCCCTTCGCCGTGATTGCAGTCGCCGCCCCACATGATGCGGGTCGAGGGCATCTGCTCCAGCCATTCGTGGTAGGCCCGTTTGCCCATCGAATAGCTGAGGCTCGGTAGCCAAACACTGTCGATCCAGACGTGGTTCCAATGTCGCAGCAGGATCGCGCCGGTCTCTCCGACCCACGGGAAGCCGCCGTGAAACAGAATGAACTTCGTCTTGAGATTCGCCTCGATCAAATCGACCAGCAGCATCGGATTCGAGCTTTGAATGCGGCCGTGTCCCGTGTGAATTTGGAACGGCAGATCGTATTTCGCGCCGAGTTCACACAGCCGCCAGAAGACAAAGTCCTCGAAGTCTTTGATCTGCTCAGGCGTGAGTGCCGTGCCGCGCTTACCGAACGCCACCTCGGCCCGCCCCTTCGAAACGTTGTCAAACTTCAAAGTCCGTTGGTACGCGAGCGTGCTCTTCAAGCAAACAGCCCCTTTGTCTCTCGCTTCGAGGAACAGTCGGTCGAGCACCTTTAAGAAATCATCTACTGAGTTCATCGGCAGACCGTGCTTGGTTGCAAAGTCGTACGGGCTGTCGAATGGATTGGAGTATTCCGACGCATGAAATCCGCGCACCAGCGGAGTCACGTTGAACACGATGACTTCAAACGGGTACGACGTCTCGAAGGCATACCGAGCCCAGTACGGGTCGTTGAACATCAACTCGATGTTGGATCGCTCGGTGACGACGTGGTGCAGCCATTTCTGGTCGCGGTAGTTGTCGAAGATCTTGCGATCGAGTTCCTTCGCCTGCGCATCGGTGACGCGATCCCAGTCGACGCCGTACAAATCTTTGAGCGCGATCTGCGTGTAGCGGTAGAAGCTGGTCGCTCGTGAGTTGTCCCAATCGTCTTTGGCATCTTTCCACCAGTCATCGAACTCCATCTTCGGCTGCCACGGAGTCAGCCGCCCAACCTGAGTCCAATAGCTGTTCCCCCAAATGCTGGAGAGGTTCATCCCCTTGCCGAGTTTCGTCTCGCGATAACCCGGCAGCCGTTCGAATGGCCAAAGATGATCGTGCGTGTCGATGGCCGGCACTGCGTCGATCTTCAACTTGATCCGCTTGTAGGTTTCAGTCTGACGAGTGGCTTGAGCCGCCGCCGACAGTGGCATATCCAGCCAACTCAAAATGATCACAGACATCGCCACAAATCGACGAAGCATGACAACCACCTTTCGCACGTCTCCGCGACAATTTGCATTTTCTGCATTTGAAATCCGGAAGTATTGAAACGCAGATTGTCGCAGAGCCGGGTCACAACATCGTATCGCTATTCGCGGAGTTTGCGATTCCCGACCGGTTGTCTATAACGCGCCGTGAATCCGTTCCGACAGGAGATTCTGATGACGACTTTGGCCAAAACTCTGACCACCAACGAACTGCGAGCAAAGATTTCTCAAGTGCCACGAACACCACTAGCGCACCTGCCGACGCCGTTGGAATTGTTGCCGCGGTTCAGCCGGGCCGTGGGTGCGATTGGGCCGCGCGTGTGGATCAAGCGAGATGATTGCACGGGCCTGCTGTTCGGCGGAAACAAGGCAAGGCACAATGAGTTTCTGATCGCTGATGCACTGGCCAAGGGGGCGGACTTGGTCGTGTGGGGCGCGGGAGTGCAGAGCAACAACTGCCGGCAGACGGCTGCTGCGTGCGCGAAGGTGGGACTCGATATTCATCTGGTGCTCGGTCGTGGCAGGCCAGCGAGCGGGCCGGATGTCGTGCAGGGGAATCTGTTGCTCGACCAGATCGTGGGAGCGAGCGTCGAGATCGTCGAAGAAGCGATCGGCTCGGCGCTGGATCGGAAAATCGCCGAGGTCGCCGAGCGGTTCCGAGCAAAAGGCCGCAAGGTCTATGTGTGGGATCGGCCGGTGGTGTTGCCGCTGGCCGCGCTCAGCTACACGCTTTGCGTTGCGGAGATTGTCGAGCAATCGTCTGCCAGCGGCTTTCAGCCGGCGGCGGTTTACGTTTCGTCGTCCGGTTCGACCGGGGCTGGCGTGGCGCTCGGCGCGAAGGCGCTGGGGTTGCCGTATCCCGTGAAGAGCATCGCTCCGATGATCTGGCCGTGGGACAGCCAGCAAGAATTATCAGCGACGGCGAATCGCGCCGCGGAGTTGGTCGACATCGAGACTCGACTGAAGCCGGACGACATTCTCTTCATCGGCGATTACCTCGGCCCCGGCTACGGCCAGCCGTCGGATGCGGGCATCGAGGCGATGACACTGCTCGCGCGGACCGAGGGTCTCTTGGTCGAACACGTTTACACGGCGAAGGCTCTGTCGGGACTGATCGATCACATTCGCGCCGGCCACTTCCACGCGGATCAAGACGTCGTCTTCGTCCACACAGGCGGCACCCCGGCGATCTTCGCGGAAGCGGACATGCTGGCGGCGCGGATTCCGCGGCGCGAATTGAGCTGAGCCGGAACTGGCAGGTTGGAAACTCGCCACACGTTACTTCTCACTGTCAGCCAGTTTTTTGGCGAGCGGCTTCCAATCCACCTGCGGCGCGTCGGCCCAGAGGTGTTCGAGGTCGTAGAGTTCGCGGCCATCGGGCGAGAAGACGTGCAGCACGATGTCGCCGTAGTCTTGCAGAATCCACGTTTCGGAATCGCGGCCTTCAACGCCGACTCGGGGGCGGCTGCCGCGCTTCTTCATGAGTTGCTCGACCTCTTCGGCGATGGCACGCATCTGACGTCCGCTGGTTGCGGTCGTGACCACGAAAAAATCCACGATCGGAGTGACCAGCGTCATGTCGAGGACGAGAGAATCTTTGCCCTTAAGGTCAGCGCATGCTTGCGCGGCTAGGCTGGCGAGTTCACGGCTGGCTTGCTGACGCTCAGCCAAGGTTGCTTCGGCAGGTTTGGAACGAACGGAGGTGGCGATGGGATGACTCCGAGTCTTCGCGACTCAAAAAGAAGATTCAAAAACGAAACCGGCCAACATCGCTCTCGAAGCGAAACCTTCGACGGGCGAGATCGGCCGGATATGCTCTCGGCTCAACAACCGAGCTGCAAGGAGACCTCCGGATTAAGAAGAGCCGTATTTGCGATTAAATTCCTGCTGAAGATTGGGCACGCGGTTGAGTTCCTTCTCCCACAATTCTTTAAAAGGAAACTCTTCAGGTTGGACCTGATTCTTCAATTGATAAATCTTCTGCCAGAGCATAATGCCCCAGAGTCCCTCCTCTATGGTGCTGTCATCGCTGGCGAGTTCTTTGTAGGTCTCCAGCATGAACTTGAAACGATCGAGTCCCGATTCCAAAACTTCTTGCGCGGCGTCGACGTCACCCTTTTTGAAGAGCTCTTCACCCTCGAACAGATCACTATGCACGCGAGTTGTGTTTTGTTGCTTTTCCGCGTGCGCCTTCATCCTCCAAAAACGATAGTTGCTCACGTTTTGGTATAAATCGAGTTCACTCTCGATATGATTACGGTCCTTGCCGGACGTCGACATGATTTGTTCCATCGCGGATTCCGAGGCGCTAGCTTCCATGAAGATCTCGCAATCGCCAGTCTGAAACCGCATCTGACCGAACACTTCGGCCCAGTCGTGATATGCATCATCCCACGCTTTGCGAGTGGTTTCGTCAAATTGTCCTTCTCGCTGCAACGCGTCCGCAAAGTCCAACTGCGAACGTGCAGGATACGAGCGGAACAGACAATCCATCATGATGTGCTGCTCGTGTTTCTCTTCTGCATCGTTGGCCTTCTGAAACCAGTCCTTGGCAGCGAGGTAATTGTCCTTCCGATCGGGGTTGATTTCACTGTCTGGTCCGCCGTCGTAACGTTCCTTGTCGGGATCCTCTTTGAAGAATTGGCGGAATTGTTTCCATTCGTCGGAACGGCCAATCTTTTTGCCCAGTGTGTTGCCGGTGTCCCAATAGACTTCCGGATCGAGACGATTGCGCTCGGCACCCTGCATCAGGAACTTCGCACCTTCCTTCACCCAGAAGTAGCGATCCTCGACGGCGTCCCACTCGGCCGACACGTTGTAGGCCAAATTCCAACCAAGATAGCGCCACACCTGGATGTAGTGCGGCTGCAGCAGGATGACCGACTCGGTCGTGGCTCGCATTTGCGCCCACTGCTTTTGATCTCTCTGCGTGTCGAGCTGCATTCGCAGCAGGTTCACAGCGACGCCGCGCATCCCTAACAACACCAAATTCATGGTGGCACTGGTCGGATCA
Organism: Candidatus Kuenenia stuttgartensis; assembly: GCA_945906725.1. Lineage (GTDB taxonomy): Bacteria > Planctomycetota > Planctomycetia > Planctomycetales > Planctomycetaceae > SXKJ01. The sequence goes on along the minus strand of CAMDRI010000031.1, from coordinate 12,656 downwards.
ACCTTCCCCAGGGTGCTTTCTCCCAGGTCGTTCTCCTGTCGCAATTTGGCGAGCATGCCGCCGGAGCCTGCTTCATCGGTCGCCGGCATCCCCAACACAATGATGGGCAGCATCAACACGACCATGCCAACCAGGTACGCCAATTTGCGCTGCCGCGCGGAAAGTTGTTCGATCATTTTGCCTCCAACTCTCTCAACGTCAGGCTGTAGTAGCCTACCAACAAACAGGGAACCAAATACCCAATCGTGATGGCCAGGCTGCGAAAAATCGCCACGTTCCAGGGGACATCAAATCCGTTCGCCACATAAGGAGACATGACGAACGAACTGAGGTCTGGGATCAAATGCTGCATCAGCCACAAGCCGGCGAGCATGACGTTGTCGATGCCTTGCATGATTTTGATGCCGATGTTGTCAGGCAACTCCAACGTGTCGTTCATGTGCGTGACCAAGCGATACCAAGATTCAATCGGTCCGCCTCCCTTTTGCACTCCGGTAATCAGCTTGATCATGAACTCGCGGAAGCCTTGTCCAATGATCAGCAGGCTAAAGGTCAACAGCGTGGCCACCGGGCCTTTGACGAAAGTGCTCGAGGTCACTCCGATGCTGACAATGAAGACCGTCAGCAACCAAATCCCGAGCACGGCCTTGAAATATCCGACCGCGAATGGTCGGTCAGGCAGTCGAATGAAAAAGTCCGGACGAGCCATTCCGAGATACTGCCCGACGTCGAGACACTGCACTTCAATTGTCAGAGAATTTTGATCGACGACGTCGTCGAACAGATCAACCTCACGTTTTTCCATTCGGACTTCGTCGTAGAATGAGAGTTTCCGTTCGAGGTACTGCTCATTGAGATTGAACTCTTTGATCTCGAACGAATCCAACGGGACACGCAAATCTTTGGTTGGATTGACGAGTACATATCGGACCAGCAGTGACTGTCCCATCCGGCCCTTGTGCGTGCGAAAAGCCTCGAATCGGGATTCCAGTTTGATGCGGTCGACGGGAGCGTCGATCGGAAACTTGTATGCCGCGGACGCTTTCGAACCACCCTCGATGTAGCTGCGAAATTCCCAGATGTCACCGGTGTTAATTCCTTTGTCCGCGACGTTGCCTTCGCGGTCGAGAAATTGCAATGTGCCGTACACCGGAACTCGGCAAATCAAACTGGCGTTGTTGGGAACTTGCCGCAAAATCCACACGTACCCAATGATCCCCATTATTGCGACGATCCCTGCGGCAATCGTTGCGAAACCCAGAATCCGCCCCATCACGATTTCGTTTCGGCGGACTGGTTTCGTCACGACTGTGTGAATCGAGCGAACTCGGATGTCTTCCGGAATTCCCCAACAAGACAGGAGCAATAACACGGGAATCGTCAGCCACGAGACCGTGGTCAGCGCGAAACTGACCGCATTCTTCACCTGCAAATCAGCGCGCAATTCGGAGTCGAGAAACCATCCTGCGAACATCATGAGAAACGCAAACACGACGAACACCAACAAGGCTTTGCGGCGCACAGCCTCCATGATCGTCAGCCCGGCAATCGCCCAGATCCGTTTCGGCGAAGAATTGACAAAGTCGTGCAACCCTTGCCGCACTCGGCTCACCACCGCCACTGGCCCCGATACGCCGTAAATTCCCAGCGAAATCAAAATCGAGGCCGCGAAAATCACGCCGATGAAACTGCCAAACACCAACAACCAGTGCATGAGGCCGTTTTCAATGTTGCTGAACAGGAGGAATGGCTTGGCGTCAAAATTCATGGTCGCTACTCAGAATTCCAGAGAGCTCGAAACAATCACTCACCACGCAGGGCAGACTGGCGAACGCGCCGCGAACACCAAGATTACGATTTCTCGGTAGCCGCGGGGACAAACCGTTGACCGGGACGCTCTTGGCTTTTCTGGACCGTCTTGAGGAACAAGTCTTCGAGGCTGTTCGTCGGATGTCCATGCCGCAAAAGTTTCGCGTTGTGCTTGGCCAGCACCGCTTCAACATCCGCAACCGCTTCCGGGCTGAGCTTCGAAGTCAGCAACTCGGTCTCGTGCTGCTCCTTGAGCAAGTCGTCGACGCGGCCGAGTTCTTTCAACTCACCAGCATACAGAATCGCGATCCGGTCGCAGACATCCTGCACATCGGCCAGCAAGTGGCTGCACATGACGACCGTCTTGCCTTCATTTTTCAGCTTGACGATCAAGTCCTTCATGTCACGCGAGCCTAATGGGTCGAGGCCGCTGGTCGGCTCATCCAATAGGATCAGGTCCGGGTTGTTGATCAGCGCCTGGGCCAAGCCGATGCGGCGGGCCATGCCTTTCGAGTACTCCTTCAACTGCCGCTTGCGAGCGTTCTGCAACCCAACCAGTTCGATGAGCTGATTCGATCGCTCTTTCCGCTGTTGCGGGGACATGTCGAACAGCCGTCCATAGAAGTCGAGCGTTTCCTCGGCGTTGAGGAACCGATAGAGATAGGATTCTTCCGGCAGGTATCCGATCCACTCGTTCTTGCTGACGTCGGAAGCCGGTTTGCCGAGGACAGTGATCTCCCCTTCGGTGGGAAACAGCAGGCCCAGCAACAACTTCATGGTCGTTGTTTTGCCCGAGCCGTTCGGACCGAGCAGTCCGAAAACTTCCCCTTTTTTGACGTCCAAGCTGAGCGAATTCAGGGCACGAACTTTTTTCCGCCCCCAGAAGTCGCGATAAATCTTCGTCAGGTTCTTAATCTGAATGACCGACTGTGTCTCCATCGACCCGCACCTTGAATTTGAACGACGAAAGGATGACTGAAAGACGACACCGGCTTTGCAAACAACAAAGCCAGCCAAAGCCCATGAGAATTGTGCCGCGAGTACGTACTCTGTGACCGCTGTTGTTGGACAGTTCTTGAGTTGCGTCACAAAAACCAATTCCGCAGCTCGCAGGGCGGATGACTCTAAGGCCGCTCCGCCAGCGTTGCAAGTTTCTGCTCGGTCGCCGGTAACGTCTATCGACGGTTCGTCGGTTCCAAGTGCTGGTTTGACTGTATTACTTGGGCCGCACGGCAATATTACTTGGGCCGCACGGCAATGTGCTCGCCCGCTGACGAGGATTCCCATGAAATTCGCCATCTGCCAAGAACTGTTCGAGAATTGGGACTGGGAACGCCAGTGTGCCTTCTCCGCCGAGTTGGGTTACACCGGCCTCGAGCTGGCCCCGTTCACGCTGGCCCCGCGGATCACGGACATCTCCGCCGAGCAACGCCGCTCATTGCGTGCGACTGCCGAGCGGCATGGGGTGCAGATCATCGGCTTGCATTGGTTGTTGGCAAAGACCGAGGGTTTCCACCTCACAACCGCAAACTCCAGCGTCCGACGCGCGACGTCGCAGTATCTAGTAGAACTCGGCAATGCTTGTGCCGACGTCGGTGGCGACTTGATGGTGCTTGGCTCGCCGATGCAGCGCAACCTAGAAGACGGAGTCTCGCTCGATCAAGCATTTGAAAACGCCGCCGACGTTTTGCGCGGCTGCATGTCCGCGCTGCATGATCGTGGAGTTCGTATTTGCCTCGAACCATTGACTCCAAAGGAGACCAACTTCCTCAACACTTGCGCTGACGCGATGCGGCTGATCGAGATGGTTGGCTCACCAAATCTTGTGTTGCACCAGGATGTGAAAGCAATGCTCGGCGGAGAATCAGAGTCCATCGAATCCATCATCGAGCGCTTCGCACCGCATGTTGGACACTTCCACGTCAACGATGTGAACTTGCTCGGCCCCGGCATGGGACCAACCAATTATGCCCCAATTTTCCGGGCTTTACAGCGAACAAACTATTCGGGTTGGGTCTCCGTCGAAGTCTTTGACTATCGACCCGGTGCCGAGAAGATCGCGCGAGACAGCATTCATTACATGCGTAACGTGCTGAGTCAGTTGTCGAAGACCTGAGTGCAATTTCGACGTGACGATCACATCGCTGGATGTGATCGTCGAGCACCGTGATGACGCTCGACTCACTTCATCGCGAACTCGATTTCGCATTCCACAATTCGCTCGATGGATCGAAAGGACTTCGTATCGCGCTTCCAGCGCGTCAAAACATCTCTTCACAATATGTGCAATTCTGTCAAGAATTGGGTTGCAGGAAATAAAAAAAGACGTCAGGATGATCTGCGTCAAGTGTGCGCAACTTGCAACGGATCGCAGTTGTCACCCTCACGAATCGAAACGAGATTCATTTCACGCTTCGCTTCGCTGAAATCGGAACGACGAACATTCGCGGCAGGAGGCTCACAACGACCTATCATGGTTGGTAGGTCGGACACCAAGGTGTGGTGTTCGTCAAACTCGTGTTAGCCCGGTTAGCCAAGCGAGCGAGGCGGTCACCTAGTTTGCTCTGTAAGGAGTGCTACTGTGGCAAAGAAAAAGGCTGCGAAGGCTGCGAAGAAAGCTCCCGCGAAGAAGGCTGCCGCGAAGAAGAAGTAATTCTTTTCGCGCACCTAGCGGTGCTCAGCTACAGCAAGCAAGAAGCGGTCGGAAACGACCGCTTCTTCTATTTGGTGGAGTCATCGCGACCAATGATTCCTGCCAGAATGCCCGCCTTTTGTGGCAAAGAATCACGAATCAGTCTTTCTTCATTCGTGAAATCCGGCATACTTGTGTGTGCGCAAAGGTAACCCTTCGCCGCTTCCACGGTCGCATGAGGTGACTGTATTGGCGAAGGGCTTCTGTGGCTCAATGATGAGGTGCCACCTTGAAGTTTCAATTCTGTCTGGGACGCGCCGCATGGATTGCAGCGGTGGCCGTGCTGATGCTCGCGGCGATGGATCCTGCTGAGTCTCGCGGACAATCGAGTGAAAACGACGCACCTAGTCCAACCGCATTTGGTCCCGAGAAAGGGACGCTGGTGATCTGCGGTGGCGGGATCTTGCCCGAAGCCTTGCGCGGCAAGGTGGTCGAATTGGCCGGCGGCGAGCATTCGCGGATCGTGGTGATTTCCACCGCCAGTCAGACAGCCGACACGCCCGACATCGAGATCTACGTGGCTTGGTGGCGTCAACAGAAGCTGGCGGAGTTGACGATCCTGCACACGCGATCGCGCGAGTTGGCTGGCACCGAACGGTTCGTTGAGCCGCTCACTCGAGCGACGGGAGTGTGGTTCATGGGTGGCAACCAGGCGTGGCTCATCGACACGTATTCGGGGACACGCACGGAAACTGAACTGCACAAAGTCCTCGAACGGGGCGGCGTGATCGGTGGCACTTCGGCGGGCGCGGCGGTCATGTCGAAGATGATGATTCGTGGCGGCAGTCCGACGGTCAAAGTGGGTCGAGGGTTTGGGTTCCTCGATGGAGCCGTTGTCGATCAACACTTCGTCCGCCGAATGAGACAAGATCGGTTGCTCAAAGTCATTGAGCAGCAGCCAACCCTTGTTGGCTTGGGCATCGACGAAGGGACGGCGCTGCTCGTGCAAGGTCGCCGATTGTCAGTGCTTGGCGATTCCGAAGTGCGTGTCTGCTTTGCTCGGACAGAGTCGCGAGAGCCATTGATTGAAAGTCTGCGCAGCGGGGACAAGGCGGACCTGAGTGCTCTCTGTCGTGTCGCTTTGACACGACAGCAACCGCGAATGCAAAGAACAGTTGCCGCACCGCAAGTCTCAGAGGGAACACTGGTCATCGTCGGCGGCGACGCCGTGCCGAACGAAGCGACCGAGCGTTTCGTGGCGGCTGCCGGAGGCGCGGATGCGACCATCGCCTTGATGTCCATTGATGGCGAATCGTCGGAGGTCGCGGACGCCGAGTTGATGGATCGGCTGCGCAAAGCAGGCGTGAAGAGCGTGCAGCGTGTCGAAGTCACCTCGCGGCAACAAGCGGACGATCCGAAACTCGCAGCTCTGTTGAAGACGATGGGGGGAATTTGGCTCTGCGGTGCCCGTCCCGATTCGTTCGTCGAATCCTGCTTGGGCACGGGTGCCGAGCAGCTTTGCCGGGACGTTCTGCGTCGCGGCGGCGTCATCGGCGGCACGGCGGCCGGAGGCTTAATGCAGGGTGACTTTCTCTTGAACGCCAGCCCAATCCCGACAAAGCGGATGATGATGGATGGCTACGACCGGGGATTCGGATTCTTTCCCGGAGTCGCGATTGCACAGTGCTGGCAGAAAGGGGAAACGCCTTCAGAACTGACGCAACTCCAGCAAGAGCATCCGCAGGTCGTCGGTCTCGGAATTGAGGACTCGACCGCGCTCATCGTTCGCGGCCACACGATGGAAGTCGTCGGCAAGAATCAAGTCGCGGTGCTCGATGGAGCTTCGGACTCCGCTTCTCCGCGATCTTCAGTTTTACATGCCGGCGACCGTTACAATTTCAAAGATCGTGCGCGAGTCAGCCGCAAAGAGAGCGAATAGCGCCAGCATTGCTACACTCCGCCCGCCATGACGGAGTCGCTGAACATCGCGAATCGCCTGACCGCCTCCGCCGCGCGGTGGCCTGATCAAATTGCGGTCGTGCAGCCCAATGGGCGCGATTCGGCGGGTGAGTACCGCTATCGGACTTGGACATTTTCGCAACTCGATCAGGAAGCGACTGCCATCGCCAGCGGATTGCTCGCCTGGGGTGTGCAACCCGGACAACGATTAGTGCTGATGGTCCGACCCAGCTTCGAGTTCATTGCCCTGACGTTTGGCTTGATGCGGGTGGGTCTCGTGGTCGTGCTGATCGACCCCGGCATGGGACGCTCGAACATTTTTCACTGCCTGGAAGAGATCAATCCCGACGGCTTCGTGGCGATCCCGATCGTCCAGGCGATTCGAGTGCTCAAGGGTCGGCGATTTTTAAACGCGAGATTCAACGTCACCGTCGGCGGTCGCAAATGGCTCTGGGGCGGGAAATCTTACTCGGAACTGTTGATGCCTGGGGCAGAAGGCAGAAGGCAGAAAGCTGTAGGCAAGCGAACCGAACCTCTCCCCCCTTCTCCCTCTCTCTCCCTCTCGAACCCTGCTGCGATCATCTTCACCAGCGGCAGCACCGGACCACCCAAGGGAGTCGTCTACGAACACAGCATGTTCGACGCTCAAGTCGATCTGCTGCGCGATTTCTACGGCATCCAACCAGGCGAGATTGATCTGCCGGGCTTTCCATTGTTCGGTCTGTTCAACGCGGCGATGGGAGTTACGACCGTCATCCCAGACATGAACCCGACGCAACCCGCTCGCGTCGATCCCGTTTGCGTTCTGGCTCATTTGCGAGATTGGAACGTGACGCAGGCATTCGGCTCGCCGGCAATCTGGAATCGCGTCGGTCGCCATTGCGAAGCTACTGGCGAGAAACTTCCGACCACGCTGCGGCGTGTCTTGTCGGCCGGAGCACCAGTACCGGTCCACGTCATCGAACGAATGCGCCGAGCATTCTCGAATACCGATGCCGACATCCACACCCCCTACGGTGCCACCGAATCACTTCCCATCGCGTCGATCAGCGGACGTGAAGTGCTCGAACAGACTGCGCCAAGATCCCGACAAGGAGCCGGCACTTGCGTCGGCCGCATATTTCCGAGCATTGAGGTGAAGATCGTCGAAATCACAGACGCTCAGATTCCTTCGCTCACCGAAACGCGCGAACTTCCGCGTGGCGAGATCGGCGAGATCATCGTTCGTGGCCCGTCCACAACTCGCGAGTACTTCCAACGCCCCGAAGCCACCGCCGCAGCAAAGATCACAGACAATCAGCCCTCCCTTGCTCCTACGTTCTGGCACCGCATGGGGGATGTCGGATACCTCGACGACGAAGGCCGACTTTGGTTCTGCGGTCGCAAGGCACACATAGTCGAGATGGAGCGAGGCCGGTTGTTCACGATTCCGTGCGAGGCGATCTTCAACAATCATCCGCGGGTGTTTCGGTCGGCGCTGGTGGGCGTTGGCTCGAAACCGCAGCAGCAACCGGTCATCATCGTCGAACCCGAAGCGGGACATTTTCCCGAATCGTCCACCGACCTAGCTCATTTCCGAGCCGAGTTGCTGACTCTCGGACGAGCCAATCCACTCACGGCGTCGATCGAGACGATCTTGTTTCACCGCGCGCTCCCAGTGGATATCCGGCACAACGTCAAAATCTTTCGAGAGAAGCTCGGGCCGTGGGCTTCGAAAGAGTTAGGGATTGCAAATTGAAAGTTGCAAAATGTACTTTGCAAATTGAGGAGGCATGATGCCGGAACTGACTTCGGAAGATCGGCTGGAAATGAAGGAGCAGCAATTGAACACTTGCCGGCCGGCGTGTCCGGTTTGTGGCGGGACGCTGATCGAGATTCGGCACAAGCGGCAATGCTCGCAGTGTCACACGATCTGCGAGACCTGTTGCGAAGGGGGCCGGGGTTGAGCGGGGCTACGATGGAGCTGCGTGAATTCGCCGAACGCATCCTGTTGAGCGAAAGCCTCGACCAGAAGTTGGCTCGCGCGGCACGGTCGTGGACCGACAAGCGGCCGGGTGAGGCGTGGCGTCCGGAGCAGCCCGCTCGGTCGAAGGAACTGCAATTCGCGGCGCGGCGAACCGCACCGGCAATGCCGAAACCAGGTGCGTTCAAGGACGTGAAGAAACGGGCGATCGCGCATCACATCATGGCGAACCATGAGTTGCAGGCGCTAGAAGTGATGGCCTGGGTGCTCGTCGCATTTCCCGATGCTCCCTCGGAATTTCGTCGCGGGATGATCGACGTGATGGGCGACGAGCAGCGGCACGCGCGGCTGCATGTCGAACGAGCGGCGGCGCTCGGCCTGCGGTTCGGCGAACTGCCGGTCAACTGCTACATCTGGCGGAAGGCTCAGCAGTTCGAGAACGTTTTGGATTATCTCGCAACGCTGCCGTTGGTCTTCGAGGGAGCCAACCTCGATCACACACTGGAGTTCGCGACGCACTTCGAGCAAGCTGGCGACGAGCGCAGTGCAGCGATCATGCGAGCGATCCACCACGATGAGATTCATCACGTCGCCTTCGGTCTCGAATGGTTGCGAAAACTCAAGCCGCCGGAGCAATCCGACTGGGAAGCGTTTCAATCGCACTTGAAGTGGCCGTTGCGTCCGGAGAAAGCTCGTGGCGAAGTCTTTCAACGCAAAGCTCGCCGCGAAGCGGGAATGACGGACGAATTCATCAATCAATTGGCAGGAGCATCACAATGATGTCCGTTAGGCACGAGTGGTTCGGCGGTTTGTTGGTTGCCCTGCTTCTCACGTCAGGAGCCGTTGCTGAGTCAAAACCTCGACCAAACGTGCTGTTCCTGTTCGCCGACGACATGCGAGCCGATTCGATTGCCGCGTTGGGCAACCCGACAGTGAAGACACCGAATCTCGACTCGCTCGTGAAACGCGGGTTCGCCATGCGGAATGCGTACTGCCTGGGAGGCAACTCGCCGGCGGTCTGCACGCCGAGTCGCAACATGCTCCTTTCCGGCAAGGCATTCTTCCGCTGGAAGGACTTCGCGCCGCCCAAAAACCCGAAGCAGAAGGGTGGGGTCGCTCCGGGGGATGGGCCGAACTTTCCGCTGTCGATGAAGTCGGCTGAATACTTCACCTACCACCACGGCAAGAAGGGAAACACCGCTCCGTTGATTCAGGCAAAGTTCGACGTCAACAAGTATCTGACCAACGACGAAGCCGAGCGCCGCAGCGGTGAGCCTGGCCAAGAGATCGTCGATGACGCAATCACGTTTCTGCGTGAACGGCCAGCTGACGCGAAGCCGTTCTTCATGTACCTGGCGTTCGGAAATCCGCACGATCCGCGTGTCGCCGCCAAAAAGTATCTCGACCAGTACGACCGCGACACGATTCCGCTGCCCAAAAACTATCGGCCAGTTCACTCGTTCGATAACGGCGAGATGACCGTCCGCGACGAGAAGCTGTTGCCGTGGCCGCGCACCGAGGCGGACGTCCGCCGCACGTTGCACGAGTACTTCGCGACAATCACTGCCCTCGACTTTCACATCGGCCGGTTGCTGGATTCGTTGCGGCAAGCCGGGCAACTCGACAACACGATCGTCTTGTTCTCGGCCGATCAAGGGATCGCGGTCGGAAGTCACGGGCTGCTCGGCAAACAGAATTTGTACGACGCGGGCATGAAGGCTCCGCTGATCTTCGCCGGGCCGGGCATTCCGCACGGCGAGAGCGAGTCGCTGATGTACCTGCTCGACATCTATCCGACCGTGTGCGATTTTGTCGGGGCCGCGCCGCCGGACGGAATCGACGGCTTGAGTTTCAAGCCGGTCATCACCGGTGAATCAAAATCGAAACGGCGCGAGTTGTTCCTCAGCTACCTCAGCGTCCAACGAGCCCTCCGTGATGAACGTTGGAAGCTGATCCGCTATCCGCAGGTAAATGTCACGCAACTCTTCGATTTGCAGACCGACCCGGACGAGATGCACAATCTCGTGGACCAACCGGCTCATCGGGACCGAGTGCAGTCGATGCTCGCGCGATTGGCCGAAGTCCAACCGACATGGGGTGACACCGCACCGCTGACGGTATCCAATCCCAAACCGGCCGCGTGGTCGCCACCAAACCCCTAGCCCGATCCAAGAAAGCTCGTTCGCATGGCTGAGATTCAACGATTTGGAGTCACCCGCCGCTGGTCTGACGCAGTGGTCCATAATGGCACCGCGTATTTCGTCGAGGTTCCCGACGACATGACTCAGGACGTGCGAGGTCAGATCGCCCAGGTGTTGAATCAGATTGACGAGCGATTGAAACTGTTCGGCAGCAACCGCACTCGGCTGTTGCAGGTGTTGATATACTTGCCGAACCTGGCCGACGGAGCGGTGCTCAATCCGCTGTGGGACGAGTGGGTTCCCGAAGGCCACGCCCCCGCGCGAGCCTGCGTCCAAGCCGCACTCGGACATCCGGACTGCCGAGTCGAGATGGTGATCACGGCGGCCGTCTAGCGGGAGATCTTGGTCATGCCGCGTGAGAATCGCTTTCGACATCAGCCTTACGTCGCGTGGGAAGCGCCGCCGATTCCCACGACGGTCGCCGCGGTGCGGACCGATCAAGTGGCGAAAGTTGACGTAGGCCAGACGCTGCGGCGATTGCGAGTGCGGCATTGGTGGCTCGTGCATGGCACGTTCGTCGGCGACGATCCGTTTGGCGTGGCGGCGAAGCTCGATGAGATGACCGAGTCGGTGGCTCCGATGCTCCGGCCGATCGTCAAGAAGATAGCGATTGAGTCCTGGGGCCGAGTGCTCCGCGGCATCAATCAACGGCTCGGCGACCGGATGATGGGCGAGACCGGCAGCTTTCGAGACGACTATCTCGACGACGCGCGAGCGCTGCTGAAAGCGGACGAAATCAAAGTCGATCGATTTGACTGGTCGAGCGGCAACGATCACTTCGCTCGAGCCGACGCGGCGGTGAAGCTGTTCAATCGCCTGACGGACTTGTCGATCGATCCCGCGACCGAGCGGTTGCTGCTGTGGGGACACAGTCACGCTGGCAATGTGTTCGCGCTGCTGACGAATCTGCTGGCCAACGACCGTGAATCGGTCAAAGCGCTCTTCGGTGCGACCGGCCGCATCGGCGACGAGCGAGTCGATTGGAAGAAAGCGGCCGAGCGATTGGCTGCCGCGCCGTCGCCGCATCCGTTGGCGAAGGCTCTGTTCCTGGTAACGTTTGGCACGCCAATCCGCTACGGCTGGGATCGAAACGGCTACGCTCGGCTGTTGCACATCGTGCAGCACCGTCCGGTCAGTGGGAGGGCCAAATGGTTGGCGAAGCCCGCGCTCCCGCAATCACTTGACGACGTGCTCAAGGCGAAACACGGCGACTGGGTGCAATCGTTCGGAGTCGCTGGCACCGACCTGCGGCCGATGGATCGTGAGACTCGCGACGTGCATCGCGCATTGGCTGAAGTTCTCGAAGCCGGTGTGACCGAACCGGAAATCGGACAGAACTCGCTGCTCGAACATCTGCCCGAGTCGGCTCGCGTCCGCGTGCGCGAGAAGTTCAAGGATTTTCTGATGCTGCTCGAACGCCTGCGCTGCGGCCAACGAGTCCCTTCTGACGGTGACGCGGCTTGGCTGTTTGACTACGGTGCCGAGGAGACGGAAAAGCTGGGCCACGGGATTTACACGAAGCGGGCATGGCTGCCGTTTCATGCCACTCGCATCGCCGATTGGCTGATGCGATCGATGGAGTCCTGATGGCCGAAGACGTTGAAGGGAGGATGGGCACTCTTGCCCGTCCCGAATCAGATCCCCACTCAGAAAACGCGACGGGCAATCCGCCAATGGCGGACCATCCTTCGTTTGCTCCGTACTTGTGGATGCTGATCGGAGCATTCGCGTTCACGGTGATGAGCACTTTGGCGCATCTCGTGCGTGACCGGTTCACTTGGCAGGCGATCGCGATAGGGCGGTCGAGCGTACCGTTCCTGCTGACCGGCCTGTCGGCGTTGTTGGCGGGCGGTCAATTGGTCGTGTTCGGCCCGCGAGCGCTGTGGCTGCGCAGCCTGGCCGGAAGCACGAGCCTGGTCTGCACGTTCTACGCGCTCACTCGCTTGCCGGTCGCCGACGCGCTGACGCTGACGAATCTGTTTCCGATTTGGGTGGCGTTGCTGTCGTGGCCGTTGCTGCGTCAGCGTCCGGGCGTCTTCGTGTGGTGCTGCGTGGTCTCGGCCGTCTGCGGAGTCGTCTTGATCCAGCAGCC
>CAMDRI010000030.1 GCA_945906725.1 Candidatus Kuenenia stuttgartensis | reverse complement strand
CCGATGCCACTCCGTCATGAAGAGGAGCAGTCCATGAGGATGACGAACCGTTTGCTGTTTTCCGTGACCGTCGCGAGTGCATTCGCGACCTTCCACTCCGCGTTTGCGGAACCAGCCAAGCCCAAGGGATTGGGTGACCCCGGCCAACTCTCCGCTCTCAAGATTGAGCCGACTGTCGACGGCAAGCCCATCGTGCTGCGAAGCCGAGACGCTCGCCAGCAGGTCTACATCACTGGCAGTTACTCCAGCGGCCAGCTTCGAGACCATACCCGCAAGGTGCAGTTCACGGCCGAACCGGCCGGCATTGTCAACGTGGATGCGACTGGCCTAGTGACGCCGATTAAGGATGGCGACGCCACGCTCAAAGTCACCGGCAACGGATTGAATGTCTCAACTCCCATCCACGTCGAGGGGGTCGAGAAGCAAGTTCCGATCAACTTCAAGAACCAAATCGTCCCGATCTTCACGAAGCTCGGCTGCAATAGCGGCGGCTGTCACGGCAAGGCGTCAGGACAGAATGGCTTCAAGCTCTCGCTGCTCGGCTTCTATCCCGACGAAGACCATGAGTTCCTCGTCAAAGAGAATCGCGGCCGACGAGTCTCCCCAACTTCGCCCTCCGACAGCCTGTTGCTGCTGAAAGCCACCGGCCGATCGCCCCACGGCGGCGGCAAGCGAATGGATCTCGATAGCCATGAATTTCGCCTGATCTCGCGCTGGGTCGAGCAAGGCATGCCCTACGGTTCCGACAAGGACGCGTACGTCACTGGCATCAAGTGCCTGCCCGAAGGCCGAGTCATGGATCGCGGAGCCGATCAGCAGATCACGGTCATCGCCACCTACAGCGACGGCACGACCGAAGACGTGACTCGCATGGCGTTGTTTGAGGCCAATGACACCGAAATGGCCGAGGCCACCAATACCGGCATGATCAAGACGCTCGACCTCGCGGGTGAAGTGGCGATCATGGCCCGCTATCAAGGGTCGGTCTCGACGTTCCGAGCGACCGTGCCGCTGGGTGCCGACATCGCGTCCGTCCCGGCCAGCAAAAACTTCATCGACGACGCCGTGTTCGGCAAACTGAAGGTACTCGGTATTCCGCCGTCGCCGCTCGCCGACGACGCTACATTCCTTCGCCGAGTTTCCATCGACGTTGCCGGCACGCTTCCAACCGAAGAGCAAGTCCGCGCATTCCTCGCCGACACCGATCCGACGAAGCGCGACAAGCTGGTGGATCGCCTGCTCGACTCGCCCGATTACGCCGACTACTTCGCCAACAAGTGGAACCTCGTCTTGCGGAACAAGAACCGCGCCCCGGACGATTCGTCGGCGACCTACGGTTTCTATCAATGGATCTGGTCGAACCTCTACGAGAATAAGCCCTACGATCAAATCGTCCGCGAGGTGCTGACTGCGTCGGGGGACTCGACGTCGAACCCGGCAGTTGTCTGGTATCGCGAAGTCGATGAGAACAACGAGCAAGTCGAAGACGCGGCGCAACTGTTCCTCGGCTTGCGAATTCAATGTGCTCGCTGCCATCACCACCCGTTCGAGAAGTGGAGCCAAAACGACTACTACGGCTTCAGCGCATTCTTCACCCGCGTGGGAAAGAAGAACAGCTTCGATCCCGGGATGAGCAAGGGGTCTCGCGACAAGCGAGTCTTCCATAATGATGGCGTTGCCGCTGCGACGAATCCTCGCAACGGTCAGTCGCTCAAGCCGACCGGCCTCGGTTCACCCGCGTTGGAGATCGCTCCGGAACGCGACCCGCGACACTTCCTCGCCGATTGGATGGCCGATAAGAACAATCCGTTCTTCGCCAAATCGGTCGTCAATCGCTATTGGAAACACTTCTTTGACCGAGGCATCGTCGAACCCGAAGACGACATGCGCGAGACGAATCCGCCGTCAAACCCGGAGTTACTCAACAAGCTATCGGCCGGCTTCATTGACAGCGGCTTCAATTTGAAGTGGCTCGTCAAGACGATCACCTCGTCAAGCACCTACCAACTCAGTTCTCTGCCGAACGACTACAACTTAAAGGACAAGCAAAACTTCTCTCGCTACTACCCGAAACGGCTCACGGCCGAGGTGCTCTACGACGGCTTCCATCGCGTGACAAACACCACGCAGAACTTCGGCTCCCTGCCGCCCGGCACGAAAGCAGTGCAACTGCCGGATGCCAGCATCGGACCGTACTTCTTGAAAGTCTTCGGCCAGCCACAAGGCGACACCGCCTGCGAATGTGAACGCTCGCAAGAGGCAAACCTTGCTCAGAGCCTGCACCTGCTCAACAGCAGCGAAGTTCAGGACAAGATCGCCAACGCTTCCGGGCGAGCGACCACGATGGCCAACGATAAGATCCGCACGCACGAAGAGAAGGTCAAGGAACTCTACCGCTGGGTCTACTCTCGCGAACCGAACGCTGACGAACAGAAGATCGCGTTGGCTCACCTCGCCAAGCACGAAGCCGCTCCAAAGATCGCCTACGAGGACATTCTCTGGGCACTGATCAACACGAAGGAGTTCCTGTTCAACCACTAATTCGTTCGTCGTTCCGGCTACCGCCGGAATCTGAATCGTGGAAGACCATTGGCTGAGGAATGGAGGCACAGGAGTGAGTCGACCTTGATCGAGTCCATTCCGTTGTTCCCATTCCTCTGTCCGTTTCGAGACTCCAAACTTTACCGCCATTCACGATGAGAGTAGCCATGACTCGTACATTCGCCCTCGTTGCCGCCACGGTTTTGATCGGATCGACATCCGCGCTGGCTCAACTTCCGCAAGCGAAGTTGTTTTCCGTCTTCCCTCCCGGAGCCCAAGTTAGTGCCGCTACGGAAGTCGCGATTTCCAACGGTGTGGAAATGGATGAGGCCAATCGGTTGATCTTCAATCATGCGGGAATCACCGCTGCGCAGAAGGTCACGGACGCAAACGGAGTGAAGACTCCGGTCGCCAACACGTTTGTCGTCAACGTCGCGGCCGGTGTGCCGGATGGAACTTATGAAGTGCGATTCAGCGGCCGGTTCGGCGTCAGCAATCCGCGCAGCTTTGTCGTCGGATCACGCAAAGAGATCAACGAAGTCGAACCCAACAACTCGCGTGAACAGGCCACGCCGGTCGAACTGAATTCGACAGTCAACGGCCGAACCGACGGTAGCGCCTACGACTATTTCAAGTTTACTGGCAAGGCGGGGCAACGAGTCTTGTGCCTGTGCCAAGCTGGCAAGATCGACTCGAGGCTCAAAGCACAAATCGAACTTCATGACGCGACGGGCGTCATTCCACCCCCAGTGGCTGGTGCGGCAGCCGTACCGAGTCCACAAGCGGTTCAAAGCGGCCGTCGCTTGGCATTTGCTCGCGGGTCGGCAAAACGTGATGCGTTGCTCGATGTGACGCTTCCAGCCGATGGCGATTATTTCGTGCGAATCATCGATCATGTCTATGGCGGCAGCGTCGATCATTTTTATCGACTCACGATCACGACCGGTCCGTATGTCGACTTCACGTTGCCACCCGCTGGAGTCGCTGGAGCAAACACGCAAATCACACTCTTCGGCCGCAATCTCCCGGGTGGTCAACCGGCAGGTGTCAATGTTGATGGCCGTCCGCTTGAGAAGGTCGCGGTCTCCGTCACGGTGCCGGGCGACGTCGAGAACACGCAAGCGGCCGACAACCTCGGAGCGATCCAAGGGGACGTCGATGCCTTCAGTTACGTCTGGAACACTCCGGCCGGCAACGCTAACCCGATGACACTGTTCGTGGCCTCCGCGCCGGTCGGTCTCGAGCAAGAACCGAACGACGCTCCGGCCCAAGCCAACAAGCTCACGGTCCCGACTGAAGTCGCCGGACAGTTTCAGGCACGCGGTGACGTGGACTTCTTCACGTTCGACGCGAAGGCGCAAGAGTCGTATTGGATCGAAGCCTTCGGTGACCGCCACGGGTCATTGGCCGACCCGTACATCACGCTCGATCGAGTCACCAAGGACGACAAGGGCGTCGAAACCTTACAGCGAATCACCGCTCAGGACGATACCGGTACAAACTTGATTCCAAACGTATTCGAGACCCTGAACGACGACCCGGCATTTCAATTTGTCGTACCCGCCGACGGAAATTATCGGTTGACGATCCGCGACCGCTACTACGAATCACGTGGCGACGCTCGGATGGTCTATCGGCTGGCGATTCGAAAAGAGGCTCCCGACTTCAAAGTCGTCATGCTGCCAGAAGCTCCGCTAGCCGACAACAACACGACCGCAGCCACATACCCTGCGAACCTCCGCAAAGGGGAAAACTACTCTTGCCGAGTCATCGCGTTTCGTCGCGACGGCTTTAACGGTGCGATCGACGTCACGGTCGAGAACCTGCCGCCGGGAATCACCTGCAAAGGAACGACGATCGGTCCCGGTCAGACGAACTCGACGATCGTCTTGTCCGCAACCGAGGACGCTGCCGACGGGACGTTTGGCTTCGCGAAAATCGTGGCGAAAGCTCGCATCGAAGACAGCTCGAAAGTCAAAGCCGTCGCCGACGCGAAGGCTGCCGTGAAGCCGGCCGTCGATGCCTTGCCGAAGACTCAACAGGATGTCGCGAAAGCGGCCGAAGACGAAAAGAAATTCCTCGCGACTAGGCAGGCCGCCGAAACAAAATTCACAGCGGACGCGGGCATCGCCAAGAAGGCTGCCGATGCAAAAGTGATCGCTGACAAGAAAGCGGCTGACACCACCACGGCGATCAAGGCCGCGATCGACAAATTGGCGACGGCGAAAGCGGACCTCGACAAAGACAAGGACAAACAGGAACTGAAAGACGCTTTCGCAGCAGCCGAGAAAATCGCAACCGATGCCGACGCTGCTTCGAAAGTCGCTGTTCAAGAGAAAACCGCGGCCGACAAAGCGGTGACTGACACCGCCAACGTTCTCAAAACAAGCGAGCAAGCCAAGACCAAAGCCGTTACGGAGCATGACCAATCGGTCGCGAAACTCAAAATAGCGACCGACGCTCAAGTCGCGGCTGAGAAGAAAATCGCCGACGCAAACACGGCCGTGACCGCCGCTATCGCCGCTCAAAAGGCGGCGGCTCGTGACGTCGCTCATGTCGGCCGAGCAGCCACGACCGTTTGGGACGGAAACTTGGCTGTGGCGGGGCCAGTCTCGCGACTCTCGCGAGACCTGTGCCTGGCGATCACTCCCGAAACCTATCCGTTCCAAGTCAACACCGATGTCTTCCGAATCGAAGCCAACCACAACCGACAAATCCTCGTGCCGGTGAAACTCATCAAGCGGAACGGGTTCGATGAAAATGTGACGCTGACGTTCGTCGGCACGCCACAGAACGCTCAGGTCGAGAACAAGCCGATCAACAAAGGCGCGGCCGAAGGAGTCTTTCGCATCTTTTTGCCGAACAATGTGCCGGTCGGGACTTACACGCTGTACATGAAGGCGACCGCCGCTGTGCAATACCGTCGCCGGCCGGAACTCGCTGACAAAGCCAAGGCAGTGCTCGACCTGTCAGTCGCCGCCGCGACTCAAGCGACCGAAGCGTTGACGAAAGCCAACGCCGACAAAGACGCCGCCATCAAGAAGGCGACCGAGACGGATGCCGCGTTCAAGAAGGCGACCACCGACAAAGAGGCTGCCGCCAAGAAAGTGACCGAAACGACCGAGGCGGTGAAGAAGGCGACCGAAGCCAAAGACAAGGCCACGACCGACGCCGACAAAGAGGCGACTGCCAAGGCATTGACCGCGGCTCAAGACGAAGCCAAGAAGGCAACCGACGCACTGGCCGTTGCCGACAAAGCCCTCGCCGATTCCGACGCCGCAAACAAGGCTGCCATCGCCGCCAAGACGAAAGCCGAAGCGGACGCGAAAGCGGCCGACGACAAGAACAAAGCAACTCTGGCCGACAAGGTCGCCAAAGAAAAGGTGCTCACCGACACCAACAATGCCACCAAGGCGAACGCCGTCAACGTCTTCACTCCCTCGACCCCCATCGTCATCACCGTGAAGCCGAATGCGGTGAATGTCACGACGGCTCCCGCCAACGCCGGTGCGGTCAAACGTGGCGAAAAGGTCGAAGTGAAAATCACGATTCAACGAGTCAACGGATTCGCGGGACCAGTCACCCTCGAACTCGTTCCGCCTCCGGGCGTCGTTGGACTCGTGGCTGAGAAAGTCACGATTCCCGTCGACAAGACCGAAGCGGCGATCATCGTCACCGCAGCCGCTGATGCCACAGAAGGTGCGATCGCCAACGCCGTTGTCCGAGCCTCCGCCGATTTCGACGGAGCGGTCGCGGCCTCCGACGGAGCGGTGGCAATCAACGTCTCGAAATAGTTTCGGAGTGCGGTGTGTCAGCACCGCTTGGGATCGCCCAGTTGAAAACGGTGCTGACACGCCATACACCAAATCTGTCACCCCGCCTCAAGAGACCTGCTATGCCTCGACTCACCATTCTGTCGCTGACTCTGGCCCTGATGGGATCAAACGCCGTCGCTCAAGAGGCCAAACCGCTCGACGGTGCGATTACGCCCGAAGTGGTCAACCTCGGTCGGCCTGTCGATTTCGACAAGGACATCATGCCGATCCTCGAAAACAACTGCATCGCCTGCCACAACCTCGGCCAGCAGGAGAGCAAGCTGAACCTCGAAAAGCTCGATGCGATGCTCAAGGGGGGCAAGCGTGGTCCGTCGATCGTTCCAAAGGACCCAGACAAGAGCTTGCTGTATCTGGTCGCCTCGCGTGGAAAAGGTCCGGCGATGCCGCCGTTGCCGAACAAAGTTGATGCCAAGGCGCTCACGCCGAAAGAACTCGGCACGTTGAAGCAGTGGATCCTCGAAGGCGCGACTGGCGGCATGGGGGGCATGAAGGATCAAGTCAATTGGCAGCCGGTGCCGGCGACTGCGAAGGCAATTTACTCGGTCGCGATGGCTCCGTGGGGACGCTACGTCGCGGCGGGCCGAGCCAATCAAGTGCTACTTCTCGATGTCGAGACCGGCGATGAAATCGGACGGCTGATCGATCCGAATCTCAACGCGATTCAACACAACGGCAAACCGATGTACCCGACCGGAGCCGCGCATCGTGACTTCGTCCACTCTCTGGCCTTCAGCCCGGACGGGCGCACGATCGCTTCGGGCGGATACCGCACGGTCAAGCTGTGGCAGCGTCCGGCGACGAATCGGACACGCGAAATCGCCGTCGGCGCGGTGGTGACGGCGGTGGCCGTCAGTCCCAATGGGCAGACGCTCGCGACCGCCGGAGCCGACAACGCGATCAAATTGTGGAACCTTGCTGATGGCGCTGCGGGCAAAGTGCTCGCCGGTCACGCTGGAGCCGTTCACAGCCTTGCTTTCAGTGCGGACGGCGCGAAGTTGGCATCGGCGTCGGAGGACAAGACGATCCGAGTTTGGACCGTCGCCGACGGGACCGAAGCCAACAAGATCGAATCCCCCGCTCCGGCCAAAGCGGTGGTCTTCACCGCCGATGGAGCGAAAGTCATCGTCGGTCAAGCGGACAACATCATTCGCATCTGGCCGATTCCGGCCGCAGCTCCGTTCACGCCGGAAAAGGAAATCAAAGGACACACGGGGCCGATCAATTCGATTGCGCTGATCGCCCCCGGCGCTCAAATCTTGTCTGGCAGTGAAGACCAAACGGCTCGTGTTTGGGATCTCGCCGCTGCTACACAAGTCCGGCAGTTCGCTCACGGCGGTCCGGTCAATTCGGTTGCGGTTCGAGCCGACGGCCTGTTCGTCGCAACCAGCAGCCCGAACAACATCGCCAAGTTGTGGAACAATCAGACCGGTGCGCAGGTCGCGGAACTCAAGGGAGACATCGCGCTGAACCGCACTGTCGTCGAACGGACCGAGGACCAAAAAGTCGCACAACAGTTCAAGGCTCTCGCCGAGGCCACATTCAAGGCGGCCGAGACCAACCAAAAAGAACGTGACGAAGCGATCAAGAAGGCGAATGAAGCCAAGACCAACGCCGACAAAGCGGTGGCCGAGCAAGACCCGAAAGTGAAAGAGGCCGTGACGAAAGCGGAAGCTGCGAAGAAGGCGGCCGACGAGAAGAAGGATGACGCAGCTCTCGCGAAGGTCTCGACCGACGCCGCGGCTGAAGTCACGAAGCAAATGGACGAACTGAAGAAGCGGCAGGACACCGTCGCCTCGGCGATGCGAGCAATCACGCTGGCCGAAACAGCCGCGAAGTCGGCCGTCGAACAAGTCGCTGCCGCGAAGGCTCAGCAAGATGCAATGACCGCTGGAGTCACAAAGTCCGATGTCGACCTCAAGACTGCGACCGATGCCGACGCTGCTGGACTGAAACCGGTGAAGGGCGTCGCGTTCTCCGTCGATGGCAAGCGGTTGCTCACATCGTCCGACGATAATTTGATACACGTCTGGGACAGCGCCATCGGCAAAGCCATCGAAACATTCGCCGGCCACAAAGCTGCGGTCGGAGCGATCGCGACGGGACCGAACGGTCTCGTGGTGAGCGGCTCGGCCGATCAGACGGCGGCCGTGTGGACCACGAATCCCGCGTGGTCGCTGATCGGGCAGTTGGGCCCGAAGAAGGAGACGCCGGTCGACTTTGCCGGTTCGCCGTTCGCCGCTCGCGTCCTGAGCCTCGCGTTCAGTCGCGATGGAAAATGGCTCGCGACCGGCGGCGGTGAAGCGTCGCGCAGCGGGGAACTCTTCATCTGGGACGTCGCCGCTCAGACAATGGCCAAGGAATTCAAGGACGCGCACAGCGATACCGTCATGAGCATCGAGTTCAGCCGCGACGGTAAGTTTCTCGTCACCGGGGCGGCGGACAAGTTCGTCAAGCTGTGGGACATCGCCGCCGGCAAGTTGGTCAAAGCCTTTGAAGGCCACACGCATCACGTCCTGGGTGTGTCGATCAAAGCCGACAACAGTCTGCTCGCCAGCGCCGGAGCAGACAACGCCATCAAAATCTGGAACGTCGAGACCGGCGAGCAAGCTCGCACGATCCCTGGCTACACAAAGCAGGTGACGTCGATCCGTTTCCTGGGTGTCACCGAAAACGTGATCAGCTCCGGCGGCGACAAGACCGTGCGTTACCACAACGCCGCCAATGGCTCGCAACCACGAGCCTTCGCCGGTGGAACCGACTTCATGTACTGTTCCGCCGCGAGCCGTGACGAACAAATCGTCGTCGCCGCCGGTGAAGACGGAGTCCTCCGAGTCTGGAACGGCACGAACGCTCAGTTGATTCGCCAATTCGATCCACCCAAGCCGCCGGAAGCCAACGCTCAAGCGGCGGCGAAGTGAGAACGATCCCCAGAATTTCCTTTGTCAGTTTGAACCGATCGAAGAAACAATCTCCGCCGTTGTTGGATTCCCCAGGTGGAAAGCCGCTGGCACAAAGGAGCATGACGATGAAAACGCTTTCTCTCCTGACGATGATGTTGTTGATGATCTCCGCCGACGCCGCGTTCGCCGGCACGATCACCGGCGAGTATCTGGAGGCTCGGACCTGCGACGTCTACACCGGCCCCTGCTTCGCGAATGCCGAGATGGCTCTCGCAGGCAAAGAAGCTGTGATGGCTTGGAAAATCGAAAAGGGAACTTGGAAGGACGTGACGATCGACGGCCTGGGCGTGGCCTTGGTCGTGAAGGCCGAAGGAACTCTCGGCAGCGATGGCATCTTCCCGATGAAGCCGGGTAAGACCGCGGCGGTGATCATCGTCGATGAGAAGGCCTCGGCCGAACAACGGAATGCGCTGGTCGCCTTCGTGAAAAACTCCGCAAAGGAACTGACCAAGAACGTGCTCAACGTCGTCGCCGCTCCGATCAAGCTGGAGAACGATCACCTGGAAGGCACAGGCGTATTTTCCGCTGGCAAGCTGGCCTCGATCGAAACTCGGAAGATGAAGAAGACCGACTGTGTCTGCACCAACGAGTTGATCTACTATCAGCCGCTGACGAAGGTGGAAAACTTCTCACCTGCCTACACTCTGAGCCAGTCCTACCAGGGCGGAAGCCTGAACGGCAAATGGACGAGCAACAACACTCGCAGCGCGTTCCTGGCGACGTTCCGCGTGAAGTCGTAGTCCCTCTGTGTCGTCTCTGCGAGCAGAATTCAAATTCCAGCCCGGCTGTTTCCGAACAGCCGGGCTGTTGTGTTTGATGAATTCAGTCGTCAGCGTGAGTACCATTCGCCAATCGTTTTGTCGGCCAACATCGCGGCCCGATTGCCGCTCGCTCAGTTCATCGAGGAGATTCATCAGATGCGATTGCAAAAACTTTTTGTGGCTCTCATTTCCGCCGCGCTGTGGTCATCGGCAGGGTTCGTTCTCGCTGATGGCAAACTGGAGGACGTTGCGGGACTGCCCGTAGAACTGTCGAAAGAGGTGGCCGCGGTCGTTGACGTGAAGGGGCAGCGAATCGTCGATGAGGGTGGTGCGGTTTGCTCGGTGTGGCTGATCAAAGAGGTTCCGACTAAAGCCAAATTCAAACCCACGTTGAGCGTGAAGTACCCGTTTGCTCCCGGCGAGTTGCTTGGAGTGTTGCAGGTGCAAGCGAAGTCAAAGTTCACCGATTTCCGAGGCCAAGAAATCAAGGCCGGCGTCTACACACTGCGATACGGCCAGCAGCCGGAGGACGGTAATCACGTTGGGACCAGCGATCTGGCGGATTTCTTGTTGGCCATCCCGGCTGCGGTGGACACTGATCCGAAACCGATCGAAAAGTTCGATGCGTTGTCGCAGCGAAGCGCCAAGACGGCGGGCTCGACGCATCCGGCAATCTTTTCGCTGTTGCCGTCCGAGAAGCCGGTTGAGAAGCCGACTCTGACTCACAACGCAGCGAAGGAACACACGATGTTGAGCACGACAATCTCTGCCAAAGGCGGGGGGAAAGTCGCTCTGCGAGTGGTCGTCATTGGCAAGTCAGGCGAGTAGCCATGTGGAGTCGTTGGATTGTCGGTCTGTTAGTCGCGCTGCTCGCTCTGGCGTGGTGCCTCGCGCAAGAGCCGGCGTCTTCGCCGATTGTGGACAAGACGACTTCGAAAACGAGCGTCGCGAAAGTCAAGGACGATGCTCCGAAAGAACTCTTCAGCGGCAAGGTCGTGATTCTGCAAGAGGCTATGAAACGTCGCGGCGTGAAAGTGGCGGACGAGTTCAAAGCACAGGTCGTCTTGGAAACCGACGATGGGGAGTTAGTTCCGATCGTCCCGGACTGGCGCGGCCGAGTGTTCTACCAGGATGAGCGATTGCGGGATCGTCGGGTCGATCTGGTCGGTTCGCGACAGAAAGCCGCTCCGTACTTGCAGGTGCAGATGGTGTTCGCGTTCGACGAGAAGGGGATTCGGCAATACATGGATTACTGGTGCGACATCTGCTCGATCGCGATGTACGAACTCAAGCCGTGCGATTGCTGCCAAGAAGAGATTCGTCTGCGATTTCAGCCGCAGGGGTTGCCGGCGTTCGTGAAGAAGAAAGTGTCCAAATAACCCGAAGCCTCAGCGAGGGCGGGAACTCTAAGCGACGTTGATGGAGGGCGTGTAAAACGCTCGCCTTCGCTTACGCTTCGGGTTATTTTTTTCGGCACGCCAAGAAAGAAACAGCATGTCAGTGATGCTAAACAAGCGTGCGAATGAATTCGTCCAGCCGATGTTGCCGCTGATAGGTGATCTGCGCGGCACCTTGGTGGAACTCGACAACGGCGGTCAGATCGTCGATCTCGGCGTGAAGGCCGAAGGGAGTCTCGAAGCCGGGCGATTTCTTGCCGAAGTGTGTCTGTCGGGGCTGGGTGAAGTGCGGATCGTGCCCGGAGCGATCGGCGAGATCGCTTGGCCTCACGTGCAAGTCATCACCGACTGGCCAGTCGAGGCTTGTCTGCTGAGCCAATATGCGGGGTGGCAGATCAGCGTCGGCAAGTTCTTCGCGATGGGTTCCGGAGCGATGCGAGCGGCGGCGGCTCGCGAAGAGTTGTTCCACAAATTGGATTACCGCGAGTCGCCGTCTCACGCGGTCGGCGTACTCGAAACCGGCAAGCTGCCGACGGCCGAGGTTTTCGCTTTGATCGCGGAGAAAACCGGAGTGCCGGCGAAAATGACCGTGCTTCTGGCGGCACGCACGGCGAGCGTCGCCGGCAACTTTCAGGTGGTGGCCCGCTCGGTCGAGACATCGTTGCACAAGTTGTTCGAGCTGGGCTTCGACGTCTGGCGTGTGCGATCGGCGGTTGGCATCGCACCGCTGCCTCCGGTGGCGAAGGACGACTTCGCGGGGATCGGACGGACGAACGACGCGATCTTGTACGGCGGCCGAGTGACATTGATGGTGCGCGGCGATGATGAGTCGATCGCGGCAATCGGTCCTCAAGTACCGTCAAGCGGTTCGGCCGCACATGGCAAACCATTTGCCGACATCTTCGAGGAAGCGGGGCGGGACTTCTACAAGATCGACCCGCATCTCTTCAGCCCGGCGGAAGTCGTGTTCCAGAATCTCGACACGGGACGAGTGCATTCCTTCGGGCAGGTCGCGCCGGATGTCTTGCGGCGTTCATTCGGCATCTGAGCTGGGGAGGCGGCACGATGCGGATCGGTGTGCTCGGCAATTCTGACAGTTGGTACGTGCGCGAACTGCAGCGAGCCGGAGGCGAACTGGGGCACGAGGTCGTGCGGCTGGAGTTTCCTCGGATTGTTGCGGCATGTGGGATGCGGTCGGTTGACCACAGCGAGAGTCAAACGACGGTTGGTTCCCTCACCCTAGCCCTCTCCCAGGGGGAGAGGGAACTTGGCAAGTGTCTCGCTCAAGACGTGGACCTCGCGACGTTTGATGCGGTCATCATTCGGACAATGCCGCCGGGGTCACTGGAGCAAGTCGTTTATCGGATGGATGTGCTCGCGCGGTTGGAATCGCGGGGCGTGACGGTGCTCAATTCGCCGAAGTCGGTCGAGTGTGCGGTGGATAAATATTTGACGACGGCAAAGCTCGAAGCGGAAGGACTGCCGGTGCCGGCGACGGTGGTGTGCGAGAATTCCGACGATGCGCTCGCGGCGTTTGAGCGGCTCGGCGGTGACGTTGTTGTGAAGCCGATCTTTGGTTCGGAGGGACGCGGGATTTTGCGAGTCAGCGATCCAGACCTCGCGCTGCGGACGTTCCGGACGTTGGAGCGGCTCGATGCCGTATTGTACTTGCAGCGGTTTGTGGCACATCGCGGGTTCGATATTCGAGTGTTGGTGCTCGATGGTCGAGTGCTCGGCGGAATGCGGCGTGTGTCGGATAGCGACTTTCGGACGAATGTGTCGCGGGACGGACGCGGCGAGGCACACGTCGTCACGGACCTCGAAGCCGATTGGGCCTTGCGAGCGGCAGCGGCGACCGGTGCGCGGTTTGCCGGCATCGACATCTTGTACGATCGCGACGGTCAGGGCTTTGTGATCGAACTCAACGCGGTCCCGGGGTGGCGAGCGTTCGAGAAGGTGACGGGGATGGACGTCGCACAAGCCGTGATGGAAGCTGTGACGTAACACACGCAGCTCGCGTATGATTTAAACCCACGCGAGCCGCGTGCGCCACGCTCAATCCCACCACCAGCGCTTAGCGGCGAGATCGCTGGGAGGTGTCTCGGCTTTTCGACGAGCGATGACTTCTTCGGAGTTCTTGCGCTCCTGCGAGATGACCTGTTGGCTGTCGATGATGACTCCGCCGCTGAGCAGGCCGATCGCGACGCCGCCAGTCGTCTTCATGTTGAGCAGTGACTTCGTGTGCTTGGGGACGGGGCCGCGGAGGACCGGCACCTTCGCGTCGTCGAGCAGCAGGCCAGGTTGCCATTTGGCTTTTTGAGGGAGTTGTTCGCGCTTCATCAGCGCGACGAGCACTGAAATGTCGAACAAGTTTTGCAGCTCGGCAAAGATCGGCATGCGTTTGGTCAGCTCGGGGAATTTCTCGGTAAAGCCTTTCGCAAAGAGTTGCGTGCTCAGCCGGGTGAACGGTGCGTCGGAGCGTTTACCGAAGGCGTCGGCTTGTTCCTCTTGCGACATCAGTTGGCAGCGTTGACCAGAGAACTCGAACGCGAGTCCGTCGCCGCTGGTCTTGAACGAGTCGTACAGAGGCATGAACCACCAACGCTTGAGCGTGTTCGTGCCCGGCTGCACGAGCGCGAGATGACTTCTCAGGCCCGGCACCTTTGGGTCTTCGAGGCCAATAGCGATGAGCTTCATGTGATAGTCGGCTTCGACCAAGGCCCGCGCGAAGTGCGTGTCGTTGGGGACTCCGAAGACTTTCACCTCCTGATCGCCGAGGATTTTCTGCATTTGCTGGAACCGCTGCTGAGCCAAATTGGCGGAGCCGGGACTCGAATTGGACTTCACGAAACGCTGCAACTCGGCGACTCGTTCATCGACCGGATCAATCGAGCAGCCGAATTGCGAAGTCCGCTCCGCCGTGCGCAGCGCGACCAGCAAGTCATCCAACCGCAGCACCGGTCGGCCGCTGCCGACGCTGATCACTCGACCGCTCGCATCAGGAGCGAATGCTTCGGCGGGGCCGGCGATGACGAGGTCTGTCGTTTCTGGAAAAACGAAGACGAAGTCGATGCGCTGCAAGCCGGCGAGATACTGCATCGACTCCGGGATCGGCTTGTCGGACTCGAGTAACTCGGCGATCGCTCGCTCCATTCGGACGAGCGATACCTTGCGCAACGAACTGCTTCGACTGATGTCTTCGGCCAGATACTGCTTCGCGAGTTCCTGCATCCGCTTCTTCGCGACGTCGGGCGAGATCGTCTTCGCCTTCGAGGCCGAGAGGACGCCGTCGCCGTCAATCGTGATGCCGCCAGCTGCTTGGAATCCGCCACCCTGTCCTCCGCCCTGCCCGCCACCGAAGCCGCCACCACCGGCACCGCCGCCTCCACCAAACTGGGCGTTTGCTGGCGAGATCAGCAGCGAGCCAAGCATCATCAAGAGGGCCAGTGAAGTGAGGCGAGGTGACATGGTGAATTCCGAACTGAAATGAAAAAACGGGATCACCTGCCGAGGCGGTTCGGACATCGGCGATCAGCCTACGGCGGGAAGTTCACAGATGGCCCATTGGCCGAAGTTTTCTTCGACTTCGACTTGGATGATGCTGATGTTTGCGCCAGGCTGTGCCGCGATCACGCTGCGCAGTCGAGTCGCGATCCAGGCGGCGATTTCTTCTGCGGTTGTGTTCTCGACGGGAAGCAGCACGCAATCCTCACGCGGGAAGACCCAGCGGCGATCCTCGAAGGTGGCGGTGACTTCACGCTCGTCGGATTGAACTCGAATTTGGCGATGCTGCGTCGGCAGCAGGACGTGATGGTCCAACTCGTTGACGATCTTCTGCATCGCGTCGCGGAGAGCGATGAAGTCGAAAACGTACCGATTCTCATCCAGCGGTCCGGTCAGTTCGACGGCGGTGCGCCAGTTGTGGCCATGCAGCCGCTCGCAGATGTTGCCGTTGAAGGTGATGAAGTGCGCGGCGCTGAAGACGAGATGGTCTTTAGTCACTCGCACACGGAACTGGGCATCGCTCATGATCGCCTCCGGTTTGCAGCGTGATTGTCACGTCAATGGCGGGGCCCGAGCAAGCGCGGCCACTCATGGGAATGTCCCTTCTGGCGGATCGGCGGCCGTTTCAAACGTTTCCAACTCGACGCCGTCGCGGGCGAACATGGCGAATTGCGATTCTCGATAGACTCGCCGCCAGCCGTCGATCTCGTTCAGTTTGGACGCGACCAGCAGGCGGTTCGGGACCAGCACGATGTCGGTCGAGTATTTCGTAAGGATCGCTTGCCAACCCTCGCGAGCTTCAAAGAACACGTGATCTTCTTCCAGCCGCCAGTCGGGGTACGCGACCTCGTAGCGGCTGTCCAACGAAATCTGCACGCGGGGGCCGAGCTTCCACATCACATACGAGCCCCAGTCGTACGAGACAAAGACGTTTCCTCGGAAGCCACGCTCGACAAGATGATTGACGGCGCCGACTGGGAATACGACATGCTGGCCTAGCCCCGGAATCGGGCGATTCGGAACGCACAGTCACCGTGCGCGAGAACAAGAACGACAGCAAGCCGCCAATCGGCAGCCACTTCGCGACCCGATGCATTCGCAGTCACTCCATTTCACTCGGCACCAAAAACGCCGACTTGGCAAATGTCGTCGAATTCGCGGAACAGGCTCGGAGCGGGTGACGTCGGCGGCCAGAACTCGCGGCGAGCGATCCGGAGCGCGACTTGCTTGGCCTGCTCATCCGCATCCGCCAAATCGTTCGGCGACCATTCGGCCAGCGAATGACCGACTCCCGCCAAATCCTTCGGCAGGTTGATGTAACCCAAGAGCGGCTCGTCCGACAACGTGAGACTCCGGGCCAAGTGCCGATACAAGGGGAGCTGCAGATCGATCCAGGTCCCCTTCTTCCGATGACTCTCTTCCGGTGAATCCCCTCGGTCCCCCGACTTGTAGTCGAAGATTGCGCAGGCTCCGGTCGACTCGTTGCGGTCGATGCGATCCAGCCTGCCGTGCAACCAGACAGAGACACCGTCCGCCTGAAACGACGCGGGCGAATCGTGCGTTTCGGGGCGGATCGAGCGTTCGACATGCTCGATCTTCCAACCGTCGCGCCGCCACTTCGACTGCCAAGTGGCGAAGACCTCCAGCCGCGACTCCATCTGCTTGAGCTGCACGTTCACCGCCGCTCGACGCCGCGATCCGTATCGCTCGTTCGCAACGTCGTCAAGCAATCGCAGCAGACAAAGCCGCAAGCGATTCTCGTCGTCGGAATCTCGAGCGTCCGACTCGCCGAACAACCGCAACACGTCGTGCAACACATTGCCGAACGCCAGTCCGTCCAATTCGACCGCGTGGTCGTTGAGCGAACCCAATCCCAGTTCATGCCGCAGGAAGTACCGATACGGACACGCGAGATACGACTTGAATGCGGTCACGCTGAGGGTCAGTTCGCGAGCCGGCTTCAGCAACTCGGTCAAGCCGAACGACTCGGCAACAAATTCAGGACGTGGGACATCGAGGCAAACGTCGCCGGGAGGGCGATCCGCCGCGGCGGACCGCCGAGCCGTCGTGACGTCATTGTGGGCAGCAATCATGGCCGGCTCGGCGGGAGCCTCGCCCTCCCGATTCATCAACCGCAATACGCGCTCCGGAAGTCGTTCGGAATCGACTGCGAACAGCAGGCGACTGGGGATCAGCGGATTGCCGTCGGCGTCGCGACGGCCCACTAGCCACAAGACCTCGCGTCTCATTTGTTGGAGCAACGTCACAGCGTACGCATCGCGAGCGCATCGCCGAGCGTTGTCGTTCAGCCCCAACCGACGTCGCAGATCGTTCGGGAGGAATAGATCAGAGTTCAAGCTCGTCGGCACGAAGCCATCGTTGAATGAGGTTACGATCGCTGCCGGCGTGTCATCCAGCGGTAACTCCAACCAACCGAGCAGCTCGACTGCATCGGACGTCGATTCGGGAGGGACAGGCTCGTCGGGCATCCGTCGCACCGCACAGCGAATCGCATCCGCCACAGCGACTGAAGGGGCGACGGACTGCGGAACGTTCGCCAGCTCGTCGATGACCTTGTTGAGCTCCATGAGTGCGGCGATCAAGACTCGGCTTTCGCGCGACGATTCGTCGACTTCGCGGCCGCCGTAGACCGTTGACAACCATACTCGCAGCGGCTCAGCCCAGGCGTTCAACGGTCGGGCCGCGATCTGTAATGGCGCGAGCAACTCGCGCACATTGCGGAGCACTTCGCGGGACAGGTCGTCTCGTCCCGTTCGCCTCCGAGTTTGTGTTGCCTTGGGCAGCTCCAGAATCGACAGCAGCACGTCCGGCCCCAACGGAAGATGATCGCAAAAGGATTCGTCGAGGGCATTCAGATTCACTCGCCCCGTCAAGCAATCATCGAGGTCCGGATGCCGCACCAGCGACGCGAAGCCTTCGTACCGTCCCCGCTCCAAAACTTCAGCGACCGCCAGCAACAGGCGGCACGGACCGGAATCCGACACCTTTGTCCCTTCGATCCAGCGAGTCGCCACGCCACGCGCCGCAAGCTGCCGCTCGACGAACGGCCCCTGACGTTCGTCCGTCAGCCCGATCACAATTTCATCGGCTCGGAATCGAGCACCCAACGTGGACAACTCACTAGCAACCTGCTCGGCCTGCTCGGCCGGTCCCTCGCAGACGCGAATCCGTTGCAACGGAATGTCGATCGGCGCCTCGCTCCACCGCTCCGACAACAAGCAGCCGTGCGCGTCGAACCAATCTGCTCGACCGGGCGGTGCGGCAATCAACGCGGTGACGCGATCCGCGACTAGATCGAGAATCTGCCGCGTCGCCTGATTCATATCGACCGTGCCGACGAGCACGATGTCACGATCCGTGCGAGGCTCGCGACGCCGGATCGCTTCCAGTCGTGCTTTCTGCATGTCCCACAAGTTCAATTCGTCGAGCTTCTGCAGGTACGCCGTCTGAATGGCGTGCAGTCCCTTCCAGCGAAGTGCTTCGACACTTCCCGGTTCATCGCGGCCGAGTTTGACGACGTCACCGAAATCGCGTCCGTCGGCCGCCAGTTCGCTGTGCTGTCTCCACAGCAACGTTCCCATCGCCCACCACGCCAGCGCGTCATCGTCGGCAGGAGGTCGCGGAACGATCTTCATCAACTGGTCCGGCTTCGATTCACGAAGCACTTTGGCCCACGTCAGTTGCTGAACGAGATCGCTCGCCAGCGTTCGCTGCAACGGATACAGCTCTTCCGGCAGTTTTCCGAGGGTTTCGATGCGTGGCGGCGTCAGTCGTTGATGCTCGTTCTCCGCTCGCGTCACCAGCAATTCGAGCAACCGCCGCCCGGCCCGTCGTCCCGGCACAACCACAATCGCGCCGCTGAGATCAAGCTCTCCACGCCCCGGATATTTCTGAGCGAGCCACTCCGCCGCCGACTCCAGCAACGGTCGCTCCCAACCCAGAAACTCGCGTGCAAACGTCGTCGTCATGGGGGAATTGTGAAGCCGCGATGTCACGATTGCCAGCCGTCCGTTTGGGTATCGCGAGACCGTCACAAGGCGATAACTTCCCGCTTGATAATCGTCGTGGTACCGATTTGAACACAAGGCTTCCGCATGATTTCTTCAAGCATTCGTTTCTTTGCCGTTGGATTGACGGTCAGCCTGTTATGGATGAGCAACCTGGCGGCTGAATCTCCGTCTGCCGCCGATGTCGCGTTCTTCGAGAAGAAGGTGCTGCCGATCCTCAAGGCCAACTGCTTCGCGTGCCACGGCTCGGAAAAGAAGCTGCAAGGTGGCCTGAAGCTGACCAGCCGTGAAGACATTCTCAAAGGGGGCGAGAGTGGCCCGGCCGTCGATTTGAAGAAACCGGACGAGAGCCTGATCCTGCTGGCGATCAACTACGACGGCATCATGATGCCGCCGAAAGGGAGGTTACCCAAAGCCCAAGTCGACATTTTGACAAAGTGGATCACTCGTGGATTGGCGTGGTCGGACAAAGCAGCAGCGGCGGTGAAAGCTCACGGCGTGCCGGTCGTCGATGACGAGGCTCGCAACTTCTGGGCATTCCGGCCAGTCGTGAGACCAGCCGTTCCAGAAATCGAAAATCAAAAATCAAAAATCGAAAATCCAATCGACGCCTTCGTGATCGCGAAGCTCGAAGAAAATGAAGTTCGTCCCCCTACGTTGGCCTCAAAAACGACGTTGCTGCGGCGGCTGTTTTACGCGCTGACCGGCTTGCCTCCGTTGCCGAAGGAAGTCGAGTCGTTTGTCAACGACAAGTCGCCGGACGCCTACGAAAAGGTGGTCGATCGACTGCTCGATTCGCGACACTACGGAGAGCACTGGGCAAGACACTGGCTCGATCTCGTGCGTTACGCCGAGTCGAACAGTTTTGAACGGGACAACCCGAAACCATTTGTCTGGCGGTATCGCGATTACGTCATCCGCTCGCTCAACGCCGACAAGCCGTATGACCAATTCATCCGCGAGCAACTTGCTGGCGACGAACTCGATGAGGTCACTCCTGATTCGATCATCGCCACCGGCTACTATCGGCTCGGCTTGTGGGACGACGAACCAGCCGACCGGCCGCTGGCGTTTTACGACGGACTCGACGACATCGTGGCGACGACCTCGCAGACGATGCTCGGCCTGACTGCGAATTGTGCTCGCTGCCATGACCACAAGATCGACCCGTTCACACAGCGGGACTACTACTCGCTACTGGCGTTCTTCCACGGCATCAAAGCCTACGGCGGGGACAACGAGATCTTGCGGTTCATCGGCGACCAAGGAGAGCGAAATCGACAAGCCGCCGCCACCGCCGATTGGGAAGCAAAACTAGCGAACGTTCGAAAACAGATCGCCGCCTTCGAAGACTCCTTCAAAGACAAACTTCCCGGTGGTGAGATCGACGACTTCAAGTTCGACGGCAAACGTCGCGAGATTCTCCGCAAGCAGCGCGGCAAACTGATCTCGGTGGAGGAGCACGACACCTACGAGCGACTGCATCGAGAACGTGAAAGAATCGAACGGGAGCGTCCGAAATCACTCGAACAAGCTCTTGCGGTGAAAGAGGAAGGCCGCCCGCGCGACACGTTCTTACTGCTGCGAGGCAATCCACAATCGCAGGGCGACCGTGTCGAACCAGCATTTCCGTCCGTGCTGCTCGCAGTGAATACGAAGCCTCCCGAGCTGCCTTCTCGCCGCGACGGCTCAGAATCGTCTGGCCGACGCCGAGTGCTCGCCGACTGGATCGCTTCGCCGACGAACCCGCTGACCGCCCGCGTCATGGTCAATCGCGTCTGGCAATTCCATTTCGGCCGCGGGCTAGTCCGCTCGTCGAGCAATTTTGGCTACATGGGATCTCCGCCAACACACCCCGAACTGCTCGATTGGCTCGCCAGCGAGTTCGTTCGCGGAGGGTGGAAGCTCAAACCGCTGCACCGGCTAATCGTGACGTCGAATGCGTTTCGGATGAGCAGTCGGGCAGAAAGTGCTGTTGCGTCCAAAGACCCGGAGAACGATTGGCTCTCGCATTTTGATCTTCGCCGACTCTCCGCGGAAGAAGTCCGCGATTCGATTCTCGCCACCTGCGGCAACTTAAACCTCAACAAGACGGAAGGACCGAGCATTTATCCGGTGATCCCGCGAGAAGTGCTCGCCGGTCAATCCGTGCCAGGTCGAGGCTGGGAGAAATCGTCTCCCGAAGAAACTGCGTCGCGGAGCGTGTTCGTCCACATCAAGCGTTCGTTAGCCGTGCCGTTGCTGACGGCGTTCGATGCCGCCGATCCGGACTCCCCCTGCCCCGTCCGTTTCACGACCACCCAGCCGTCGCAAGCATTGGCACTCATCAACAGCACGTTTGCGAATGAACAAGCCGCATTGTTCGCGGCTAGTCTGCGACGCGAAGTGGGAACCGACACGACCGCTTGTGTGAAAGCCGGGCTGACACGGGTCTTGCAACGACAACCGACCGAGCGTGAGATCGCTCGCGGAGTGAAGTTTCTGGAAGACAACCTCCAGCAAGAGAAAATCTCCGCCGATGAAGTTCTGCGACGTTTCTGCCTGCTGGCCATCAACCTGAATGAGTTTGTGTATCTCGATTAAATCTCTTCGTGCCTTTGTGTTGAAATGATTCTTCACCACAAAGGCACAAAGGAATCACAAAGGATCAGGAGCGATGAATTCTAATTTCTGTGGCCGAACTCGCCGGGAGTTCTTATGGGAGACCGGAGCAGGATTCACCGGTGTCGCGTTGGCCGGGATGCTCGATCAGCCGTTCTTTGGCCAATCCGCACTCGCGACTGACGGCGTGACGAAGGTTTTTGCGAATCCTCTGGCACCTAAATTTCCGCATTTCGACGCGCCCGCCAAGAGCGTCATTTTTCTCTACATGTACGGCGGGCCGAGCCACATCGACACGTTTGATTACAAGCCATCAATGATCGGCCGCGACAACCAGACGATCGCCGTCAAGACGTTTGGCCGAGGGGGAAAGAAGAACCAAGGCCGGATCGTCGAACCGCGTTGGAAATTCCAGCAGTACGGCCAGTGCGGACATTGGGTCAGCGAGCTGTTCCCCAATCTTGCGAAACATGTGGACGACATCGCATTCCTGCATTCAATGACGGCCGACTCGCCGATTCACGGCTCGGCGATGTTGCAGATGAACACTGGCAAGGTGCAAAGTGGTTCGCCGTGCATCGGCTCGTGGGTGAATTATGGACTCGGCACCGAGAACGAGAACCTCCCCGGTTTCGTCGTGATGCTCGACCCACGCGGTGGGCCAATCAGCGGGGCTAAAAATTGGAACAGCGGCTACATGCCGGCGCAGTACGAGGGGACGATTTTCCGCTCGCAAGGGACGCCGATCCTCGACCTTGCTCGGCCGACGGAATTGAGCGAAGCCGGACAGCGACGATTGCTCGACACGCTGCTTGAGTTCAACGACGACCATGCCGCACGACTTGGGAACGATTCCAAACTGGCGGCTCGCGTCGCGAGTTACGAGTTGGCATTCAAGATGCAATCGTCCGCGCCGGAAGCAGTCGATTTCTCCCAGGAACCGCAACACATCCAGGAAATGTATGGCCTGAACGACAAACGCTGTGGCACCGTCGCTCGGCAATGCTTGCTCGCTCGACGACTCGTCGAGCGCGGCGTCCGCTTTGTGCAGATTTACTCCGGCGGAGCACACAACGATGACAACTGGGACGCTCATGGCGACCTCAAGCAGAATCACGACCTGCACGCTGGGGAGACCGATCAGCCGATCGCAGCGCTGCTGACCGATCTGAAAGCACGCGGTTTGCTCGATTCCACGCTCATCGTTTGGGGTGGAGAATTCGGCCGACAGCCGACCGCCGAATACGAAAAGGGGACGGGCCGCGATCACAATGCCTACGGCTTCACGATGTGGTCCGCTGGCGGCGGGGTCAAAGGGGGAATCTCCGTCGGCACGACGGATGAACTTGGCAGCGCGGCGGTCGAGAAGCCATTCCACGTCAAGCACCTGCACGCGACGATGCTGCATCAACTCGGACTCGATCCGGATCGCCTGACCTATTTTTACGGCGGCCTCGATCAGAAACTTGTCGGCGTCGAGAGCGCGGAGCCTATTCGCGAACTCATGGGTTAATTGCGGTTCATCGTTCTGCCCACAACTTTTGGCAGAACGATGTGGGCAGAACGATGAGCACATCAGTCATTTCGCAGGGCTTCGATGGGGTCGAGTCGGGCGGCTTGCATTGCTGGATACAGGCCGAAGGTGACTCCGACCAAAACCGAGATTCCGAACGCAAGCGGCACGGACCAAGGAACGACAGCCGGTTCCATCGTGCGGATGATGTCGGGCAAGGTGGCGACCGCTTCCGGCAGCAGTTGTTCAATGCTCCAACGCAGCAGGTTGATCGCTGGACGACAGGCCAGGCCCACGAGGATGCCCGCGGTTCCGCCGAGCATCGAGAGCGTGACAGTCTCTCGCAGGGATTGCCGCGTGATGTCTCCCTGCTTCGCGCCGAGTGCCCGGCGAATGCCGATCTCCTTGGTCCGTTCCGTGACGGTGACCAGCATGATGTTCATGATTCCGATGCCGCCGACGAGTAGTGAGACCACGGCAATAACCCAGAAACAGCATAAACATCAACCGCATCGCGCGGGCCTGTTCGAGCAATTCAAACGGCACGGTGCACAACCGAACTGTGCCAAATTGTCCAGAGGGTGCGCCCGCTCCCGCGACTGATGTTCGTTCTAATGAACTCTTCATCGCCAGCGATGCAAAGTTTGCGTCCGCCAAATCAGAACTCGCGAAGCTGTTGCCGACCGAAAATGCTAAGCCGGGAAAGAATATAGGCCGAGACCAGTGCTAAGCAGCGTGCGAAGGCCAAGAAGAAACCAGCGTAAGCATATCGAGAGTTCATCGTTCTCCCCCATCGTCCTGTCAAACGTTTTTTGGCAGAACGATGGGGGCAAAATGATTTAGGCAGGTGGTTCGGGAGGCTTCTTCTTCGCGGCGCGCTTGCGGGGCGTGAGTTGCAGCCATGAGTCGAGTTGTTTGCTGATGTCGTCCAAGCTGACAACGCGCGGCGCGACGTTGAACTCGGCTTCGGCGGGGGAGTTTCCGGACGACGGGAAGTTGAGTCGCAGGACTTCTTTTTCGAGGTTCTGCATCCAGGCGGGGAGTTCGATGCCGGAGCCGGTGCTATCGGCGAGGTAGGCATCGATCTCACGACGGAGAGCGTCGAAAGAGAGGGACTCGGCGCGTTGGCTCTGAGCGTCGGCGACGACTTGCGGCAGGTGCGCGAGCATCCGGTTCACGGCCAACGGCTTGGTGAAGTGTTCGTTGAGGCGGTCGCTGACGGCGGGAAGCCTCATACCGTATTTGCGTTCGGCGGCGCGCAGACGACGGAGGTGGCCGGTGGCCGATTCTCGTGCACGTTTCTCGAAGCTGCGTTCCCAAGCAGCGACCGCTTCTTGCAGGCTCCCGTTGCAGAGGACTTGGTGAACCAAGCTCAGTGGTGTGAAGTTCCAGGCGTCGCGGTCGTAGTCCGCTTCGACACGCAGAAAGTCGAGCAGAAAGAAAAACTTTTCGCCGTAATCGGACTGAGTCGTCGTCGTATTGTATTCGAGGAAACGGTCGAACTTGTCGACGACGGTCGTGTAGATCAGTTCGAGCACATGGACGACGTGGTCTGTTTCAATCGCGCCGCTGTCGAGAGCTTCCAACAACGGGCTGGGACGCAGCGGATCTTGTGACTCGGCCAGAAAATTCAAGAACCACGGAATGCCGTTGTGCAAGATCGCGCGAACGTTGCCGAGCGTCAGCATTTTGGCGTGGAAGAGTTCAGCTCCGTACTTGGTGATAAACTCGCGGACTTCGTCCCAGATCGCATCGCGCTTCATGCTCTCGACAGCCGAAAGTCGCATCGTCGCACTGTGGCTGACCCATTCCTCGACAAAAGGTTTCAGCAACTGATGCAACAGTTCGACCAACTTTTCTTGCGGGAATGTTCCATCCTGCCATGTTTCGGCGGAACGCAGTAACGCTTCCGCCGAGGACCGTACCGCCGTGCGGAACAGGCGGTCAAACTCGGTGACGGCCATCTCGCCGGGGCGCGACGCCTTCTCCATGCGATGGGCCGTACGTAGCAGATGCCACGTCTCTTTCAGAAGACCCATTCGGGGCAGTTGCGTGAGCAGGAACCGAATATCCGATTGCAGCAACCGGGCGGCGAGCACTTGCTTGGGATGTCCACCAACATCCAGCGGCACATACAGCAGCGGCTTGCGAGCGAGCGTGGTCAACAAGCTGGGCAAAGTCGTTTTGACCTCATCAACATCGCCGCGCAGGACCGCACGGTACAGCGCGGTCATGTGCAGATCTTCGCTCGCGGCTTTGGACTTCTTGCGAGTGTCGCCGCCGGGCAGGAAGCAGCCGAGACCACGCTCGCCATTTCGACACGCGAGTTGTGCCGCGATCACTGTGTGCACCATGTAGAGTTTCGTCTGCAATTGCAGGTCGTATTCGACGTTTGAGTCATGTTCACCCGACGGCGTCGCGATCTCAAACTCCCAGAGCGCGTCCATCAACTTACGGAGGCCGTGCTGCATCTCGCCGAGATGTTTGACCCAACTGCTGATCACCGCTTGAGGGTCTTCCAAGTCCGGCCGCCGAGCCTCTTTCGGATTGCGTTGCAACCCGGCCGGTGGATTGCGCATCAGGCACGCGACCGCCATCTGCCAGACCTGAGCCAACGTCACCGTGAACTTCAGCCGCGGCTCGAGCGCCTTGCTGAGATATTCCATTTCGGTCGAGCCATTCGAGGCACCGTCATCCATCAGTTCCCCGGAAACGCCGTCGTCCGCACTGTCCTCGAACGAGACGTCTTCGTAGGCGTTGCGGAACGGATTGTCGTCGTCCTCGTCGTCTGGATCGAGCAGTCCGCCGTCGTGGTCGTCAAAGTCGTCGAGGTCTTCGCTCAGCGAATCCTGCTCCGGCTTTGGCTTCTTCTTTTTCTTGGGCAGATCATCGGTGAGTCCGTCGATCACCGGGACTTCCCAAAACTCACCCGCGTTGACTTCAAGGTACGCGAAGAACCGTCGAATCAGCGGCCAGCGGTCAGGCTGCGACCCGTCCGCCGGCTCGGCGGTGACTTGCGTCATCCATTCGGTCAACAGAGTCGGCAACGAATACGATCCGGTCTCGATGCCCACCTCGTCGTTCTGGCTGAGCCATTGCATCAACAGCGCCATCGCGGCGACGTAGTCTTCTTTTTCAAGCAGCGCTTTCACGACGAGGGCATACGACTTCGCGTTCGTGAAGCGGTCGATGTGCCGTCGCCAGAAGCTCACGTCCCCCGCCGCTTCGCCCGCCGCTCGCCATTCGGACAAGACGTCGGCGACATGCGTGGCCGATTCCCAACTCTCGCGGCCCGCGACGTGCGGCATGTCTTCAACGGTCACGCTGGCGAACTGATCCCAATACTCGGCAAACGTGCGGAAGCAATCCGAGAGTCGCCGCGTCAGTTCGCGATCGCCTTGTGCGGCCGATTCGCCCAATGCCCGCGAATAGACCGAAAGGTACTGCTCGACGATCGACAGCAACTCTTCGAGCCGCTGGTCCGGGATGCTGTCCTCGCGGGACGAGAACAACGGGAATTGCCCCTGAAATCCGAGGATATTCCACGGATCGGGGAACGCTCCGCACTCGATGCCGCGTTTGAAGTAGTCTTCGATTTCCGCGATCAGCGACACAGCCGACAGAAGCTGGCCAGAGCTGAGATGCCGATGCGCCGCTGTGATCCGCCAATGCACCTCGCAGGCGAACCGCGCGGCGACCGACGGGATCACGGCTGCGGTCTCGCGCGCCGCTTGCGGCCGGCCGAGCATCGCGAACAATCCCGCGAGATGTCGGTATTGAATCTGCCGCGCTCCGTAATTCGCGAGATACAAATTCAGCGACTGCCGCACATGCCCGAACGGCTGCTGCGTTTTCTTTGCCGCGGCCCTCAGGCGTTCGGCTCGTTCGTCCTTCGCGTCGTCCAGCAGCCGTTCATAAAACGCATCGCGCTGCCGAGCCACGCGCGGCAACAGCGAGGTCAACGTGATCGTCGAGTCATGTGTCTCCGGTCCCGCTCCGCTAATCGCCGAGGCCATCAGCATCGTGCCGCACAGCACCGAGGCCGCGTCGAAAAGCGATTCTTCCGGCGACTGCTCGGTCTGCTCGGCCATCCAATTTAGCAGCGAGTCGAGAATGATCTTTCGCAAAATGAACCGTCGGAAATTCCCCTTGAGGTCGATGACGTGCGGATCCCACTCGCCGAACATGTAATTCGTCCGTTTGTAAACTGGATGGTTGTGATCGTGAGCACGCACGTCGCACGCGATCTCGTCCAGATTTCGCAGATCGAAGTAAGCGTTCTGCAACAGATTCGCCGGCACTCCTTGCATCAATTCCATCGTCCGCTTGATGAGCTCCTGATACGGACCGCGTCCCGGGCCAACTCCTTGAAAATAAATCGGCACCGGCCGGAACCGCTCCTTGGGATACGGTTCCATCTTGCGATCGTTTTCCAACACGGCGACCGGTCGAAATCCAATGAAATCGTTGAGACTGTCGAGAGCACCGTTGACGATCCGCTCGGTCTCATCCCACGGAGACCCTTGAGCCAGCACCGCCTCAAACAGCCGAGCGAGAAACAGGGGCTGCTGAAAATCAGCATCGCTGAGATGAAACAGCAGATCGCCGTGATGCCGCCGATACGCAGGCCAGAGTTCATGAAACGCGAGGTTGACCACCGCGCGTGCTTGCCCCGAATCCTTGAACGCTGCCGACGTTAATTCGAGTTCACTCAGCCGCGACAGCAGCGCCCCCTCAAATGAATCCCATGGATTCGGCCACCCCCATTCCGGGTGACAGCGATTCAAGCGATCCTGAAATTTCACATCCGGCTTACCGCCAGAAAAATTCAGATAGCCGAGAATGTCCTGAAATCCGCTCGCCAGCGCGGCATTCGGAATCTCCTTCGGGACACTGGGTGCGAAAGCATTCGGCAAACTCTCCGAATCAGGCGGAGTTATCTTGGCGGCATCTCCGGTTGGCTGGTTTCCCGACATAAACGATGCGATTCCCGGCAGGCTCAGAAGTTCTTTCGGGTAGCAGTTTCGCGACCGGTCGAACGGTTGGGAAGGAACGGCGACTGCTTTGCCGTGCTGAGATACCGCATTCCGAGGATCACACAAGCCCGGCGAACTTTAGGACTCCCATCACGCCCAAGAAGGAAAAGAACACGCCGCCAATCGCCATGAGCACTCGAATCTTAATGCTCGGACGCAGTTCAGGCGGCAGCAACGTGGAGTTGATGACAATTGTGTGCCAGCAACTGAATGCGAACGCGAAGTTGTAGCCGGTTGTCGCCAGCTTAAAGACCATGCTCGGTTTGTTGCCGGCCAGCCAGATGATCGACAGACAGCAAGTCGCATAGCCGACCAGCACGAAGAAGTAGACGTACTTTATGACCTTCGTGTCGAGTTCTCGCAAGCGCGGAATTGCGGTCCAGCAGACATCGACCCAACGGCGCACAAAGCCATCGATTGTCGAGATCATGCTGGTCATCAAGACCAGGAATCCGCAGAACAATGTTGCGATCCGCAGCTTCGACGCTATGCCTGGTCCTGTCAGCCACGAGAACGCGGGGAGACCGGCCAGTGTGCCGGAGTTCGGATTGGCGACTGTCTTCGCGACTCCTTCCGAGGTCATTGCGGCGACCACTGCGTCTGGAACTTCAGTGCCGCGCGGCATGAAGCCGACCGACAGAATGCTCGGCAGCGACACACCGATCAGACAGGCCACCAGCCACACGCAAATCTGATCGCGGGCCACATGCCGATACCACCGTTTCCAGCGCGGCAGCGATTCTTCCGTCACCTGAAACACGCAACCGACGTGCGACAATTCAATGCCGTGACCTCCCACGATGCTGGGAATTGCACCGACGTGATGTCCCATGCCCCAGCCCTGATCGCGAGTGAAATTGCTGATCGGAGTGTTGGTCAATCCGCCGTTGCCAGCGATCGCCGCCAGCCCGGCAATGAACCCAATCAACGACCAATCCACCTTCGGCCAACGGCCCTCGGTGAGAAACGAAATGACGAAATTGTCGATGTTTGCTCCATCTTTTTTGCCATCGCCGTCTTGGTCGACGAACGTGATCAGCTTTCCGTTTACGTCTTTTTCCCAAGTGTCGGGCTGGCCATCGCCGTCGGTGTCCACCGTCTTTGGCAGTGAGTCTTCAACGACATCCAGATGGCCATCACTGTCGAAGTCCTCGCCAGGATCGAAAATTCCATTTTCGTTGCGGTCCTCACCTTGGACGATCGGAACGGTCCCCACCTTGAACAGCCCGGACGCAATCTCGAACCAATGCGCCGGTCGCGAATACACCGCTGAAACAAACAGCAAGAAGCCGATCACGATGATCAACTTTGCCGACATAATGACCTTCAGCGAGTTGAAGACTTTGCCTCCCACCAGCAGCGGAACAACGCACAAGATGAAGATGCCAGTCGAGATCAGTTTGTGTATCCACCAATGCGTCGTCTCTGGATCGAAGTTGTCGCCGATGAACATCTTCTCGAGGGTGACCGCCGCGCCGACCACCAGATATGGAAAGATCGCGCCCCAATCGAGCAGCAGATACAGAATCAGCCAGAACATCGGATGCGGAGGAATGCGAACCTTACCGGTAAAGATCGGCTCACCTGTGTAGAGCGTGTAGCGGCTGATCTCGATGTTGTAGAGCACTTGAATAAGGATGCTGACGGTCGCGACCCATAGCAGGGCGGCCCCGAATTTCGCGGTCACGGCCGGCCCGGCCAGCCACTCGCCGCCGCCGATTGCCGACGCTCCCATGACGAGTCCCGGACCGATCATCAACAGCAGGGTTTGCCGACTGAAGCGGGGCGCGTCAGTCAATTCGCCTGTCGTCCACCGCGGCATGTGCTTGGAACCGGGATGAGGAGCTTCAAAGGTTGCGGAACTCGACGAGTGACCTTGATCAGACATATGGAGTCGTCCCTTTCGTCCTCGATTTTTCCGAGGCTCGTTTATCTTTGCGAAAACGCGCTCTTAGGCCAACGGCAGATGGAAACGTACCACTACGAGCCCGACACGCGAGCGAGTGCATTCCACACAACGCTCCGAATGAATGCACTCGCTCGCGCGTCGGGCTTGTATTGACGGGTATGTTTTCTCCTGCCATTCGCCCTATCGAGCGACGTGACAATGGCGAACAGATCGTCCATCAACGAAATGGCCAGCCTTTTCGAGGCTGACCGACGAACCGAGCGGCGTGACGATATCCCCGGTGTCTCGCTGTTGCCAGCGTCCGCGTGGAGTTCCCAACTCACCAAAGCGGTAGCAGATCCAGTCGGAGCAACCTGACTTC
This sequence comes from Candidatus Kuenenia stuttgartensis, assembly GCA_945906725.1. Taxonomy (GTDB): domain Bacteria; phylum Planctomycetota; class Planctomycetia; order Planctomycetales; family Planctomycetaceae; genus SXKJ01. The sequence goes on along the minus strand of CAMDRI010000030.1, from coordinate 10,320 downwards.
CGAGCAAGCTGCGGATTGAATTCAACCGTCTGCGAATCTGCGCCGATGTTATGGGTCGTGTGGCTTGTAGTGATCGCATTCGCGCGGTCGACCGGCGGATCTTGCCGCCGGTTGTTGCTGGCTGGATGAATCCGGCCACTACGAGCGATTCAAGGGGGGATCATGACGCAAACAACAGCCGCGTCGTCTTGGCAGGACGACGCTGAGGTCGGTGTGTGGAGCAAGCTGCAATCGTCGCCCATCATTTGGGGCGGCATGGCAACTGCATTTTTCTATTTTTTGATTCCGCACACGCCCATTTGGAAGACCGAGATCACTCGGTACGTCACTGGTCACTGGATCGAATACGTCACGACCGGCCTGTCGTTCATCGCTCTTGCGATTCTCGCGAAGAAGGCGATCCGACTGGCGTCCGAAGTCCGCGCCGTTCGCTGGAGCGGTTGGACCGGCTCAGAAGCGATGCCGTTGCACGATGTCGTCGCCGCCGCGAAGAAGGTGGAAAAAAACGCAGAATCAGCACCAGAGAAATGGCACACGACGCACATTGCCCGACGCATCCGCGAGGTGAACTGCTTCATTGTCGGCCGCCGTTCGGCAGCCGGACTGGAAGAGCATTTGCGGTATCTCGGTGAACTGGCAGCCGGCGATCTGCATACGAGTTATTCACTGGTGCGGACCGTGACCTGGGCGGTGCCGATCCTCGGCTTTTTGGGGACAGTTGTCGGTATCACCGATGCAATTTCCCACCTCACGCCGGAGCAAATGGAAGCCTCGCTCGAAAGCGTCACCGCGGGACTAGGCACGGCATTCGACACGACCGCGCTATCTCTGGCCTGGTCGATGGTCATCGTCTTCACGACGTTGTTCATCGAACGTCGCGAGCAGTCGCTGCTCGCCGAAGTCGAAGAATTCGGCACGCGACGGCTCGCGACCCTCTTCGCCGACGGCGAGCAATTCGGCAGGCAGTTGCTTGCGGCCGAAGCGGAAGCCGCCGACCAACTGCTCCGCAAGACCGAGACGCTCATCAATTCGCAAACGTCGGCCTGGCAAGAATCGCTAGATGCGCTCCGGCAGCGCTGGGCGACCACTCTCGATCAGCAGCAGACGCAACTTGAGCAGGGGCTGCAATCGGCTTTGACGCAATCACTCACTCAGCATGATCAACAGCTTGCCGAGGCTCGCACGGTGTTGTTGGGCGATGTGCAACAACTTGCCTCTGGAATCCATCAAGCGGCGCAAACATCCCGCGAGGGACTGCATGCGATGCTAGTCGCGACTCAATCGTTGACCGCAGAATTGCAATCACAAGGCCATCTCCTGCTGCGATTGGTTGATCAAGATGCGGGCCTGCAACGATCGCAAGACGTTCTCAACGCCAACCTACAAGCGGTTCGGCAATCGGCGACGTTCGAGGACACGCTGCACTCGCTCAATGCGGCGGTGCACCTGCTGACCAACCGAGTTCAGTCGCGAGCGGCGTGAAAGTAGTAGTCATTGGTCGGAGATCAGGGTTCGCGGCTCATTTGAATTCGATGCGAACTCTTCCCTGACCTCTAACCCCTGACCCCTGACCCTAAAATCCATGTCGCGACGACCAACAAATACTTCTGCGGGCGTTTCGCTCTTCCCGTTTCTCGCCGTGCTGGTCTGCACGATGGGATCGCTGATCTTGTTGCTGATCGTGACCACGAAGCGAATTCGAGCAGCGGTAATCGAGAAGGCTAAGCAGACGGTCGTGCCGGTCGAGACTCCGGTCTCCGAGCCGACGCCAATCATCCTCGCGGCCAAACCAGAGCCGGAACCGGAAGTCGATCCGACACTCGAATGGCAAACACAAGTCGAGCAACTGACCATCGAACGAAATGCCTTGCGCGAACAACTGTCGCAGTTGGAGAACCGTGCGGACGCCGCTCACTCGGCGATGATGCGGACGAAGGTCAAAGTCGCTTCGGCAGCGGAACGAATCGACAATGTTCGCGAACGGCAGGAGCAGACCAACGCCGAGCGTGCGCGGTTGCAGGCAGAGATTGACTCGCTGCAAAGTGGCCTAGCCGATGCCGACCAGCGACTGTCAAAAGCTATCGAGCGGCAAAGAACTACGAAGAGCAAGTTCGCATTTCTGCCGTTCGACGGCCGCACGGGCACAACCAAGCGGCCGGTCCTCATTGAATGCACGCAGGACTACATTCGGTTTCTGCCCGAGGACGTGCGGCTGACACCGGCGGACCTCAACGGATTCACGTCTGGATTCAATCCGCTGCTGATCGCGTCGCGTGAGCTGATCCACTACTGGAAAGCCTACGATCGGGTTCACGATGCGAGCAACTCTTTCGCGGAAGGCATCGACTCCTTCGAGAACGATCTGGCCGCCTTCAACAGCAAGGAGCGCGAACCGTATGTGCTGCTGCTCGTCCGGCCGAGCGGTGCCGTGGCATTTCACATTGCGAAGGGGCTTCTCTCGCAGCTCAAGGTGCCGCACGGCTACGAACTCATTTCCGACGAAATGGAAATCGACTCGTCGAATCCCGATCCAGAGGCCAAACGAATCTGCGAAACGGCGGTCAGTCAGGTTCTGTCGGAACGAGAGAAGATTCTGAATGAGCTTGCTCGCAACCGCGATTCGCAGCGTGATCAGCTTCAGTTGGAACCGGCCGCGCGGACTTTCGTCCCGGGAGTGATTTCTGAGCCAACGAACGCCTTCGAACGTCCGAGATCCGCACCGCGGCCAGCAGAAAGTGGCTCGGATCGCCCCGGCAGCCCGGTCCCGTACGGTCGCGAATCGGAATCGCCTAGTAGGAATACGTCGCGCGGCACATCACAAAGCGGAGGATTGCCTCCCGCTGCTCGTCCAGGTACCACGCCGACGGGACGATCACGGTTTGACGAATTGCCGCTCGAGGAGCCGTTGCCGACGGCCCGGCGATACGAGAACGACGACACGAAGCCGTTCCCGATGGCTCGTGGAGAACGCCGGCCGACTACTCGGACGCAATCCTCTGAACGTGCTCCGCAGACTGGCAAACCGAATGGGACATCCGGCGCGTCCACGCAATCGAACATCGACCCGCGCGCAGCCGGCAATTCTTCAAACGGAAACAATCTCACGAAGTTGAAGCGGCGTTACCTGATGCCGCGCGCCGGTATCGGGCTTGAGAAGGCGATCACGATTCGCATTCGCTCGAATCGCGTCGTGATCGGCGGCAATTACGAGATCTCAATTGATGCCAGAGTACGCACCGAAAGCTTAATTGACCGTACGTTGATTGCGATGGATCGCGTGCAGTCCGATTGGCCAAGCCCGTCCGAGGGGTATCACTGGGTACCCACGATCAAATACGAAATCGTCCCCGGTGGCGAGCAGGTGCATCAGCGATTGAATTCCGGGTTGTTCGACCTTGGCCTTGTTTCGAGTGCCGAGTTTTTGGACGTCGACCCTGATGCGGTGAAGCCGTCGCGAGAGACATCCCGCTCTCGCGCGACCCCCGGAGGTGTGCGATGAGCCGTCGGCCGCCTCCTGGGGAACAGCAATTCGGCTCCGACTCGTTTCTCGATGTCGTCGCCAACGTCGTCGGAGTTCTCATCATCCTAATGGTGTTGGCCGGAGTACGAGCCGGGCGAGCGCCAATCAAACTGCTGAATGATCCGCCGCCAGTCGTCTTGGAAACGCTGCCCCCGATCCTCGTGGCTCCGGCTACTGCCGAAGACCACGAACATGAGGAGGCCACGAAGCGAGAACTGGCCGCACTGCAATTGCAGTCAGACTCACTGCAAACGGAACTCGATCGCCTGCGCGGTGCGGCGCGAGAGCATGAGACAAGACTCAGTGAACTCCAAACGCAGGATGCCGTGAATCGCAATCGCGTCGCCGCGCTCGGTTCGAATCTTGAAGGGCAACTGGAGGAACTTCGGGTCGACGAACAGCAGACGCAAAATCTGTTGGTCGCCGCGCAGGCCGTCCGAATTCGATTGAAAACGAAGGCATCCGAAGTGGCCGCCGCCGAGAAACAGCCGAATCCCGTCGAGCAGTTGCAGCACCACATCACGCCCGTCAGCCGAGTCATCACCGAGAACGAAACCGAATTGCACTTTCGCTGTTTCGGCGGAGCCGTCTCGGCAGTCCCGATTGACCAACTCGTCGAACGCATGAAGGGCCAGATGGAACGGCAACGCGATGTCATCCTGCGGCTGAAAAAGTATTCCGGCTCAGTCGGCCCGGTGCGCGGCTGGAACTTGAATTACATCATCGAAACACAACAGCAATTGGGGCTGGTGCGAGCCAGCGTGTCGCAATTTGAGCTTATCCCCGAATCCGATCTCGGCGCAGAACGTGGCGACATTGCATTGCGGCCGAACTCCGCATTCCACAACGAACTCCGCAAAGCCGATTCGGGCAGCACAATCACCTTCTGGGTCTATCCCGACAGTTTCGTCTTGTTTCGCAAACTACAGGCTCTCGCGCATCGCGAAGGCTTCACCGTCGCCGCTCGTCCGCTGCCCGAAGGCACACCCATTATGGGTTCGCCCAACGGCAGTCGATCCGCAGCACAGTAACGTACGTCAGCCTTTCCAGGCTGACCGTTGAAACCATCGACAATTCATCCAACGATCGAGTCCGGCTGGAAAGCCTGACCTACGAGACTTCCAAAGGACAATCTCATGTCGTCACAACCGCAAACAACTCGTCGTTAGGGAATGGGCTTTTCCTTTCTGCTGTGTGTAGCCGCGACGGCCGGCTTTTACGGAATCGTCTGCTTCACGACGCTGCGGGACACGATGCTGTATCGTTACACGACGGAGCACGCCGTCGAGTACGTCATCGTCGCGATCTTCTGCTGAGGCCTGATGGATGTGCTGCTGAAGATCGCCTCGTTCCCGAAGGAGAGCCTCGCGCTGCGGCACGATTGGTTGCCTCAGCGACACGGACGCGAGCCGGCCGCGAACGCTCAGATTCTGCTCGACCGAATCCGTTCGCCGCCACAATGGCTGCAAGACTCGAAGATTGGCACGCATCTGACGGCAGCTTGATGACCGCTCGCCAAAACCTGCCGGGAATTCGCGGAGCGGCCGCGGCCTGACGTCGAATCGTTCTTTTCAGTTTTGAGCCAACAATTTCGTCGCAGCCTCTTTGATCGCGGGACGATCGGCGGCACTCACCTCCGACAACAACGGGATGATCGTCCCCATTTCGGCGATGCCGGCGAGGCCCATCGCCGTGTGCAGCACACGAATCGGATTGATCGCATTCCGCAGGTCTTCGAGCGGACGAAAGACAGCCTGGATGCGTTCGGCGGTGGCGAAGTCGCCGGCCTTGATCGCTCGCAACATTTGCATCGACAGACGCGGAGCAACGCAGACGCAACCGGATGTGTAGCCGGCGAGACCAAACTCACGCAGGTGCGAAAGCGCCGGTTGCTCACCGATGCCGCTGACGATCAGCGACACTCCGACCGTGTCCACCAATTGTCGCAGGTACGGATCGTTGACCGGATTGTCCCGAACCGTCGCGTACTTAATCCACGACAACAGGCCGTCCTTCGCAAGTCGCTGGACGGCGTCGATCTCGATGAAGCCGTCGTTCTTGATGTAAAGCACCGCCGGCCGCTGCATCACTTCGACGAACCGGCGCAGCGCGGACGCGACGCCATCGGAGGTCACGACATCGCGGCTCGGCAGCATCATCGCGGTCGGAAACGCGAACTCGCGGAGGATCTTCGCCTGATCCATCATCATGCCGAATCCAGGACCAACCGACGGGATGACCAGCGTTTGCTCCGCCGCCAACTCCGACAGCAGTGTCAGCATCTCGGCGTATTCGCTGATCGAGACGTGAGCCAAGATCGCGTTGCCGCCGTACAACAGAGTCGTCACCCCACCCGCTTCGAGATGCCGAATCAGCTTTCGGTTCTCCTCGCGATTGAACGATCCGTCCGCATGGCGTGCCAGCGGCGGAACGGAAATGACGGAAGACGCCAACGTGGCGGAGGTGATCGGTTGCGTGTTCATGGTTGTCCTTTCGAGCGCGCAGTGAATCGACTACGCGTATTCGGGCAGGAACCGTTTCCAGTTCTCGTAGATGATGTTGTGAATCACTTCGTCCGAGACCTTTGGGAAATTCGTTCCGGCGACGATGTCGTTGACTTTGTATTGTCCGGCAATCACCTGAGCCGCCGTCGCCGAGGGAAAGTCCGATCCGAAGATCAGCTTGTGCTCGACGCCGTATTCGATCGCGGTGATAAAGGCTTGATAGTGCCGCCATGGGCGGTAGTGCAGCGCGGAAATGTTCGCGAACAAGTTTGGATGTTTGCGAATCAGCACGATGCACTCGGTCTCCCACGGGTGCCCCATGTGAGCAATCACGATGCGCAGATTCGGGCAAGCAATCGCGATGTCTTCGAGCTGAATCGGGTTCGCGTACTTCAACGGCCCCGGCCGGACGAATGAGGTTCCTTGATGGATGTTGACCGGAATGCCGAGCGATTCCGCTTTCTTGAACAACGGCAGATGCTTGGGGTCTTGCGGATCCCAGTTCTGGTAAATCGGCGAGCACTTCAGGCCGCGCAGCCCCAGACCGTTGACGTAGTATTCGAGTTGCTCGATGCAGTCTGCATCATTCGGGTCCACCGAGCACCAGCCGATGAACCGATCGGAATGCTCTTGGACGAACTTCGCGATCAGCTCCTGATCGGCATTGATCCCCGTGAACGGAGCCTTGATGCCGAAGACGATCACCTTGTCGGCGTCGGCGGTCGCGGCGAGCAGTTGTTCGGGCCGCGAGTCGAAGGCGTTTTGTTCTTGCACGCTGCTGCCGGCAAAGTAGACGTCCTTCGACAGCCGCATCTTGGCCTGCTTGGCCTCCCAAGCGAACTGCACGAACTCGTCGGAGAGATGGTCGGGATACCACATCAAGTTCGTGTGCGTGTCGAACAGCATGACTCGTTTCCTTGCGGCCGCATCCAGGTTCGCCTGTCAGCTTATCGCTGTGACCAACGGGATGGCAGCGAACAAGGCACGGCTGGCTCGAGCGCATCTCACCAACCTGTAGCAGCCAAACTCGCCCGACGCGCAAGCGAGGGATGATTGTCGAACCCCTCGCTTGCGCGTCGGGCTAGTCTCAGTCGCTACAGTTGCGCAAGAGAAGGACTAGCAGTTGGGATCACATTGAGTCTGTCGTCGTCGCCACGCTCGACAAGAGCGTGGCGAGATCGCTGGAGTTGCCGCGTCTCACCAAGCGGTAGCGGACCACTAGCCCGACGCGCCAGCGAGGGGTTCGACAAGCACCACTCGCTGGCGCGTCGTGCTGGTCTCAGACGCTACAAGTGTGTGAGAGAAGGACTGGCGACCGGCGTTGCAGGCCGCGAACCGGCCGTTTTGTCGGCGTCGGGTGGAACGACTGGTTGGGCCTCCAGGGGCCGAGCAAATCGTGGTGACGTAATGAGCCGATCCGGGTATTGCTCCTGAATCTTTTGGAAGTACGCCACCAACTGGGCCGGTTCGTGATTGCACAGGACGGAGATGCGGTGCCGAATTTCGCGAATCTCATCGATGACGGGATCAGGCATTGCTGGATTCATGATCGACTCCCAGAAGTTCCAGTGGTGTCACGAGTGCCGGGAACTCACGAACCAGCCGCCTCACCGTTTGGTGCGTGGAATTCCTGCACCCGTTCCCAAAGCTTGATCGACTTCTCTCGCAAACACCTGATTGTCAAAGAGCTTGATGGTCATCGCCGTTTTTTGACTGCACGGTGGTCGGTTCAGTTTTTTGACCCTACGGCAGTTCTCTGACACTAATCGTATTTTCCATTAAGGTAGCTGGCGATAACCCCACGAGCAGTAGTCATCACGGCAAGTCTGTTGTAATCCTTACTGACTTTAGGTTCATATATGTCGTAGCCAAAATCATTAAAGGCCCGTTTCCAATCAGCGTCTATGATCAGTCCGTTTTTGCATTCAATTTTGACGTGGCTTAACCCGTTTTTGTCATCGGTTATCGTTGCAACGCCAGCCCCGATCTCAACTCTTTTGACCTTTTTTCCCCGTAGGCCGGCGCCGAAATTAGTCATGCCGTCTACCAAGGTTTTCTTCGCATTCTCTTTCGCTAAACGTTGCCTTTCTTCTTGCCGTTGTTGTTCTTCTTCTTGCTGCCGTCCCTCTTCTCGCCGTTGTTGTTCTTCTTCTTGAGTTGTTGATGCGGTTCGGTCACGCAGTCCCTTTAAGAGTGGGATCGCGAATACAACGGCCACCACGATGGCCACCGTGACAAGTCCACCACCCACCCAAGCCCACATTCGCAGGTTCTTTGTCAGCCTTTCATCGATTTCTGCCTCCCTGCTGACGCTTTTTTTGATTTTTTTCTTGGGGCGAATCACTCGCAGAGGCGGTAGGAGTTGCTCTTCCTCAACGAGTTCGTCGATGGCTCCCAGACGGTCCTCTAGTCCCTCTTCTTGGGGTTTGCCTTGAGGCGTCTCGGTGGGCTTATTGGCATTGGCCCCCTGATCAAAAAAGGGGCGACCAGCCCGAATCTCTTTGTGAACGGCAGCCACGCGCTCCCACGGGCCATCCGACGAAAGCGATAGCAGGTCATTCGCTTTTAGTTTCTTCTCTTCCAGGCCCTTGCGGATCATCGCCAGAGAATGCGGCCCAGAGACTTCCCCATTCCGCCGGACAAAGTATTCGTTGCTCAAGATAATCTCCCGCAGAGCGACCTGGTTTGAAACTGATCCTTGAAATCCGACGACAGAAACCGTTCGTTGATCGTTGCGAGCGGTTGTCCAGGCGACGGTGATTTGCCGGGGATCGCTCGCCACAACCTGTCGGGAACTCGCGGAACAGCCACCGCGTGAGGCAGCGAAGTCGCGTCCTGACCAAAGCTTGTTCGCAACTCGGACTAGCGAACAACACAAGACACAAGAGTCAACACAGAATGCATGCAGACCCACTCCGAGTGAGACGCATGAACCACATCATTCCTATTACAGCCGTTATGCTTTGAGCGCCTGCGACATATAATCTTAAATTGTCAGACGGCAATGCCACGAGCAACACCAACGCCAACGTGTTTAACGCGGCGTAAACGCCCTGGAACTGAATGAACCGCATTGAATTCCTTGGCAGGTCTGGATCATTAAAAAACCGCCCAATTCCATGCAGCACGATCGCGAGCGATATTTGTGCAGCACACCAGCAGAAGCACGCAGCCACCATGAGATAAATTGCCAACGGCACTGCGATGGCACCAAGAAAATTTCCCTTGGCTAGCGTGTTTGCCGCTACAACGAGAACTCCAATGTAAGTGGCGATCGTTGCGAACAACCAAAACGTCGAAGCCCCCATCCAGCCACGGACATTTGCCTCCTTGGGAACACTGCAACACATAGAGAAGCCGATCATCGCGACAACTCCGTTTACTGGCAGCAGACAAATCAACGCAGAATACATCAGAACGATAAGCCACGGAAACTCATAGAAAGCCCACACACAAAATAACCACGCTCCTGTACAACACATCGTCGAAACAAGGTACTCTTCAAAAAACACTCGCGTGACCGTGAACACAATCCCCATCGCTGTAATGACGCAGGAGACAATCACTCCGGCCATCAGCGCGGTCCCGACGGCACTTCCGATGGGCGCTAAGTTTCTCCCCTCTTTTCCAATGGCTTCTCCAACGGCTTCACCAGCGCCTCCAGCCAACACTCCGCAGGCCACCGAAATCAAGAGCACAAGCACGGCACCGCTAATCGCCAGGCCCACCGACTGTAACGCCAAATAAATTCGACTACTGACGTGCATAAGATCGAGGCCGTTGCGGAAGATCGCCCAGCTGTCGCGATTACGGATAATCGCCTGGCGATGTTCTCGTTGCAAACTCTTTTCTTCGAGTTTTTCTTTTTCCGATTTGTATGGTATGAGATGCCCTTCGCACTGCGGACAACTGTCCGGTGGCAATTCACGACCCGCAAGGGCAACCACCATGTGACACGCCTCGCATTCCAACTTGCGAAGACGCACCGATTTGCCTTTGGTCTCGATCATTGCCAAATCTGCCAGCCAATCATCTTCGGTAGATTCGTCGGTTTGAGCGGCCGATTTCAGACTTTGACGTTTACTGATCACTAATCCGCATTTCACGCACTTTGCTTGCCATTTGCGACTGGGTGCGTCGGGAACCTCCAGGGCTAGCGCGCACTCTGGGAAGGATGGGTAAGTAGCTGGCGCGATTGAGGGAATGAAATTATTGTTGTCTCCGTGCGACGCGAATGGATCGCGTCTGGTTGAGGGTTACGGCACGGAGGTGTGGGATGTTGGCGTCTGAGAATTC
>CAMDRI010000029.1 GCA_945906725.1 Candidatus Kuenenia stuttgartensis | reverse complement strand
AGGGGAACCCAATGGGTGACGCGAAAAACGAGGATTTGCGGGTCGGTTTTGACAGACGCTTGAAGCTGAAGGTTTTGGGTAGTCAGATCACAACCGACGGTCGAACGCGGCGGGCGCGGGTGCTGGGGTTCGGGGCGTTTCGAGTGACGAACATCTTTGCCTACTGATAGGAAATTTGATTTCTCCTGGGTCTACCAATGAGACTGGCTCAATCAAGGGATTCCAGGCCAAGGAGAGGTTTGAACTTCGCCCGTTCTTCCTAGGCAAAGAACTGCGCTGCTTTGGTAACGCCAATCAACCCGGCGTACTGGGACAGCACTTGTGCGTCAGTGTTGGCGGAGCCTGGGATCAGTTGCTCAAGACGCACCTCGAAGCGAAGTACCCGCTGGCGGTCTTAACTGCCGACGAACGGCAGCCGTCGGCGGGATTGGAAACTCGTCGGGCCGGGGGCGGCGTACGTTCTCGCCCTCGCCGCCGAGGGGCGGGCTGTCCCGGAATCGGAGTTGCGTCCTGAACGGCGCGACGATGGTCCCATCGTGCTGCTGCGCGGCGGGAAAGAAGTACGCGGCTACCTGACGCTTAAGCCGGCCCTGGCAGCCGCTCAAGACCAGGACGTGATCGAACTCCGCACGGATGGATTGGTCAAAGACAGCTCCTGGACCGGCGATTCCCGATTGCTCACGATCCGCGCCGGTGCGGGCTACACACCGACGATCGACGGTAGCTTGGAAAGCTTCGGAACGGATCGGTTGATCTTGGAAGGTCTGACGATTCGGCATGTGTTGCGAGTCAGCGGCGGCGTGATGAGTGGGAAAGATTTCGAGAACGGTAAACTGCCCCTCTTTCCCACTCAGGGATCCATCGCACGGATGATGAATTGCACGCTACTTTCCGAGACGAATAAATCGGTCAGTGACGCTTGGTTGTTCGGTAATGGGGATTCGATCCCGGAGATCGTGAATTGTGAATTCGGCCATCTTCGGATTGGCCTCCGTTCCGGCGGCACGGCGCGACTGCGCAATTCGGTGCTTACCGAATGTCGCCCGAACGTCGAAAGCCGAACCGCTCAACCCGGCACGTTGGAAATCGAACATTGCACGTTCTGGTTACCGGAGCCGGCATTGAACGTCTGGGCGGCATCCCTGCAGTCGTCGTCTCCGATCACGGTTCAGGCACGTCAATCCCTCTTTGTGTCGCCCGTCAATCTGACGTACGGACATCCTCGTTCGATCGACTGGACCGGGACCGGAAATGTGTTCGTGAAATCGTACGGATTCGCATACGGACGAGGCGCGCTTCAATTGGAGCAACTTCTAACCGAGTTTCAGACCGAAGCCGATTCCATCGAGCTGCCGCCGTGGGAGTTCGACCCCGCTCAATGGCGCATCCTGCGCGACAAATCTCCCGGCTATCAACCTCGCCCCGACGGGACCGACTACGGAGCCGACATTGACCGGCTGATCCAGGCCATGCAACGAAATGCCAATCGCGAACCGCAAGCACTGCGTCCGGCAATTGCTCCCTTCGAGGCCAACGAGGCGAAGGCTCATCAAGCGACATGGGCCAAGCACCTCGGCGTGCCGTTCGAGCATACGAACTCCATTGGCATGAAGTTCGTCCTCATCCCGCCGGGTGAGTTCACGATGGGGAGCACGCCGGCGGAAATCGAAGCGCATCTCAAGGTCAAGGGTGACGACCAGCAGTGGCGGGAGCGAATTCAGGGTGCCGCCCCTCAGCACAAGGTCGTGCTGACACGGCCGTTCTTTCTGGGGGTGCATGAGGTGACTCAGAAGCAATACGAGAAGGTCATGGAGACAAACCCCTCTCACTTTTCGATCACGGGATCAGGTCAGGAGACTGTCGCGAACCTCGAAACAGCGAACTTTCCGGTGGAGAGCGTGAGTTGGAACCAGGCGGTCGAATTCTGCATCAAGCTGAGTCAGACGGACAAACTCACGCCGTCCTATTTCCACCTTGGCCAAGTGGTGATGCCGCTGGTGGGGAACGGTTACCGCTTGCCGACCGAAGCCGAGTGGGAATTCGCCTGTCGTGCGGGAACCATCACGAAATTCTGGAACGGCGATTCGGACGAGACCCACATCGAAGTCGGCTGGTCCAGCCACAGTTCCGGCGGCCGAACGCACCCTGTCGGTGAGCTGCAACCGAACCCTTTCGGACTGTTTGACGTGCATGGCAATCTGTTTGAGTGGGTGGAGGACGCCTGGGATCCAACATCCTACCAACAGTTTTCCGAGACGGCGGCGATCGATCCGATTTGTCGAAAGTCCGTCGTCGCCCGTGTCATCCGCGGTGGCAGCTGGGGCGACCCGGTCATTTTCTGCCGAGCCGCGTCTCGTCATGCCTATCATTCGCTGGACGGTTTTCACGGCCTCGGCTTTCGGGTCTCGTTGACGGTCGAGGCGGTGAAAGCGTCACTGACAAGACCAGACGCCCACGAGTCCACTCGATGACGCGCCGACCGAGAACGGCGCTCAACACGGGTCGGGCGATCGCTGATGAGAACCCAGCGAAAGAACGCCCGACGGCTGCTGAAGCGTTCGCGAGCGAACGGTACGCGGTCCATTTCTGGAAACCTCCGGAATTTCTGACGGATTTGCGCGCGGAATACGCATGAGTGTTGTTGCCGCCTCGTGCCGTGGTTTTCGACCGCTCCGAACAATCAAAGATCGCTCCGAACAATCAAACAAACAGCCATACGCGCATTGCGATCTGACTGACGAGTGCTACAAGGGGTCATGTCGAGTCTTGGAAAGTTCCAAGACGCCTTCATGACACCCGCTATCAGGACTCAATAAATCTCGGATAACCAAATTTCGGAAACTAGATAAATCGCAATCCGACTGATGCCGGTGGGCGAATTAAAGAGTGAGCCGATGTGGTGGAATCCTTCAGGAATTCCGCCTCATCGGCTTTTTTTATGGCTTGTGGTGACGAGTAACGCTCGTGGCCGCCAGCGAACCAAGTAGGGAACTTCCGATGCGAGCCTTTGACTGGTTAAACCCGATCCGGACGCTGCGTGGTCAATCATGGCGCAAGACTTCTTCCAGACTCACAGCACCTCGGCGACGCTCGTCCGGTGCCACGGCAAGTCGTCCTCACGGCTTATTCCATTCGGCGGCTGAAGTGCTGGAGCCACGGATCGTCCTGGATGCGACACACCACACCCTCGCCGAGATGGCGACGCGATTGCAGTCATTCACTCCGACCGGCGTGACCATCATCACGCATGGCTTTCAGATCTCTAATGGGGACGGCGATTCGATGGGGCGATTGGCCCAAGAAATCCACAACCTCACCCCTGGTGGCTGGTTGCTCGATTACGACCTGCCTGCGTTGGGGACTCAAGGCTACTTCGATCTGACCACCACTCCTAACGAGCTGCATTCGGACGTCCCGTTATCCGTCACGTCCGGGGAGTTGGTGTTGCTCTACGATTGGGCTGGGGAATCCAATCAACTGTCTTCGGGTTGGGGCGAAGCGGCAGGCGATGCGCTGTTTAGCATCTTGGTCGGGTTGAACCTGGTTGATCCAGCGGCACCGAATAATACCCCCAAGCTCCACTTTATTGGTCATAGTTTTGGCACTGCCGTGACGAGCGAAGTGATCGAGCGGTTGGCCTTCTTCAATGTTCCCGTCGATCAAGTGACCTACCTCGACCCGCATGACTTTAACCAAGGCTTGGGTGCTGACGGCCAGCAGATGTTGTCCACCTTGGGCCAGCCATTCGGGTATGGGGCAACCGTTTGGAACAATGTCGCTTTCACTGATGTGTATTATGAGACGCGCGGGTTGAACGGTGAATTGATTCCTAACTTCGTGACGCCCGAGGGAAGGCCGATTCCAGGTGCTTACAACCAATATCTGAACGCCGGGTCGGAGCTTCCCAAAGACGGCTTCTTGACCAATCCCTATTCAAGCTTTGATGCCTCTGGCGATCACAGTTTCGTCTGGAATGGTTTCTACCTTGCCACCGTCATGGGCGTGTGGCCGCCTACGACTACGGACTACCCGACCCCGATTCCGCTCCCAGAGGCTCTATTCGACTTGACGGCCACTGGGTACGCCTTCAGCGATAATCGCACCCCTGCTCTCCGACCGGACCTCTCCCTTCCCGGAAACGCTTTCGCGACGTTTTATGGCGATCAGGACCATAAAAATAGTTCTCCACAACTCGTCAACGTCATCACGGGGCAGCCGAACTTTGACGGTGTTTCGCAACTGGTCAACGTCATCACGAAGCAGCCGAACTCGAACGATCTCGTGGTAGTGGCGATGACGAAGGATCAAATCAACACCGTGCGTTGGGCACCGCTCTGGAATAACACAAACCTCGTCGTCAACGGCGACTTCGAGGACTTCTTGCTGCTGGATTTGTCGCCCTACATCTTTCCCGGCTGGAGCCATCACGGCGGTGGGGGAGATGGCCACATCGATCGGGGCGAAAAAGGAAATCACTACCTCGAATTCGACAGCGGAGATGTGCTCCGCATCCATAATGACTCTTACTTCCCCGCCGATGTCGAACAATTCAGTTTTGACTTGTGGATCAGCGACCGTAGTAACGACGACCAGCTTCAGGTTTTCATCGACGGCCAGCCGTTCGGTGCTTCGTTTCCGCTGATGAATGCGAATATGGGCTTTTCTCGCCAGAGCCTGGCGATACCACTCAACATGCGGGGTCAGGTTCACAACTTCGGCTTCGGGATTGTGAGTAGTAACCAGGGGATTGAGTCGGAAGTCCGGATCGACAACGTGCAATTGCTGACGGACAGCACACCGCCAGTCGTGGATGCGGTGGTCGCTCATGGGATCACCAACATCCGGCTCTCCACAAACTTCGCCCTACCGACTCCCACCCCACCGGTCTTTGCGGTATCGGCGGGTGTCGTGCAGATGGGTGCCGTCGTGCTGGGCGCGGCAGATCTGGAGAGTGGTATCCGGCTGGATGGATACGTCTTCCATACTCAGGAAGCGACCGACTCAACGGGGTTGAATTGGGGATCGACAAAAGATTGGGATCGTTCAACGGTGGAGCGGACGATCGAAGAGTCGACTCCGGGGATCTACCGCATCTGGGTCAGCGCCGAGAACAATGTGGGGCTGATCGGCGACTCGCTTTCGACATATCACTATTTCCAAGTGATACCGAACCTCCAAGGCTCGCCCCTGACGCCCATCAATGTGAAGGACGTGTTTCAGAGCATCGGCGCTGCTCTCAAGAATTCTGCGGCGGACCTGATTAGTTCGAATCAATACCTTGATATCGCCGGTCAATTTCCATTCGGCGTCAACGAACTGACCGACGCAGTGAACCTGCCGGGGCTGTTCGACCAACTGGCACGTCGATTCGTCGAGGAGCCAGAGATTTTCAATCCGCTCGCTCCAGCCTTGACCAACTTTGTCTTGGCGCAGGATGTACGCTTCATCCTTTCTGGTGATGGATTGGATCCCACCGAAGTCGTGATACTGGCTTCGACGACGGCTGATAATCTCACGATTGTTGATCTCATACTCGACATTGACACGGCGCTCGCCAACGCCGGCATTGGCAATTTGGTAATGGCGGATGCCACCTCCAATGGGAGGCTGATCCTGAAGGGCCATTCGGATGGTCTCCTGCGGTCGCTGGAGCTGACGACTCTACGGCTTACTACCGATGGGACGCTGCCGGCATTTGGCCAGATCGCCAACCCGCAAACTGGCAGTCCGAACGACACGTTCAATTTGCAGATCACCCGCGAATTCAGCAACGAACTTATTAACCAGACCACTCCGATCACTATCACCACAATCACGCCCTACCAAGTCAAGATCGGCACTGCGCCGCCTGCCGCGAACGGTGCTCCGTTTGCCTTTACCCAGGACAACATCAGCTTGGCCGACCTGGTCGATGACCTGAATCTCGGCTTCATGCAGCAAGGACTGTTCGATGTCGTGGCCATGCTCGATGCGAACAACCAACTGGCCCTGATTGCCACATCGTCCGAGGTCAAGACGATTGAAGTCCTCCGGCGCACGGATAACCAAAGCACCGGTCTGCAATTTGGGTTCGCCACGACTCTGGTTCAAACTAACGACCCGAGTCTCCTCGCAGGACTGGGCTTCGTTCCAACTCGCAACCAGAACGTTGGCAAGCTCAAGTTCGTTTCGATCGAGTCGTTCCTGCCTTTGCTGGAAGACAAATTGCATGAACTGTCGGACATTCCTTTGGCGGACGGTTTCTCATTGGACCCGGTCTACGACGCGACCACCAACACGCTGTCTTTCAACTTCGCGCTGAATAAGGAATTCTCTCAGCCCACCGAGTTGGACTTCTTCGACCAAGGAATCACGCTCGGAAGCCTGGGGACGCTGCAAGCGGCGGCAGTCGCGGACGCCACTCTGACCGGAACGATTCAGCTCAACTTCCGCATGGGCATCTCACTGGATGCCGTGCCGACTCTGGTGAGTACCACGCTGCTGTCCGCACTCAATGATGGGGATGGGGTTCGGCTGGCAGTGGGATTGACCGGAGTGGCTGCTCCGGCCAGTTCCGTGTTGGCGAACAATGTGCAATTCACCGTGGCGCTCAACGGAACTACCGCGCCGGTCACGGTGACACTGGCCTCGGCGACGACCAGCGACAATTTGGGTCTGTCTGACTTGGCTGCCGATCTTAATACCGCGTTTGCCAGCAGTTCGTCGCTCGTTGGGATGATCCAGGCGAACTTCGATGTCAGCTCCGGCCGGCTCAATCTGTCCGCTCTGAGCAAAGAGGTCTACTCGCTTCAGATCGCCAACGTCAGCGGGCTCGCCGCGCTCGGTTTCGGAAATTCGCAATCAGGCAATCTTCCTGAGCTGGAAATTACACTCGGAGGGACGACGTCTTACTCAGTCGATTTGGTTGATACCGATGGCGATGGTGTCATGTCGATTCAAGACGTTATCACGAGCATTCATAATCAAACGGCTCAGCAGGTGACGGTCAGCATCGTTCCGCAGAACTCAAATCCCAATCCGCCGAACGTCCTGCAACTGCAAACCACTTCGGCCTCCATTTCGCTGTCGGTGGTGCCGGCTGCGAACAATGGAGTCCTTTCTCTGGCTGGTTTGAAGCTCGGCATTTTGGGCAGCTCCGCGACGGGCGTCGTGATAGGGACGCCTCTGTTCGGAGCATCGCTCAGCGACCGAGTCTTCATCGTCGAAGATCAAATCGTCGGCGAACCCAAGCACCTGACTCTCACCGCCCGTGTTGATGCCAGCTTGACTCTGGGTGCGGCCCTCGGACCCATCGAGATCGCACTGCGGAACTCGGGGCCAGCCTTCTTTGAGATCACGGCCTCGGCGAATTTGAACGATGCGGACGGGGACCAACGGATCTATCTCATCGATCTCTTGAACGATCCCTTCAGCGCGATCGATGGGCTTCCCGACTTCACATTTGACGGTGCTGGAACGCTGGAGGTGTCCTCCAGTCTCACCAGCGGGGCGAGCCTGTTGCAGAACATTGACGATCCCCTCGCTCCACCGCCTCTCTTCGTCGTCGCGGTGGTCGCCAACAACAATCAGTTGAGCTTCCAGGTGTCCCAACACTTTGAGGATCTGCTCGCTCAGTTCAAAACTCTGAAAATTGACGACGTGCTGAGTGCGGTTCAATTGTTTGTCGACCTCGTCAAAACGAACGCCGATCTCGACACGCTGAATGCCAAGATTCCGCTGTTGGACGTGTCGCTGAACGATGCGATCGGCTTCGTCGATGGCCTGCTCGCGGGAATTAACCAGGTCGTCTCGACCGTCGATCTCGCGAAACTCACTCAGGCCACGAACGCCCTGAACACCGCGATTTCCAACCTGTCCCTGTCGGCCGAAAGTCGGGAACCTCTGTTTCGTGGCCTCGAACTGCTGCAACTCGTTCCGGGTAGTGACTCGGCCAAGATACCAGGGCGGCTGATCAGTGTGGCTCTGGTGTTGAAGCAGTTGATCGACGACGTGCCCAGCGGCACTGACGGAGAGATCGAACTGCGCGCCGCGCTGGCCGATCTCATCAAACTGGTTCCTTCGCTGAATACCTTGGAGGACCGCCTTGAGGATGTCCTCGAAACCGAAATCCGAGAGTCCTTAGACAATGACCTTCTCGAACTGACGGTCCAGCTTGGTTTCGTGGACTACAACGGTGATCCGACCGACACGGACCGGGCCTTGGTCGTCGGATTGAACCTCGATGCGGAGGACTTGATTAATAAAACGCTGGCCCCCAAGTTGCCGATCACTGCGGATTTTGGGGCGCTGAATTTCAATGTCGATCAAGCCCTGCACCTCCACGCCGGTGGCAACATTAACCTCGGTCTGGGCGTTCTGCTGCCTGATCCTTTTGGCCCCCCAACGAGCGTGATGCCGTTCGTTCTCGTCGCTAATCCCACGACTCTCATCCCGGAAGACGTGATGACGTTGATGGGGCTCAAGTCGGACCTCAACTTGCATGTCGGGTTCGACGGCCGTTTCGATGGCGATGTTCAGTTTGGGAGTCTCGACCTGGTGTCGGTCCATGCGGACCTGAGTCTGCTGGCGGCGGTCAAGGATGAGTTTACGCTGGCAACTCTGCCCAACATCGCGACCGGTCGGCTGGATCTTTCGGTGACGCCACGCAGCGAGGGTAAGAAGTTCGTCATCGTGGCGCTCACGAGTGGTAGCACAACCCAAGTCCTGTCCAGCGACCAATTCGAACTTCAAGTCGATCTCGGTACCAGTAAGACCTATGTGCAAATCATTGATACTCAAATTGCCGTCGCCGCCATTATCAGCGCCACCGTCGAGTATCAGACAGCAACAGTTCCCGACCTTCAAACGGTCCCTCCACCTCCGGCTGAATCGGATGACCATGCGGCCATAGTCACGAATCGTGCTTCGCTCAACATCCAGTTTGGGCCGGCGATGAATCCACTGATTACCTCGAACGCCATCGGGGCGGTGTCATTCAGCGATCTCGCGACGATTGCCAAACCGATCGCCACGCTCAATGGCATGATCACCGGCTCCGTCGATGTGACCTTCTTGAATAGCACGGCTCCCGACGCGGTGACGCTCGCCGTCAGCCTGAAACACTTGGCGCAGCCGCAGCTCGTGGTGGATACGGTCGCGCTGGGGAGTCTGCTGGAAAATGTCGAGTTCGATTTCTGTTTGGTCGCCGAGGGAGTCGAGGCGTTTCTGAGCACGCTGAGCGATGGCCTGCAAAGCCAGGTTCTGACCAAGCTGCCGTTGGTGGGCAAGAGCCTCGACATGGCGGGCACGTTTATTGGTAAGCTGCAGACGGAGTTTGTCACGCCATTTCGCGAGTTCGTGTGCGATCTAGGAGGCAGCTTTGCGGACGTGGAGTTGGCGGTCGAATCCTTCATTTATCAGAAGCTTGGCCCGGATGGCACGGGCTTGGGCATCCTTGGCGACCTCAATGAAAATGGCATGATCGATCCTCTCGATGTGCGGGCCACGCTCGACACGCAGCACTTCGAGATCGTCTTCACGCTGCACGGCGAAGACAAAATGGTCGTCGATTTCGACACCGCATTGGACGGTCTGCCGATCAAGTCCGAAGGTCAGGGGGGCGTGGAGTTCGGCTGGAGCTATGACGTCGATTTCGGCATCGGCGTGGATCGGTATCAGGGCTTCTACCTGTTGGTCAACGAGAACTCGGACGACGAAATCCGGCTGAACATCGGAGCCGCGTTGATTGTGGATACGAACGCGAATCCGCCGATCCCGACGACGCTGACCGTGGATCTGTTCGGCCTCAAGCTGTCGGCGACGGACATCCTCAAGCCAACGGGTGAGACCGGCACGAAAATCGGCGGCATGTTGACGCTCGATGTGATCGACACCGACGACCTGGACGACAAGCACCGAGTTTACTTTTCGGACATCAACTCGCAGCCATTTAGCGAGACCTTCAAGGCAGTGGGGGAAGTCGGTGTCGATATCAATCTACGACTCGCCGCCGCCATCAACTCGGACTTGCCCAGCGTGCAGACCGATTTCATCGCGTCGTGGAAAGTCGTGGTCACAACCAACAGTCCCATCACCGTGACCCCCGGAAATTTGGAGGTGCGTTTCGACGATCTCGGTATCAACCTGGGTGACTTCCTGAGCAAGCAGATCGGCGCGGCGCTGAATAAACTCGATAAATACATCGAGCCCATCAAGCCGCTGGTCAAATTGCTGAAGCGAGAGATCCCCGGCGTCTCGGAACTTTCCGAGGCCGCCGGAAACGGAAAGCTGACCTTCCTAGATTTGGCGTTGCTGCAATACCCCGAGCAAGCCGAAAACGCCCGCAAGTTCGTTGATACCCTCGACATCATTTCTGACTTGATTGATACCCTTAAGACCGTTGACGGCAGCGATGACATCTTGCTGGTCATCAAAGACACGTTGACTCTGATCAACAACTCCAACGGCACCGACGTTAATACGATGGTGTCGATTCCGCCGGCCACGCCGGCCAACACTCCCGCCCCAACACCTCCGGCCAATACTCCCAATACTCTGAAAGGATTACTCCAGAAGCTGGAGTCGATCGGTATCAATCTGGAAATCCTGCAGCCGAAGAGCATCGTCAGCCTTCTGCTCCATCAGCCCTTCAACATCATCAGCTATGAGCTGCCGCGCTTTGAACTGCCCTTCACCTTTGAGCAGAATTTCCCCATCAATCCGCTGCCGCTCATTATTCGAATCGGGCTGGATGCGAGCCTCTTTGCGCACTTGTCGATCGGCTACGACAGCCGAGGCATCGAGACCGGGAAGTTCTTCGACGGCTTCTATTTCGGTGACCTTGAGAACGGGTCGGTAGGGGAAGACATCGCCGAATTCGGCGTGTCGCTCGGCGTCCGATTGGCGGCACTACTGGGTGCCGGACCCATTTCGGCCGGCATCGAAGGAGAAATTCAGGCCAACATCGTGGCGGATTTGCGGGACACAGATGGCGACGGCAAGTTGTATCTCGATGAGATCAAGCGGATCGTGCAGCAGGACGGAATCGAGTGTCTCTTCGATCTGACGGGCGAGCTGCGAGCCATCGTGCGTTTGGTCTACCAATTGGGACCAATCGATGGGAGCAAGGAATTCATCAACGAGATCCTCTTCACGTTCATGAATCACTGTCCCGATTTTGAATTGGGGAGCGTCACCAACGGCGGCACGCTCATTCTCCATGCGGGGGCGAATGCCGGACTACGCCGGTCGAGCGTCACCACCGACGTGGCCGAAGTCTTCACCGTCACGCAACTGGCACCCGGTGTCTACAAGGTCGAGGGCATGGGCTTGGAGAGCCGCTACAGCGGCGTGACGAACAAGATCTTTTTTGACGGCGGTCTGGGCAACGACAAGTTGCTCCTCGTTGACGTCTCAATCCCGGTCGTGGCGAATGGCGGAGTGGGCGACGACTCGCTCGAAGGCGGCACCAACGATGACTCACTCGACGGCGGTGCGGGCAACGACACTCTCGTCGGTCGCGGCGGTGTCGATTCGCTTTCCGGTGGCGCGAACACGGACTTGATCTATGGCGACCTCGGAAATGACATCGTCGATGGCGGTGGTGGCAACGACTTGATCTATGGCGACCTCGGCGATGACAGCGTCGATGGCGGTGCTGGCAACGACTTGATCTTCGGCCAAGGCGACAACGACACGCTCCGAGGCGGCTCCGGTGAGGATCAGATCAGCGGCGGACTGGGCGGCGACCAGATGTTTGGTGACGCAGGCAACGATGTGCTCGTCGGCGGATTGCTCGACAGCAACCTGTTGGCCCTCTTCAACAACACGAATCCAGACAGCGCGAGCACTGGTCTGGATGGCAACGACTTCCTCTACGGCGGCAATGGCAACGACTTTCTGATCGGTGATGCCGGCAGCGATTCGCTGTTCGGCGGCTTTGGGGACGACGCCATCATCGGCTTCCGGATTCTGAATCACACAGATACCGCCGCCGACTACATCGAAGGGGGGCCGGACGATGACTTCATCTGCGGTGCCAATGGCAACGACACGATCCTCGGCGGCACCGGAGATCCGGGCCTGATGTTGACGTCGATTCTGGCCGACCAAGCCTCGGCCGAAGCGATTTCGTCCGGCGGCTTTCATCTCGAAACGTGCGACTCCATTCCAGAATACACGGAGCCTACGCCGGGATCGATCCGCGGCCAGCTCTTCAGCGATAACAACAGCGACGCCATGCAACAGGCGACAGAAGTTGGCCTCAATGTCTGGACGGTGAATTTGCTCGACGATCAAAACGCCGTCGTCGCCAGTCAGATCACCGCGGACATGGATCTGAACAGCAACGGAATGGTCGACCCGCAAACGGAACGGGGTTGGTACTCGTTCGCCGGTGTCGACCCTGGTGCGTATCGCATCCAAGCGGTCCTGATGCCGGGCTTCGTGCAGACCACGACGGACCAGATGCTGATCGTGAACGATGGCCAAGTCGTGTTGAACGACAAGATCGGCGAACGGTTCCAGCCGGCGGTCATCAGTGGCCGCAAGTTTGAAGACAGCAACGGCGACGGCTCAGCCGATTTGCTGGAGCACGGTGTGAATGGCTGGGAAGTGCAACTGCTCGATCAGGACGGCAACGTGCTGGCCACGCAGGTGACGACGAGCGTCGACTTGAATGACGACGGGACCATCGACCCCGTGACGGAATCCGGTCTGTACTCGTTCACCGACCTGGTGCCGGGCACCTACACGGTTTCCGAGTCACCGCGAGCGGGCTGGGTGCAGAGCTCCCCAATCCTCAGCGCGACGAACGTGTTCCTGCCGATCACGGATGACGGCTTCGCGCAGACCAAGTCCGGGGCGATGGTGACCGGACTCGCGGGAGCGATCACTCAGGTGAGCGTGACCCTCGATGTCGCTCACTCTGACGTGCAGCAACTGACGGCGATCTTGGTCAGCCCGTCGGGAACTCAGGTGCGATTATTCCAGAATGTCGGCGGCGACGGAGACAATTTTACTGGCACCGTGTTCGACGATTCGTCTGCCACGATGATCTCGGACGGCATGGCCCCCTTCGGCCCCAGCTTCCGCCCAGAAGTCGCACTGGCCACGCTCATGGGCGAGGATCCCAACGGAACTTGGACGCTGATCATTGAAGACAACTTGGAAGAGGACGTCAGCGGCCGGCTGGAAAGTTGGTCGGTCACGGTCGTCACGGCGAACGGGACAGCCACGGGGATCGGCGGACTGGTGAACCCGAGGAGTTCGGGGCCACTCAATTCCTATCAAGTCGCCGTCGGCCAGGGTGAGCTGATCACGACTCTGGATTTCGGCAACTATCGAATGTCCGAACTGCGCGGCATGAAGTTCCAGGACAGTAACGGTAATGGGGTTCGCGATAAGAACGAGTTGGGTCTTGCTGGCGTCGAGATCTACGTTGACCTGAATCGGAACGGTCAATGGGACCACGAAGAGCCCAAGACAATGACGCAGTCCGACGACCCGGCGACCGAGGACATCAACGAGACGGGGACTTATGAACTCAGACGTCTGCCCCCCTCCAGGTCACAAGCCGGCTCGAATCAACCGGCCGGTTATTCGGTGAGAGAAGTGTTGCAACCCGGCTGGGTGCAGAGTTTCCCTGCGGCCGCTCGGTCAAGCTCGTCGCAACCGCCGCAACCGTCGAACAGCCCCTCTCAGATGCCGACCGTCACGATCAGTCCTGTGAGTGTGCTGGAAGGCAACTCGGGAACGAGCCTCGCAACTTTCACCGTGAATCTGTCAGCGGCGTCCATGGATGAGTTGACGTTTCGTTATTTCACGGCCGACGGCACGGCCGCCGCCGCCAGCGACTACGAGTCCGCGGCTGAGAATCTGGTCTTCGCTGCCGGCACGACTTCCATGTCCTTCAGCATCGTCATTTACGGCGACATCCAATGTGAATCCGACGAGACCTTTTCAATTCGCCTCGGCATTCCGACTGCGATTGGAGAGTTCACCGTCTTTGCTGAGACCGTGGGCACGATCCGCAATGATGAAGCCTGCCGCGAGATTCATGGTCAAAAGTTCGAGGACTTGAACGGCAATGGCGTCCACGACTCGGGCGAACCGGGTTTGAACGGCTGGACGATTCAGCTCGTCATCGCTGGTGCCGCGGGCCAGGTAGTCTTGCAGAGCACGACCACTGCGGACATCGACCTCAATCAGGATGGCAGCATTGACCCGCAGACGGAACGCGGGCGGTACGAGTTCGACGACCTCGCGCCAGGGACATATCTCGTGCGGGAAGTGTTACAGCCGGATTGGTTTCAAAGCGCGCCGGAGGACGGCAGCTACACGGTGATCGTGCCCGGAGATTCGCTGCTCTACACAGTGACGAATACGAACGAACTCGCGGCCATTGATGTCGTGACCCACTCGGTCGTGATCATCGGTGTGACGCGAGATGCCGCCGAACCCGGAACCGTGCGGCGCATTCGAGGTCTCGCCTACGACAGCGCCGCCGACATCCTGTACGGCATGACTCGTGAAGGCGATCTCGTGACGGTCAATCGCACGACCGGGCAGACGACGCTCGTTTACAGCTTGATCGCCGGTGATTCCGCGAGCGAGTTTTGGAGTGGCCTAGCCTTCGATGGCTCGAACCACTTTTTCACGACCAATGCGGGTGATAGCCGCGAGTTGGTCAAACTCACTCGCAACGGAACTGCGTTCGTCGAAACGATCATCGGCACAACCCAAGGTGGGGGTGAAATTGTGGGGCTGGATTTCTACCCGGCCACGGCCCCCGCGATGCCGGTCACATTCAACGGCACTCATCCAACCACCGGCGTTCTGTACGGGAGCAGTCGGCTCCGCAATAACATCGTCGTGGTGAATGCCACGAACGCAGCCGTGACGACGCCCTTCGGAATAATTCCGGTCAGCGAAAATAAGATTCAGGAGATCGCGTTTCATCCGGTGACGGGGGAACTGTACTCCATCCACGATCAGCCCTCCGGTGGCAATCAGGCTGTGTTGGAGGTCTTCAACTTCACCACCGCAACATCAACTGAGTGGGGAGTGCTTTCGTTTGGGATTCGCGAAGACCTTGGTGTTGGCGGCAGCACTTTGGGATGGGGCGGCTTGGCCTTTGTAGTGACCCCGGCCACTCATGTCGTCCCATCGTATGACTTCGCCAACTACCAACTGATCTACCTGCCCGACGGCGACGATGTGATCGAAGCCGGCGGCGGCAACGATCTCGTCCACGGCGACAATCTCGTCACCAATCCTTTGGTGGTGAGCATCGGCAGCCGGCAGGACATGCTCTTCGGCGAGAGCGGGCGGGACAGTCTTTTCGGCCAGGAGGAGGACGATGTCCTCTCTGGCGGGTCTGACGAAGGCATGTCGGCGGACGACTCTCTGGATGGCGGCGAAGGGACCGACCGCGTGCTGCAAGAAGTCGACGCCAACCAAATGCTGACGAACGTGTTGCTCACCGGCGAGGGAATGGACTCGCTCGTCGATATCGAGCAGGCGACGCTGATTGGCGGAGACTCTGCCAACACCATCGACGCCACGCAGTTCTCGCTCGGTTCCGTCACGCTCATCGGCAAGGGAGGCAACGACACGCTCAAGGGGAGCGCAGCCAACGATGTCCTTCAAGGAGATGAAGGGGACGACTTGCTCGACGGCGGCATCGGCAACGACACGTACGTCTTCGTCGGTGCCGGCTTGGGGACCGACACGATTGTCGAGTCGGCCAATTTGGACAGCGACACGCTCGACTTCTCTGACTTCAATCAAGCGGTGATCGTCGAACTCCAGACGGTTCTTCCCCAGACACTCAACGCGACCAATCTGGTGCTCGTGTTCGGCGTCGCGACCGCGATTGAGAACGTGATCGGCACTTCTTTCGGCGACATGATCCAGGGAAACAGCCGTGACAACTTGTTCGTCGGCGGTTCCGGTGACGACACCGCGTTCGGCGGCATTGGCGACGATATTCTGCAAGGTGGCAACGACAACGACGAACTGCACGGCGATGCTGACGACGATGTGATCGATGGCGGCAACGGAAACGACATGCTGTTCGGCGATGCCGGGAACGATGTTCTCACCGGCGGTTTGGACGACGACACAGTCGACGGTGGTACCGGCATCGATCAGTTGTCCGAAGCTGGCAGCGGCGATTTCACTCTCACCAATTCATCACTGAGCGGCGTCGGCACCGACGTCTTGAGCGGCTTGGAAATTGCCAACCTGACTGGCAACGCCGGCCTCAACACATTCACGGTCAGCGGCTGGTCCGGAACCGGGACTCTGAACGGTGCCGGCGGCAGCAACACGGTCATCTCGACCAGCAACTCCAACTTCGTGCTGACCGACTCATCGCTGTCCGTCACCGGTCACGGCAATCTCAGTCTGATCAACATCACGCAGGCGTTGCTGACCGGCGGTATGAGTGACAACACGATTGATGCGTCAGCATTCACCGGTACCACCACTCTCGGCGGCAATCTCGGGTTGGATGAGCTTCGAGGCGGTTCGGGCAACGATCTCCTGATCGGCGGTACGGGCGACGATCAACTGATTGGCAACGCCGGCGATGATACCTACCAATTCGAGATCGGTTGGGGAGTCGACACGGTCGTGGAATTGGCCGGCCAAGGCTTTGATACGATCGACTTCGGCCTCGTGAACACCGGACTCCACTTCACACGCGGTGCTGCGACTCTGACCGTGAGCGACCTGACGATCAACCTGCTAACTCACGTCGGCAACACCATCGAATCTCTGATCGGCGGCATGAACAATGACCAGTTCATCTTCGCCAACGGCGTGAGCTTGGCCGGCGGCATGGGCCGGATCGACGGACACGGTGGCCTCGACACGCTCGACGATCGGGCCTTCACCACACCCGTCGTGGTCAATCTGATGTTGAACCAAGCAACTGGGCTGAGTTTTCTTCAGCGCGTTCAGGTCGTCCTGGGAGGTTCGGCGGCGGATCAGCTTACTGGAGATACCGCCGACAACATGCTGTTTGGTTTCGACGGCAATGACGTGCTCGATGGCGGCAAAGGGAAAGACCATTTGCATGGCGGATTAGGTTCCAACACTCTCAAAGGTGGTGCCGGCGACGACACCTACTTCATCGAGGATCGCCTCAGTGGCACTGGGACCGATCTCCTTCAGGAAGATCCGGGATTGGCCACCAACGGCCTCGCGGCCAACGGCGGCAATGACACG
This sequence comes from Candidatus Kuenenia stuttgartensis, assembly GCA_945906725.1. Taxonomy (GTDB): domain Bacteria; phylum Planctomycetota; class Planctomycetia; order Planctomycetales; family Planctomycetaceae; genus SXKJ01. The sequence continues at coordinate 24,094 of CAMDRI010000029.1, read as the reverse complement.
ATCGACCTCAGAGGCTTCACGCAGTCGGTGATGTTCAACCTGGGCAATCTGATCGCGCTTCAAACTGCGAGCGTGACCATCCGACTGGAAGACAGTCTCCTTGGTGACGGATCGGGCAACTTTGAAAACGTAATCGGCAGTCTCACGCAGACGAACACCCTCACTGGCAACGCGGCCGACAACCAACTGACGGGCGGGCTCGTCCATGATGTGCTCACGGGGGACGACGGCAATGACTCCCTCCGAGGCGGCGGCGGAAGCGATGACCTGCGGGGCGGCGCTGGTGACGACGTTTATCTTTTCGACTCGGTCGTCTCCGCGAGCGAAGCCGATCTCATCAGCGAAGACACGGGACTTGGCATCGACACGCTGGACTTCAGGACGTTGCCCGGCGGCGACAATTTAATGTTGAACTTCTCCATGGCCGGCGTGTCGATCGGCTCACACAACAATCGCACGATCCAGACTGTACTCGCCGGCCAAGCCGCCAACTTCGAAAACGTGTTCGGTGGCAGCGGTGACGATGTCATCATCGGCAACGAAAGAAACAACCGACTTCAGGGCAACGGCGGCAACGATCTGCTCGTCGGTGACTTGGGCAACGACCTGCTCGAAGGGGGAACCGGAGTCAATTCGCTCCACGGCGGCGATGGCGGCGACACACTGGTCGGTGATCCGGGAATCGACTCGCTCGTCGGTGGAGCCGGGACCAATGTGATTCTGCAAGGCGCGAACGTCGTCGTTGTCCCACCACAGACGCCGAACGCTCCGCAGTTGGAGTTGGCGTACAACCTGGCGGGAAACACTTTCGTGAAGGGAACGTTCCACGGTCAGGCTAGCAGCACCTACACACTGAGCTTCTTTGCCATGTCGAACGTGACGACTTCTCTGCACACCATCTTGGTGACGACAAACAGCAGTGGCGACAATCAATTCATGACCATGTTCTCGCCCGCCGCAGCGCTAGGGCCATTCCTCAAGGCCACGGCGACCGACGCGCAGGGCAACGTATCTCAGTTGTCCGGCGCTCTGCCTGTTCAAGCCTCAGTGGACTTGGCGGTGGTCATGACCGTCGATAACTCCGCCCCTCTTTCGGGCAGCACGATCCACTACACCGTCAGTGTGAATAACGCTGGCTCGAACTCGGCCACCGGAGTGATCGTGACGGATCAGTTGCCAGCCGGAGTCACGTTTGTCTCGGCTATTCCCAACTTGGGATCGTATGTCGCCAGCAGCGGAGTCTGGACCGTCGGAGCATTGGCGGCTGGTGCCAGTGCCATGTTGACGATCACGGCGACCGTGGATGTCAGCGCGGCCGGCCAGGACATCGTCAACACCGCAGTCGCGACTGTTTCGGATCAGTTTGATACGACGGCCATCAACAACAGCGCTGACGTCACCATTCAGTCCCCCTTCGCAATCATCCGCGGAAGAAAGTTTGCTGACTCGAACGGAAATGGAATCAAGGACGCAAGCGAACCAGGCTTGGCCGGGTGGGTCATCGAAGTCCGAGACTTGCAAGGCGTATTCGTCGCTCACACGGCGACGCTGGTGGATGACCCGATGACGGGGACGGACGAAACGGGCTTGTACTCGCTCGCGCTGCCGGCGGGCGCTTACAAAGTGACGGAGTTGCTTCAACCTGGTTGGCAGCAAACTTTGCCCGCCGGCCCAAGCTTCGCCTACACGGTGATTCTGACGAGCGGCCAGAGCCTGAACGATCAGAACTTCGGCAATCGCCCGACCGCCACAGTCGTGCTGACGAGTGGCCAACAATCCAACGGCCAAGACTTCGGCAACTACGTTCCTGGCTCAATTCATGGCTTCAAGTTCGAGGATTGGGACGGCGACGGTCACTACGACGTGGGCGTGGAACCTCGACTGGCCAATGTCCAATTCACGTTGACTGGAACGACCGGCCCCGCAGTTCAGGTGCTGACCAATCTGAGCGGCGAGTTCGCATTCATCGGTCTGGCTCCCGGTTCATACACGGTGACGGAAACCGTGCCGACGGGATACACGGCGACAACGCCTACGTCATTCACTCGGACATTGCGAAGTGGTGAGGAACTGGTGGCGATCACCGGACAAGCGAAGCTGCCCGCGAATGATCCTCGGCATGAAGTTGTTCTTGGCCAGCCGCTGATGTTCGGCAACCTTCCCAACGGCGTGGATTTGGAAGTGGTGAAAACAGTTTCGGCGAATCCTGTCTTCGCGGGATCTGGAATTAAGAATCTGACCTACCTCGTGACCGTCACGAACCGCGGACTCGTCAACGCGACGGGCGTGAAGCTCAGCGAAGACTTGACGCTCCCCAGCGGCGTGAGGTTGGTGTCGGTCACTCCCAGCAGGGGGACAAAATGGAGTCTGACTAAGACTCCGGACGGAACTTGGACCGTGGGGAATCTGCTCCACGGAGCCAGCGCGACGCTGACGGTCGTGTTGACCGTGTCCGGCTCGGCGGCCAGCGGAACCAACGTAATCCGCAATACCGCGACCGTGACGGCTTCCAATGAAGTGCGTTATCACATCGCCGACGACACAGCCACCGTGAGCACGTCGATCCGCCGGCTCGATCTCGTCGTGCAACTGCCAGACACGCGCAACATCGTCGTGGTCTCGCGGACTGGTACCGGCGATGCAGCTCTGTTGCGAGTGCAACAGGGAAAAACCGACTTGATCACGCCGACGCGCATCAGCACAGTCGGCAACCTGCGAATCGAAGGAGGTCGAGCGGCCGATGACGTCACCTTTGATGCCTCGTTGGTGGGCTTCCTGGTCGGGGCGTTGCAGGTCAACGGCAACGGCGGCAGCGACCGGTTGAATGCCGCAGCTCTTCACGTCACCAGCGCTCTGAGTGCCCTGGCGAATGCCGCGATCAAGGACATGGGTGTCAACCTGAATGGCGGAGACGGCGACGATTCGCTGACCGGCGGCGACGGCCCCGATGTTTTGGACGGCGGCGCGGGGAGCGATGTGCTCACCGGCAACGCGGGGAACGATTTGCTCGCGGGCGGCGCGGGAACCGATCGGTTGATCGAGTCGGCCGATGCGAATCTCACGCTGACGAACACGTCGTTGATGGGGGTGGGTCTCGATGTGCTTTCCGGTTTCGAGTCGGCACAACTGACGGGCGGCAAAGGCAAGAACGCGCTGAACGCGAGCGGCTTCACGCTTGGATCGGTCCTGTTGTTCGGCAGCGATGGCGATGACACGCTGACCGGAACCGGCTCGGCGGATGTGCTGGATGGGGGCATCGGCAATGACTCGCTGATCGGACTGGGCGAGAGCGACTCGCTGACGGGCGGAGCCGGCAACGATGTCCTGAACGGCGGCGAAGGGAGCGATGTTGTTGTCGAGACGGCGAACGTCAATCTGACACTGTCGAATTCGGCGTTGGCTGGTCTCGGAACCGATACGTTGCTTGGTATCGAGCGTGCGTTCCTGACGGGCGGGGCCGCGGGGAACAAGTTCGATGCGAGGGAGTTCACGCTGGGTGCGGTCTCGCTTGTCGGTTTGGGCGGCAACGACACGCTGATCGGCGGAACCGGCGACGATACATTGATGGGCGATCTTGGCAATGACTCGTTGGTCGGCGGTGCCGGGCGGGACCGGTTGGTCGAAAGTGGCGATGTCAACTTCATGCTGACGCTCGTGCAATTGACCGGGCTGGGCACCGATGTGCTTTCAACCATCGAAGAAGTCTCACTCACTGGCGGCGCGGGCAACAACACTCTGACGGTGAGAGACTTCGCGGGCTTGGTCACCCTGCATGGAGCGGCTGGGAACGACAAGTTGATTGGTGGTAGCGGCAACGATGTGCTGGCGGGAGATCTCGGCGACGATCAACTCACCGGTGGAACGGGTGACGATCAACTCGATGGTGGCGCGGGGACGGATGTCGTCGTTGAGAGTGGCTCGGCAGCCTATCTGTTGTCCGACAGCCTATTGACCGGAGCCGGGATGGACTCGCTCATGTCGATCGAACTCGCACGCCTCACGCTGAGCAACGCGGGAGGGGCGATCAACGCCTTGGCCTTCACAGGCCGAACGATGCTGACGGGCGGCACCGGCAATGACTCGATCACCGGCGGCACCGGCGATGATTGGTTGGTCGGCGGTGATGGAGCCGACACACTCGCAGGTATGACCGGGAATGACACTCTGACCGGAGGCTTGGCGAATGATTCGTTGGATGGCGGCGATGGCAACGACCTGTTGTCGGAGACTGGCGACGTTGCCAGTTTGATTTTGACCGATACCAACCTGACCGGTTTGGGCATCGACGTGCTTGCGTTCATTGAGCGGGCGCAGCTCACTGGCGGCGCGGCAATCAACTCGTTCGACGCTTCGGCGTTCACGTTGGGACCGGTCACGCTCGTCGGCGGCGCAGCCAACGATTTACTGCTCGGCGGCAGCGGTGGGGATTCGTTGGATGGCGGCCTCGGCAACGACACACTGAAAGGTAACTCCGCTGGCGACACGCTGACGGGCGGCGATGGCCTCGATTCACTCGAAGGCGGTGACGGCGCGGATTCGCTCAACGGTCAGCTTGGCAACGACGCGCTGTTGGGCGGAGCCGGCAACGACACGCTCACGGGCGAAGCCGGCAACGATACGTTTGACGGCGGACTCGACACGGATCGCTTGAGCGAGACTGTGAACATCAACTTGGTATTGAACGCGACTCAACTCACCGGCTTGGGAACCGACACGCACACGCAAATTGAAGCGGCATTCCTGACTGGCGGAGCAAGTGCGAACAAGTTCGATGCGACGCTCTTCGGCGGCGTCGCGACGCTGATTGGTGCGGCCGGCAACGACACGCTGATCGGAGGAGCGAACGCCGATTCGCTCGACGGCGGAGACGGCAACGACTCGCTCATCGCCAATGCCGGAGCGGACACGATTCAGGGCGGACTCGGCAACGATGCCGCGCTGGCCGGTGACGGCAATGATCAGATCTTCGGCGGAGTTGGTGGCGACTCGCTCGATGGCGGCGCGGGAAACGACTCATTGGACGGCGGTAACGACAAAGACAAGCTGTTGGGCGGAGCCGGCAACGACACGCTGTCGGGCGGCATCGGTGCCGACACGCTCGATGGTGGCACGGACAACGACGTGCTCGATGGCGAAGCCGATACGGATTCTCTAATCGGCGGCACCGGCCGTGATCTGCTTATCGGCGGTGCGGCGATCGACACGCTGGCTGGCGGAACCGACGAAGATATTCTGATCGGCGGCACAACGTCGTACGGCGGCAACGCAGTGGCGCTGACTGCGATCATGGCCGAATGGATGAGTGCCAACGCCTATCCGACGCGCATCGCCAATCTGCTGAACGGCGGCGGAGCCAATGGCTCGACAGTGCTCAACGCCACGACCGTACAGAACGACAACAAGGCGGCTGACAAGATCAACGGCAGCCTCGCGGCTCCCAACAATACTGACCTCGACTGGTTCTTCCAATCGGCTGGCGATGTCCTTGATGCCATTAATGGGGAAGTCCGGACGACCATCTGAAGGAAAGATCTTCTCGTCTTGCGTGTCACGGCCGTTAAAGCCAACAGCGACAAAACGGACTCCTGCTTTAACGATGGGCGACGAACAGAATGTTTTCGGGAGTTTCTTATTTCGACCTTGTGAAGGAAGTCGGCGTAACCGTCCCTGCGAGCGTGTCGTGAATGACGTCCCTGATTCTCGGATTTTCCGGCTCACCGTGGGTACTGGCGCGTATCACGCCAGCCGACCGCTTACAATCAAGGGCACTCGCGGCGATTCACGACCTTCTCTGCCGTTTTGCCAAGTCATACGGTCATCAGTAGCGGGGGAGAATCGAACCCCGTCAATTGACGGAATTCCGGGGCGAGACCGCAACTTTCTCAAGTTGCGCTGCATTGGCTGCACGATCATGACTCAGACTCGCCAGCATTGAACCAACAGCATCTTGCACCCAAAAAATCGCTGAATCGTGATCGATAAATGCAAGTCGGTTGCGGAGGTATTGAGATAGCTAAATGTAGTTAATCCATCCAAACCGGCTTGATTCGCCCTTAACTCACCGCCACGCACTTTTACTCGGTTCTGGGGTCTTTTCTGCCGAATTGGGGTGAAATCATCGGCGGACTTTAGATTGTAAATACTTACCATCGGCCTGAGTGGCCAATCCCCATTTACCAAGAAGGCCGTCGCTTTTTTTAAGATCTCGCGTTCCATCCGCAACCGATCGTTCTCCGCCCGCAGACGACGAACCTCCTCTTCCAGCGCCGACGGCTGAGCCTTCGCCGCAAACGCCTTCGAGCCTTCCGCAGCGAATTGATCCCGCCACTTCCGCAGCAGGTTTTGAACAATCTCCAACCGCCGAGCCGCTTCCGCGAAACTCAGCCCTTGCCGAGACACCAACGACACGGCCTCGACCTTGAACTCCCTCGTAAAAACTCGACGTCTTGACATGAACTTCGCTCCTCACGCGTCACAAGACGCGCTTCGTTGCGCGCACGCAAAACGTGGGCTAGTCCAATCTGTGTGAGACACTAAACTAGGGCGCCGGCAGGTCGACGCTCAACTCTCCGCTGAAAACCCCTTTGGGGTCCCCTCGCTCCGCCAGCGTTTTGGCGAGGGCTCCAATCGTTCGCGAAACGAGTCTCTGAAAGAGAACCTTGTCCCCGCTGGTGACGGAAACCGGCTGGTCCAGATCGAGCAGGTCGTCGTTCAGGCGGACCGTCAAACGAGTGACATCCTGGGATTGGATGTCGATTTCTTGTCCCTCGCGACTGGCGACAACTTCCGCCCGGTCCTTGAAGTCCTTTTGTCCCACGGCCAGCCAGTAGAAGCGATGGTGGGAAACGTCGTCCTGCTTCCAGACAATCCTCTTGGGAATCTGATTCCGCCGATACTTGGCCATCCAGGGAATCGCGACCGCATCCTTGCGATCCATCCAGTGTCCCTTGCCGGCTTCCAGCGTGACGGAGTGCACATAGCCGCCGGGGTCGGCTTTGTGGAGGTCGGCCAGTTTCGTCTCCCACTCGCGGGCGACCTTGTTGCGGTTGTAGGCGGAGTCGAGTTCCCCGACATGGATGGCGAACGGCAGATTGCGGAGGCCCAGCGGCGACGTTTCATTGGGATGCCCCGCCATCATGGCGGCTGCGGCAAGGCGGTCGGCCATGCGGGGAGCGAGTTGATAGACGCCGTCTCCGCCGGCGGAATATCCCATCAGGTAAACCCGATCAGGATCGACGTCTTCAAAAACAATCATGTTTTCGATCAGTCGACCCAACAGCCCGTCGATGTGGGATTGATGCCACAAGTCCCACGTATCGGTCGGCGCGCGGGGAACAAGATAGACTCCTTCTTCCAAACGATAGAGCTTCTTTTGGTTTTCCCACTGCTGATCGTTGACTTGCTTGGGAGCCCCGCCGCCGCCGTGCATCGAGATGTAGAGGCTGCGGCCCGTAGCCGGCTTGTCGCCAAAGAGCTGATAGCTGAACGGCATCTTGAGATTGCCCGTAGTCACTTCGCGAGCCTTCATCTCCGCTTCGCGCGTTTTGCGAATGGCTGCCGCATGATCCTGCCAAAGCAGCTTCGCGGCCTGAGCGGCGTCGGCTTTGGAGAGTGGCAACGCGGCAAACAGCTGCTGGTCGATGGGGCCTCGCTGATCAGTTGGTTCCGCGAGAAACTTTGCCAGGTCGGCCAGCGCTTTTGCGGTGGCTTCCACTTTGACCGCGGCGTCGGTGAGATACCAAACTAGGGGCCTGGCTCGCTGCTCCGATTTGAACTCCGACTTGAGAGCAGTTTCTCCCTGGCGAATCTCCACCTGGTAAGTCTCTCCCGCCGGCAAATAGATGCTCAGAAAATCGTTGGAGTCAAAACTTTCGTCCTTGGTGGTTCCTTCCAGCACGGCATTTCCGGAGGCATCGGTGATCTTGAGCGTTGCCGCGATGCGCTTTCCGCCGGGGCGATCAAGCACGGACAACATGGTCACCACGGTTCCGTCCGGTGGTTTGGGTGCCCGGTTGGCGTACCGGTCGGTGACGTTGACGGCAAATACGTAGTCGATATCGCGATCCCAGACGAGGGGGAACTTTCGCGGCGTGTGCTGAAAGCTGACGGCATAAATGGCATGCAGCGGATTGTCACGCTGGGCCTTGGAGGCCCGGTCGATGAACCAGGCCTGATCCAGTTTGTCGCCGCTTGGTTCCGCCGCACCGGTGAAGTGCCAGCCGTCGTCCCAGATTTCAACCCAGGAGTGGTTGCCGCTCTTGTCGGACCAGAGGGGCGTCCCCACAAAGCGGGCCGGCACGCCGACCGAACGGCAGGCGTCGATGAGCAAAACGGAAAGGCCCGTGCAGGAAGCTGTCCCCGATTTGATGGATTCATAGGGACTCTGATCCGCCTTGGGCCGCTGCGTGGAATAACGGACCTTGAGCTCTGAGAAAATCTTCTGGTTCAAGATGGCCGCCGCAGCGGAAGGCGTCTTAGCCTCTTTCACCAGCGGGCCAAATCGCTCACGAAAATCCTGCCGCCAAGCATCCCGCCGCTCGTTGATGCTCGCATAGGGGAGGACGTTGTTGAAGAAAATCTCTTTGGGGATCGCGGATTTCCAAGGAGACTCTTCCCATGTCTTGTACGCCAACTTCACCTCCGCAAGTAGAAACTCGGCTGTCAGGCTTTCCAAGTCGCGGCTCGGCATATTGGCGACGAGAAATTCCATCCCCTCGCGCTGGCCCGGCGATATTTCCTGGAGCGCCTTCTGAATCTCCGCTCGATTGACTCCCACCTTTTCGAGAGCCGACTGCAGAGGATCCTTGGAGACGTTGCGAAGGCGCGAGTCTTGCAGTACCTGCCAGCGCTCCGTCTTTCCTTGGCCCACGGGAACATCGAGTTCCACCTCAAAGCCATCCTTCGTGGTCCGGAATGCGAGTGGTTGGGGAAAGCCCGGGATGGAACGTGTCATCCCTAGCTGCTTCAGATCAGTGGCCCACTTGCCGTGCTCTTTTTGAAATGACTTCTGCGCGTGATAGACCCCCATCAGCACATCGCGCGCGGCCAAAGTGGAATCCGGCACGAACTTGGCATCTCCGGGCGGTTCATTAGAAAACTGTACGAAACCCCACCGCTCGGGACGATGCATATCGATGATTCCCTGCGGGGACCAAACCCAGTTGTCTTCCTTCATGTCCGGAACTTTGCGGTACTTTCCTTCAACAACTTCGTGCTGCCACTCGACGCGAGAATAATTGATCCGCCAGGTGTCGCCGTGGCTGGGAGGTGCCGGCCGATGAGCGTGTTCCGCGAGCACTTTCCAGGGGATGGCGATCTCCACGCTCCAGCCCTCGTCTTTGTCGCTCGGATCATTCAGCGTTCCTTGAACATGCACAGCGGATTGGAGGCCGGGAATCTCCCAACGGTTGTCCGCCGTGCCGGCATCCTTATAGGGACGCGGCAGGAAGAGATCCCACGTCGTGTTGAGCGCGTTCATTTCGAATTCGTAGTATTCGTGGTTATCACCGTCGGGATCGATGAAGACTTCGAAATCGTTGTCCTGAAAGATGACCGCATCATGTTTGGTCAGTGTTCCCCAAACATGCGGCTCTTCGAGTTGGGCGGCGATATAGAAATATTCGCGGTCCCAGAGCATTTTGGCACGGGTCTGCAGCCGCGGCTTGGGTTTGCGATCCCCTTCGATATCGACAAACGCTTCTGTCCAAGGAGCCGCCTTCCAAAGAGCTTCATCGAGACGGCCATCCACTTTGATGGACTCCGCCGCGAAGCCGCAGACGTAGCCTTGAGGAGCGATGGCCTTCATTTTCGCCCAGTCATCGAATTGGGCATCAGAGGAACTTCCGCCACAGATGAGCAGAAAGCAGAACAGGGCCGGAGAGAGCAGGGGATTTAACGAACAGAATTTCATGGCGAATTCCAGGCAAGCGACCAGCGGCGAGATGAGCAACGCATTATCTGCAGCCGGCACGGCAGGTGAAAGGGTGCCGGCCGTTTATTGTCGTCTGTCGGGTTGCTCCAGCCTTTCTGGCATCGCCGAACGCAAACTCAACACAGCAACTAAGAGAAACCGTCTCATGCTTCAGGGTTCCCATTGGGGCAAATCATTCGCGGAAAAAACGACATATTGGCTTGTGTGATAATGGACAGTTTCGATGCCATTCAAGACAGTGACTCCGCTTGAGTTTGCATGCCATTGAAGATCGTCGGCACTCATTGGAACTCGGATGAGCGTCCCACGCCGCCAGCGTGCAGAGTTGCTCATCGCGATCGAGACCTCGCCGCATGGAGTCCAGTTGCCGGAGCAATGCGGTTCGGTCTTCCAACTGTGAGAGTGACGTCCCGCTCGCGGCCGTGCGATCGAAGCGTTCGTGTCACCGACGGGAACCACTCTGATTTGGGATCAAAATTGATGATATCGCGAAGGCACATTGTTTCTGCAAGAATGGCCGAGGCTGACAGTCGTTCGGTGAGCAGCCTGTTGAAGATCGTCGTGGCATAGGCTTCCAGCCTGTGAATTGCCGCAAATAATCGACAGAATGGAAGCCTATCCCACGGGGCGACGAGAACCATCATGAATCCGTTGAGGTTGGCCGTCAGATTACTCCTCAGTGTGATGATGGTTGGTGCCGCGACCAAAGATGTCGTTCGCGCCGACGAGGCCGCGCGTGGTGGCGAGTTCTTTGAAAAGAAGATCCGGCCGCTGCTCGTGAAGCACTGCTATGAATGTCACGGTCCCAAGGAAGCGTCGGCCAAGTTGCGGCTGGATTCTCGGGCGGGCTGGGAAAAAGGTGGCGAAGGTGGTCCGGCGATCGTGCCCGGCGATCCGTCGGTCAGCTTGCTGATTCGAGCAGTCTCGCATCGTGATCCGCAGCTCAAGATGCCACCGAAAGAGGCGGGTGGAAAACTGAGCGACGCGCAAATCGAAGACTTGACGACGTGGATTCGGCAAGGTGCTCACGATCCGCGAACGGGAGCCAAGATCGTCACCGACATCGAAGCGGCGGCGGAACGGCATTGGGCCTTTCAGCCAATCGCGCCGCCAGCGATCGCAGCGAACGCTCATCCGATTGATTTCTTAATCGACCGGAAGCTGCGCGAAAACAACTTGGTCGCGACGGAGCCGGCTGACATGCGGACGCTCGTGCGACGGACGACGTTTGATCTCATCGGCCTGCCGCCGACTGAGAGGCAATTGGCGACACCGCGCGACGAGTTTCCGAAGCTCGTGCAGGAGTTGCTCGCTTCGCCTCGGTATGGCGAACGCTGGGGCCGGCATTGGCTCGACGTGGCGAGATACTCGGACGCGAAGGACGGCGTGTTGATGTACGGCGACGCGCGTATCCGGCCGTTTGCCTACACCTATCGCGATTATGTGATCCGCGCGTTCAACGACGACAAGCCGTTCGATCAGTTCATTCGCGAGCAACTCGCCGCCGACCGATTGAAGTTGCCGGAGGACTCCGCAGACCTCGCGGCACTGGGACTGCTGACGCTTGGACGCATGTTCGACAGCAATCGGCATGACGTGATCGACGATCAGATCGACGTGGTCTCGCGTGGCTTCCTCGGCCTGACGATCAGTTGCGCGCGCTGCCACGACCACAAGTTCGATCCGCTCCCGACCGCCGACTACTACTCGCTGTACGGCGTCTTCGCGAGCGGCATTGAACCGCTCGAACGGCCACGCATCGCATCGATCACGGAAACCGGCAAAGCGTTCGAGCAAGAGTTCGCCGCCAAACTGAAAGAGGTCCATGATCAGCAGCAGGCTCATTACGACTCGACGCTGAAGGCGGCTCGCGAACGGACGCCGGATTACTTGGTGCAGGTCGCTACGACCGAGCCGGATGTCTCCGAGACGACGATCTTCTTTCTGTCGTTGATCCCCGATCAGCTTCGGCCGCAGATCACGAAACGCTGGCGGCAACTGATCGCTCGCCGAGCGTTCGCCGACGACCCGCTCTTCGGACCGTGGTATGACCTGATGCGCGAACCGGTACTGAAGCCGGAGGACTGGAAGGCTCGCGGCATCGACCAGCGGATCATCGACGGACTGGTTGCCGCGAAACCGCAAACGCCAGCCGATGTCGCGCGAGCCTATGGCACGATCATTCGCGATGCGGCGGCGAAGACTGCTGATGAAGCAGACCCGATCGCCGCGTTGCTGGTGTCACGCGATGGCCCGGTCTGGTTTCCGAAGCGCGACGTGACGTTTTATCTCTCGCGGCAACCGGGGGACGCCTTTCGCGGTTTGCTGGGTCAACTGGATGCGATCGCGGTCAAGCACAAGGACGCCGCGCCGCGAGCGATGGTCGTCGTCGATTCCGAAGTCTTGTGCGATCCCGTGATCTTCCAGCGCGGCGATCCCAGCGCACGCGGATTGCCGGTCCCGCGACGGTTCCTCAGTGCCTTATCGAAAACCGACCGAGCGAACTTCACCGATGGCGGCGGACGACTCGACCTCGCCAACGCGATCGCATCGCGCGACAACCCGCTTACCGCGCGCGTCTGGGTGAATCGCGTGTGGATGCATCACTTCGGCGAGCCGCTGGTCGAGAACCCCAGCGACTTCGGCCTGCGCACCAAACGCCCGGCTCAACACGAGCTGCTCGATTTCCTGGCTGACTTCTTCATCCGCAACGGTTGGCGCACGAAGCCGCTGCACAAACTGATCGTCTCTTCGCGAGCCTATCAACGGGCGTCGCAACTTCCGAACACGCCGCAGATGGCGAAGCAACTCGAAGCGGACACCGCGAACTCGCTGCTCTGGTGTGCGAACCGCCGACGGCTCGACTTCGAGCAGATGCGCGACACGCTGCTCGTCGCGTCGGGCGAGTTGGACGGCACGATGTACGGCCGTCCGCCGCTCATCACCGACGAGAACAATCATCGCCGCACCGTGTACGCCTTCGTCGAGCGGCAAAATATCCCGGCGATGGTCCAGAACTTTGATTTCGCCAACGCCGACACCTCGACGCCGCGCCGTGTGATGACGACCGTGCCGCAACAAGCTCTGTTCGCGATGAACTCCACCTTCGTGCTGGGGCGAGCGAAAGCACTGGCGAGTCGTCCGTTGAATACGGAAGTCGCAGACGCGATCACGAATCTGTACCGCGCCGTTTACGGACGCGAGCCGACCGCGGACGAACTCATGTGGTGTATCGAATTCCGGCAAGCCGGCTCGCTGGAACAACTCGCTCAAGTGCTGCTGATGAGCAACGAGCTGATGTTCGTTGATTGACGAAAGAAGCCATGATCAATCCATCCGATCTGTTCTCGCGCCGCGACCTGCTCCGCTCAACGGGGACGGGACTCGGCCTGCTCGCATTGCCGGCGGTGCTTCAAGCCGAGGGGGCGGCATCGCCCAATCCGTTGGCCGTGCGCAGTCCACACTTCGCGCCGCGAGCCAAACATCTCGTCCATATCTACCTTAACGGCGGACCTTCACAGGTGGACACATGGGACCCAAAAACGGAACTCACAAAATGGGGCGGTAAGAAGCTGCCGCTTGGCAACTTGACGACCGAACGCGAGACCGGCGTGGCGCTGGCCTCGCCGTTTCAGTTCGCTCAGTACGGCGACAGCGGCTTGTGGTGCAGCGAAGTCTTTCACCAAACGGCGAGCCGTCACGCGGATCGCCTCTGCGTGATTCGCTCGATGTATGCCAACACTCCGAACCACGAACAAAGCATGCGGCTGATGAACACCGGAGACGAACGGCTGTCGCGGCCCAGCTATGGCTCGTGGCTGACCTACGGACTGGGCTGCGAGAATCAAAACCTGCCGGGCTTCGTGACGCTCTGCCCCGGCCTGCCGGTGGCCGATTCGTCGAACTGGCGCAGTTCGTTCCTGCCGGGCATCTATCAGGGAACGTACCTCGACACGCGCAAGACGAAGGTCACCGAACTGCTCGCCAACATCCAAAATCCGGTCCTCGGTGCGGTCGATCAGCGACGGCAACTCGACCTGCTGTCGAAGCTGAATCGCCAACATCAGTCCGCTCGCCCCGAAGACGCGAACCTCGAAGCCCGCATCCAATCGTTTGAACTCGCGTTCCGCATGCAGATGGAAGCGACCGACGCGCTCGACATCACGAAGGAATCGAAGGCCACGCAAGAGCTTTACAAAGCGGAGACGGTTCATGGCCGGCAACTCCTGATTGCCCGGCGACTGATCGAGCGGGGCGTCCGGGTCGTGCAGTGTTATCACGGAGACGTGCAGCCCTGGGATTCGCACAGCAACATCGCCGGAGAACATCGCAAGCTGGGCAATGAAGCAGACGGCCCCATCGCCGCGCTGCTGACGGACTTGGCTCAGCGAGGCTTGCTCGACGAAACGCTGGTGCTGTGCGGCGGCGAATTCGGACGGACTCCCGCGGTCGAGATTCCCATCGGCGGCGGCAATCCGACTGGCCGCGACCACAATCATCACGGCTTCTCGGTCTGGCTCGCGGGCGGCGGCATCAAAGGGGGCCTGGCCTACGGCAGCACGGATGACTTCGGCTACCGAGCCGTCGAGAACCGAGTCCACATTCACGACCTCCACGCCACGCTGCTGCACCAGATGGGCTTCGACCACGAACGCCTCACCTACCGCCACGCCGGCCGCGACTTCCGCCTGACCGACGTGCATGGCCGAATCGTGAAAGAGATTCTGGCCTGAAGTACGCTCCGCTCGTTGACATACTGGTAACCAACCGGAGGCTGTAATGCAGAAGGCGAACCCCAATGAGAATGATGGAAAGCATGGGAATAATGAAAATCATAAGTCCCATTCTTCCCATAGATCCCATCAACAAGCACCACCAGGCGCCAACCGTGTGCTGCCACCGCGCGGCGACTATCAAGCGCTGCTGTCCTACCAAAAAGCGGAAGTCGTCTACGACATCACCTTTCGCTTTGCCCACAAGTTTCTTTCCCAAGGCAGGCAGCCGATGTCGCTGAGCCACAAGGCCGTAATCCATTAACCTCCAGGCTTCAAATTCAGCAGTGAAAAGCACGATGAAGCACCAACCACTTACCCGTCGCCGGTTTCTGAATGCCGGGTCGCTGGCTTGCATGGCGGCGGGGTTGTCGCAGGTGATGCGGCTGCGCGCGGTAACTGGGGAGAGCGGTGGAAGGCGGGACGATACGGCCATAATCCTCGTCTGGCTTACCGGTGGGTTGTCGCACATGGACACCTACGATTTGAAGCCGGAAACGCCGCTCGAATATCGGGGCGAGTTCGCGCCGATTCGCTCGAACGTGCCGGGAATCGAAGTCGGTGAGTTGCTGCCTCTGCATGCGAAGATCGCCGACAAGTTCTCGCTCATTCGTTCGGCGTCGCATGGTTTTGGCGATCACGACGGGGCTCACAAGCGGATGCTCACCGGGCGGATTCCCAAGTCGGCGGTCGGGTTCGTGAACGATGCGCCGTCCGTCGGTTGCATCGTGAACAAGGTCCGTGAACACGTCCGCCCGGACATGCTCGCCTTCACCTCCGGACAGAGACCCGACACGAACGCCGATTCGTATTCGCAAGGGGCCGGGTATCTGGGGCGGTCGTATGAACCGTTTTTGCTTGGTGATCCGAGTCTCGAAAAGTGGTCGGTCCCTAATCTCAGCATCGTTCCGGAACTCAGCCCGCGGATGGCCGATCGCCGGACGCTGCGGACGGAATTTGATCGCCTGCGGAGCGAGATCGATGCGTTGGGTGCGATGGCGTCTGGCGACCAATTTCGGCAGAAGGCGTTCTCGTTGCTGACGAGCGATGCCGCGCGTCGTGCGTTCGACATCTCGCAGGAAACACCTGCGATCCGCGACCGCTATGGTCGCCATGCGTACGGCCAACAGGCATTGCTGGCCCGTCGACTGGTGGAAGCTGGGGCGAGTTTCGCCAACGTGGTGATGGAGCATCCCGGCGGCTCCAGCCCGCCGCAAACGCTCTACAACTGGGACTGTCACGCGGTGAATTGTCACGTCTTCAAGGATGCCCGTTGGCGATTTCCGCCCTTCGATCAGGCGGTGTCGGCGCTGATCGAAGATGTCTATCAGCGTGGCCTCGACCGCAAGGTGATGATCATCGTCATGGGCGAATTCGGCCACACGCCGCGGATCAACTCGCAACCAGGCACAGGCACCGGCATTGTGCAGCCAGGCCGCGACCACTGGCCGCAGGCGATGTCGATCCTCGTCTCCGGCGGCGGCCTGCGGATGGGTCAGGTGGTGGGCTCGACGAACCGTCTGGGCGAAGTGCCGCAAGAACGCCCACTTTCCCCCAACGACCTGTGGGCGACCGCCTATCGCCACCTCGGCATCGACACCGAGTTGACCTTCCCCGACCTTTCAGGTCGCCCCATGCCGATCCTCCCCGACGGTGAGCCGATTCGAGAGTTGGTATGATTGCTCACACGTACGCCGGCAGATGCCGGACTCAAACAATGGACTGGAACGCGATGCTCGAACTCATGAACAATTCCAAGTAGGCGAGGAACTCCGATGAACTGGTCCCGCAGAAAGTTTCTGAAAGCCCACGGGGCGATGCTGGCGTTGCCGTTCCTGCATTCGCTGGCGGTCGGGAACGACAAAGCCTTGGTCGCGACGAAGCCGAGCAAGAAGCTCGTGATCATGTACATCCCGAACGGGATCGTTCGTCGAGGCTTCTTCCCTGGCGAAGAGAACGCCGAACTGCCGGGTTTCATCGGCGGCTTCGAGGCCGACAAGACGAAGGAGCAGCGGCGCATCGCCAACTTGCCGGGCATCGCACCACTGGCGCTGACATCGACCATGCAGCCGCTGGCGGAGCACACCGACGACGTCACGCTGATCACGGGCTTGGAGCGCACCTACAAGAATGGCCAAGACGTGCATGCTCAGGGCGCTTCGTGCTACTTGACGAGCCTTTCGCCCGCACAGGCGACCGTGAAAGGCATCGCGCATCCCAATGGGCGGACTCTGGATCAGGTCATCGGCGATGCTGTCGGCCGTGCGTCGATCTTCAATACGCTGGAGATCAGCTGTAACGGCTTCACGGCCGGGAAAGAGCCGATCGAGTTCGACAACATCTCCTGGTATGGCCCGGACAAGATTGCACCGTCGATCCGCGATCCAAAAAAGCTCTATGACCGACTCTTCTTGCGCGAGAGTTACCGGAATCATGTCGCCGACGTCACGGACCTCGTGCTCGCCGACGCCAAGACGCTGTCGAAGAAGCTGGCCCGCGATCACCGCGAAACGATGGACCGCTTTATGGGGATGATTCGCGACATCGAAGTCCGCATCGAGAAGATGAGCAAGCTGCTGGCCGGCGTGGACGTGAAGATTCCCAAGAACGAAGTCCTGCCGCGCGGCGACTACATCCGCTTGCAGATCGACCTGATGCTGCTGGCCTTTCAAATGGGGATCACGAACGTCAGCACGTTCATGATCGGCCCCGAGCGCTGGGATGCGACGCTGATGTACGAAGGGGTCTTCGACAAGCCGGTGCAGCACCACAACATGACGCACAACCAGAAGGGCGACGGCTACAAGGAAGTGCAAAAAATCGACATCTTTCACATGCAGCAATACGCCTACCTGTTGCGGCGAATGAAGGAACTCAAGGAATCCGACGGCAGCACGATGCTGGACAATTCACTGATCACCTACGGCGCGGGCCTCGGTGACGGAGCGACGCATCAGTTTTACGACCTGCCGATGATCGTCGCCGGCAAGGCTCAGGGACGGATCAAGCAAGGTCGCCACATCAAGATGAAAAGTGGGACGCTGAACTCGAACTTGTGGCTGACGGTTGCACAGTTGATGGGCTTGGAAATCGAGTCGTACTCGGACAGCACGGGTGTTGTGTCCGATCTGTGGACGTAGCCAGGTCAACGAATTGTTGTGTCCAACTCTGTGTTCTCTGTGACTCTGTGTTTCTAGATTTCAACACAGAGACACAGAGGACACGGAGCAGCAGGCCCAGCGCCGAGGAAATCATTGTCGATGCGAATCAAAATAGTTCTCACTCTGTCGTTCCTGCTGCTGATGCTCTCGTTCTCATTCGTCACGACGGAATCTCACGCCGATGAGTTTGCCGACTTCGTGAAGCCGCTGGTTGCCAAGCACTGCCTCAAATGTCACGGCGGGGAGAAGGTCAACGGCGAGGTCAGTTTCAAGTCGATCACGACGGCGGCACAGTTTCTGACTCAGCCGGCGCTCATCAACAAGATGATCGACGCCGTTGATTCCAACGACATGCCCCCCGAAGGCGAACCGCCGCTCGACGAGAAGACTCGCGCGCGTCTGCTGGCCACATTGAAGACGATGCTGCGGGACGCGACCGTCGGCAAAGAGCGAGCGCCATCGCCGATCCGCCGGCTGAATCGGTTCCAATACAACAACTCGGTGCGAGACCTGTTCCAGATGAAACTCGACGTCTTCGAGTTGCCCGAAAAACTGATGACGCGGCACGACAACCACCTGCACCCCGCAGCCAAGAAGATGCCTGACAAGGTTCGGGTAGCGTCGCTGGCTCTGAATCCGAAAGCCGGTTTGCGCGAGGTCAAAGCGTTTCCGAAGGACCTCCGCGCCGAGCATGGCTTCGACAATCAGGCGAATCAGTTGACGCTCTCGCCGCTGCTGTTGGATGCCTTCCTGCGGCTCAGCGTGTCGATCGTCGAAAGCCCGGATTTCAACGAGCAGACGGTCGGCATTTGGAACGAGTTCTTTCAGCAGCCTGCAGAGGGGACGGCTCTACCAGACGAAGTGAAACGACGGTTGACTCCCTTCATGACAATGGCCTTTCGCGGTCGCGTCGATGAGGACACGCTCGATCGATACGCGGCCTATGCGACATCCCGAATGAAGCAGGGCCTTTCATTCACGGACAGCATGAAGAAGGTGGCGTCGGCGGTGTTGTCTTCGCCGATGTTTCTGTATCGAACCGGGGCTGCGGACCGCCAAGAGGCTCCGTTCGAGCTCGCATCCAACCTGTCGTATTTTCTTTGGGGCAGTTGTCCCGACCAGGAGTTGCTACGTCTGGCCGAGAGCGGCGAACTCACCCAGTCCGATGTGTTGAACCGGACGATCGAGCGCATGCTTGCTGATCCCAAGATCGAGCGATTCTTGGATACGTTTCCCTCGCAGTGGCTGCAACTCGAAAACGTGCTGGCCGCGACGCCGGACCCGCAGATCAACAAGTACTTCAAGCTCGACCAAGACAACCCCGCCGGCTTGCAGATGCTGCTTGAACCTCTGTTGTTGTTCGACGCCGTGTTCGTCGAAGACCGGCCGATCGTGGATTTCATCGCGCCGCAGTTCAGTTATCAAAGCGACTTCTTGAAAACCTGGTACACGTCTGAGTTGAAGCCGCCGCCGGTAGACCTCAAGAAGATCGCGGATGACAACCGGCGGAACGACGAACAACGCCAGCAACTGGAAGCTGCGATCAAGGCTGCTCAATCGGACCTCGACGCGCTGATCGAACCCGTGAGGACCAAGCTGTTGGCCGATCGCAAGAACGACGGCAACGCAAAGAAACCGGTCGACCTGAAGCCGTTCGCCGCCTGGGAATTCAACGGCGACTTGAAGGAGTCCCTTCACTCTCTCGAGTTGACCGCACACGGCAAGATTGAATTCAAGGACGGCTTGGTGGTTCTCGATCAGGCTTACCTGCAAAGTCCGGGTTTGCCGATCGAGCTGAAGGCTAAGAGCTTGGAAGTCTGGTGCCAGGTTCATAATGTGGATCAATCCGGCGGCGGCGTGATGGGCATTCAAGGCCCCGGTGATTTCTTTGACACGATCGTGATCGGCGAACGCCAACCGCGACATTGGATCTCTGGCAGCAACGTATTTGCTCGCACCGAGGACTTCCCCGAATCAACTCCCGAGACGAAGGCGGATGAGTTGCTGCATCTCGCGATGACGTACGCGGAAGACGGCACGACGACGCTGTTCCGCGACGGCAAACCCTACGGCAAACCGTTCCGCAAAGGGGCCGCGACGTTTCCCAAAGACCAAAGCTCGGTGCTCTTCGGCCTGCGACACTTGCCGCCCGGTGGCAACCGGCATCTGAAGGTGAGTATCGACAAGGCCCGCTTGTACGACCGCGCGTTGAGTGCCGAAGAAGTGGCCGCGTCCGCCGGTGACAACAGCAAATATGTTTCTGACAAGGACCTTTTGCTGGCCATGACGCCCGAGCAGAAAGAGAAACGAGCCGCGTTGGTCAAGACGCTCGATCAATCCCGAGTCGCCCTGAAACAGGTTCCACCGAATCAAGATCCGAATAAGGTGCAACAGGATGCACAACAGCGGTTTGAGGACGACCTGAGAGCCAAGATGCGTTCGCCAGTCTTCGAGCGTGTGGCGGCAGCCGACCCGCGTTACGGCGGTGTCATCACGAACGCCGCGATGTTGAGCATGAATTCTGGCCCGAAGCGAACTCACCCGATTGCTCGCGGCGCCTGGATCACCGAAGTGATCTTCAACGATCCACCTCCGCCCCCTCCCAACGACATCCTGCCGCTGAACGAGGACGACTCGGCGAAAGACCTGACGATTCGCGAGAAGTTTGCCGCGCATCGCAAGAACCCATCGTGCGCCGGTTGCCACTCGCGGATCGACCCGATGGGCTTCGCCATGGAGAACTTCGACATCACTGGCCGCTGGCGCGATAAGTACGAAAATGGCAAGCCGGTCGATGCCAGCGGAACACTGCTGCGAACGCATCCGTTCGACGGCGTCGTCGCTTTCAAAGCATCGCTGGTGAAAGAGAACCAACGGTTCGCCCGAGCCTTCACAGCTCACTTGCTGCGATTCGCATTGGCCAGAGAACTCGGCCCCGCCGACTCGATTACGATCGACGCAATCGTCAGCAAGGCAGCGAACGAAGACTTCAAACTACGATCGCTGATTCGCGAGGTGGGGCTCACCGCGAGTGGTTCACACAAAATGGATTGACGCAAACGTGGCCATTCTGAGTCAGCGAGATCGACACATTGCACATCTCATTTCGTTGATAAGGAAGACACCATGAGGAAGAGATCGGGGACCACGTTCGTCATCGCCACACTGTTGTGCAGCCTGAGCGTTGGGGGATGGCTGCTGGCCGTGTCTGACGACGCGACGCCGACTCGATCTGCGCCGGCCACTTCACGAGAGAGAACTGGGACCACAACGATCGCACGAACGGGTGCCGTATCGCGGACTCTGCCGGACAAACTGGGAGAGGCGGTCAGCGTCAAGGATTTTGGTGCGACAGGCGACGGCCGCACCGATGACACAATCGCGATTCAGGCGGCGCTCGATTGCGGAGCTCAGCGAGTCCTCATTCCCGAGGGCGTCTACGTCACGACAGGTTTGGAGATTAAAGAGACCAGCGTGCTCACCACGCTCCAGGGGATTGGCCAACCGGTCATTCGACTGACGACGGGCCGCAATCGAGTGGCGCTCACGTGCAATAAATCGCAGTTTGTGAAGCTCATGGATTTCACGATCGAGTCCACCGGAACGAAGGACGACGGAAATGCGACCGTGGGAATTCTGGCCGTGAGTAAATCGTACTATTCGTTGTCCGGCCTTCGCTTTGCCAATTTCTCTGCACGCGGTTTGCAGGTGAAGCAGTGTGTCTATTGGGGACTTGAAGACATTACCGCCCAGGGCTGCACCTACGGTTTGTCCTTTGAGACCCACCAAAACATTCCGTGTACCACGGTGACGGTATCGCGGGCTTACATCAGCGGCTGCACTCGCGGTTTGTCGTTTGAGAGCTCGGTGCTGGTCGCGCTCAACAGTTGCGTTCTGGAGTATTGTGGAAGCAAGACCTCAGATGACGGAGCCCTGCATTTCGCGGGTGGCGGTGCGAACATGTCACAGCTCTATTTCGAGGCCAATTTCCGGAATCTCTATGCGTCCGATGCGGCGATGCTCTTCAACGGTCTGTTCGAATTGACGGCAGAAGCGCCGAACATCGTGAAGTTCATCGGAACCGCCTTTGATCGACGCGGGGCTCTGAGGTTTGATCATCATCAATTGGGAGCGGCTCGGATTGGACCGGACCTGATGGCAGGGTACGACCTCACGATCGGCACGAACCTTGTGGCGCCTTTGGCCGGGGGCAGCGTTCGCTGGGGAGATACCACGAAGGAAACCATCCATGGAATGGCGACTGCCGGTTCGTGGACAACCATCAAATCCATTCCAGAAGTGGAAATGACCGGGCCAGTCAATTCACGTGCCCACTATGAATACACCGTTTATGGAGGAGCCTCCGACCTGGGGACCGGGTTTGACTCGGGCACGATCCTGAACGGCGTCATGAGGAGTCACAGTGGGACTCTGCCCGCGTGGCTGCGGCTCGACGTTTCCAAAGGCATACAAATCAAGCTGGACTCAACGTCGTATGGACTGTCCTACAAGATCGTCCTGACGCGGGTTTATCCTGGGTGATCGTTACAAGACGAGCGGCAGATGCGGATTTACCCGCCGTACGACGGACATCTTTGTCCGTCGTGACTTTCGACCGACTTGGAAGTCCGTCGTACGGTAAGAGTTCATCTGCCGCTCGCCCAAGTCAGAGGGACGCCACGCGAACGCAGGCGCGCACTTCAAACTGAAATCACTGACTCAGCAGTAGGAGCCAATGCCGTGGAATACCTTCGAAAAACTCTTGCCGCGCTGGTGCTCGCACCGTTGATCGTCTTTGGGCAGCCTGCTGTGGCTCAAGATGTTGACAAGAAACCGATGCCAGCAGGGGATCCGTTTCCGGCGATGTACGCTGATCCGGCGGTCCCGCTGATTCAACTACCCACGAACTTCCGCACTCGGCGGACGACGGCGAACATCTCTGCGGAGGCAGGGAATCGCGTCGAGATTCTCAATGTGAAGGGGGCTGGCTGCGTGCGGCATCTTTGGTTCGTCTTTGGCGAGAAGAACCTTGATGACCTCGAGATTGAGATCGCGGTGGATGAAGTGCCTGAGCCGCAGGTACGGATGCCGTTTCGGTCGTTCTTCGGAGTGCTGCTGGGATTCGAAGATTACCACATCAACAGCGCCGGCCTGGCGAACTTCCCAAATTTCACGATCACAAATGATGTTCACATCCCGCCCAAAGCTTCACCGGGCTGGAACTTCTATTTGCCGATTCCGTTTTCCAACGGTTGTCGGATCTCGTTGCACAGCAAGTCCGCAAAAAACGGCGCGGCGATGGTGGACTGGCAGCAGTATCGCGAGGCTGTCGAGCTGACGCCGCTTCGGTTTCACTCCCAACGCAGCATCGCCCTTCCGGGATCGCCAGCTAAACCATTCCCGATTGCTGAGACCGAAGGGGCTGGATTTCTTGCTGGCTACATCATGGGCTGGCGGCAGAAGGATCATGCCGACATGGTCTTTCACAACAGCGGAACACGAATGCTGATTGATGGTCAAACCGATCCCCACGTGATCAGCGGCCACAACGTCGAGGACGATTTCGGGTTCTCGTGGGGGTTCAACCAGTATCAAACTCGCTGGGTCGGTTGCCCATACCGCGACAACCGCGGACGCAACGATCAAGATGGTGTCTTTTACCGATTCTTCGGCCCCGATCCGATTCTGTTCCGTTCGTCGCTGATCTTTACTTCCAACGCACGTCCTGACGACTACGAGGCCGTCTCGTACTTTTACCAGGCTCGCAGTCCGCAGACTCCGCAGGGACACAGTCCGACGAAATGGAAGGTGATCGGCGCGTTTGCTGACGGGAACAGCCTCGAAGCTTTCAATAAACCGGCCGATGAACTCGTGCGACAACTCTCGCAGTCGGAGCTTGCTGCCCGGGTCAGAATCGGCGAGACGGACTATGCCGTTCACGATCTCGACAGTAAGTACGGTTGGCTGCGGCTCGAACACATCATCCAGCACCGTCCCGTGTACCCTCCGACCGATCATTCGTATTACGCGCGAACAACACTGAACAGCGACACCGACCGGCGGGCCATCTTACGACTTGGCTTGGACAATTGGGCGATCATCTATTTGAACGGCAAGCAGATCACGATGCTTGATCACTCCGAGGAATTCGAAACGGCGAAGATCCCCATCTCGCTCCGAAAGGGAGACAACGAGCTTCTGATCAAGACGAACAATCGTTTGAATCGCGA
>CAMDRI010000028.1 GCA_945906725.1 Candidatus Kuenenia stuttgartensis | reverse complement strand
CGACACCTCCTGGTCTGGTTTCCTGCGCTCCGGTCCGCAGTCACACGACCAGCAAACTCACGCAGACGAATTCCAGGAGAGGAATACCATACAAACAGCAATCGCGCCAGCTCGCCCACACTACCCAGCTATGCGCGCTGGCCGTGGTCGATGAAGTTCTTGAGCCGGAACAATTCCGAATTGATGACGATGTCAGCCGGCAGCGAGGCTTCGGATTCCTTCAACGCCTCTTCCAGCCGATCCGTCAGCGAGCGGGTATCAATGTGCGGCTGCTTGACGATGGTGAAGACGACACCGGCGCGGCCGTTGACGCTGCCGTCGCCCCGTTTGAATTGCGGACCTTCGACGACCTGGGCCACCTGGCTCAACAGCACCGACCGATCTTGATGGACCTTGATGGGAATCTTGCGCAGGTCTTCCACCACCAAATGCGAGTCCGGCCCCAATCGTCCCAGCACCCGGATCGGCCGCTCGGTTTCGCCTTGGACGGCGAAGCCACCACTCGTGTTGATGTTGCTTTCTTTGAGGGCTTGCTCGACCTCTTGCAGGGTCACGTCGTATTCCAGCAGCGCGGCCGGATCAATGAGCACCTGATACTGCTTGCGATCGCCCCCCTGAATGAAGACCTCGGCAACGCCAGTGACTTTCAGCAGTCGCGGCCGGATCACCCAATCGGCGATTGTCCGCAACGCCATCTGCTGCGATTCCGCCGTGGGGAACAGAACGTCGTGTTGCTGGCCGGCGATCGTGAGAGTGGCTCGGCGTTCGGCAACACCTTCCGCCCATGTGATGTTGTCCAGAGCCACCGGCTCCCACGAATCAAGTCGGTGCCGATTGACTGGCCGCCAGACGGAGACTTGCCGGGACTTGTCGGTCGGTTGAACCAATTCCACCACCAACCCGGTCCTGCCAACGGGCAACAACTCGCCCCCGTTCGGTCCCGGCTGACGGTAGATCCCGGCGATCACGATCTGCCCCATGATCGACGCGGGCGGCGTCATCTGCGGACGAATCCCTTCGGGCAAGACCCCCGCCAGAGTGCCCAGCCGCTCCTGCACCGTTTGCCGAGCGGCTCGAATCTCGGTCGTCCAGTCAAACTCGATGTAGATGACGTTTAAGCCCGCAGTGGTTTGACTGCGAACCGCTTGCACGCCGCTGGCTCCCAGCAGTGCGACCTCAATCGGTTGAGTGATCATCGTCTCGACTTCTTCAGTCGCGAGTCCGGGGCACTCGGTAATGATGATGACGCGTGGACGGTCCAGGTCCGGGAACACGTCGATCGGCAGCGTCGTCGCCAGATACGAGCCATAGACCAACAAGGCCAGACTCATCACGACGACGAGCATCCGGTAGCGAAGCGCGAATCGAATAACGGCGTTGAGCATTTTTTATTTTCGATTTTTGATTGGGCTGAAAGAGGTTGATTTCGACGGGGCATCGAAAATCATTGTCCGGGGGCGTGAACCGTGCCGTCGGCGTGGACGTGCAGGTCCGCTCGCATACCGCTGGCGGCTTGGGCCTTGAGCACGCGGTTGAGCGAAGCTGCCGCGTTCTGAGCGAGATACAAACCGGACGTGATGCTGCCGTCGTTCGCCACCACGACGTTCAAGCGGTCCTCGTACATGACATGCACGGAGATGCGATTGAAGAGGTCTCCGTTCTGACGAAAGACGTAGGCTTCCGGCCCTTCGCGGACGATGGCGGCGGAAGGCAGCACGAGTACGTCCTGGAGTTCCTCAACCGGGACATGCAGCCGCACTCGTTGTCCGGGTCGAAACCGCCAGACCACGAATGTCTGGCCGTCCTTCTCATAGCCCCGCGACTGGTTCGTCAGCGGGATGAAGAAATCAAACGTGCGGTTGGCGGGGTCGATGGCATTGGCGAGATGCCGAATCTGGAACGACTGCTCTAGTGCCGGCCAATGCTGTTGGTCGTCCTCGGCAAATTCGACTTGGACCGGCCAGCCGTTCTGAGCCGCCTGTTCCAAGTACGGGGCTTCCTGCTTGAAGGCGTGGCCTTCGATGTAGAGCGAATGATGGTTGGAGAGCACAGACAGCAATTGTCCGGCTTGCACCTGCTGACCGAGATCGACCTTGAGGTCTTGCACCTCGTAGGTCAGCCCTTCGACGCGGTTGTCGATCAGTTGAGTGGTAGGGGGATTTTCGATTTTTGTTTTTTGATTTTCGATTGAGGAGCTTCGCGACGGCGATGGGCCGGTCGTCCCAGGCTGTCCGACAGGCGGCGAGACGACCTCAATGGTCGAGACAAAGTTTCCCTCGGTGACCTCGTCGATCTGCTCCGCTTTGAGTCCGCGCGTCAACAGGTCTTGGCGGTACGCCTGAATGGCGGCCGACTGCCGACGGAGTTGATTGTCGAGTTCGATGAGCTTCGACTCGGCGACCGCGCCGCTCTTGGCCGCTTTCGCCAACAGGACTCGCTGTTCTTTGAGCAGTTCCGTTTCGCGAGTCGCCTTGAAGAGTTCCGACTGCGTGTTTTGCAGGTACTCGCTGAAGAGCCGCAGCGTGAACAGCCGGTCGCCGGGCCTCACCGTGTCGCCGGGAAAGGCATGGACTTGAACAACGGCCCCGACCGCCGGAGCCGTCACGCCTCGATCAGAGCGGCCCGGCCGGTCGATAATCGCACCCGGAACTTGAATCGTCCGCCAGTACGTTTGCGGCTTCGCGGCCTTCGCGACCAATCCCAAGTTCTTGCGAGCTTGCGGACTGAGCTTGAGCATCTTCGCTTCTTGAATAGGCGCGGGACGCTCATCAGCTTTCGCGGCCGGAGCAGCTTGCACCGTCAGCCATCGACTCAGTTGTTCGCGCGAGAACCATGCGCTTGTCGCCAGTCCAGCGACCAGCGCGAAACCAATAACGCCAAAGAGCAATCGTCGAGTCTTCATCGGACACCTTTTGATTTTCGATTTTTGATTTTTGATTGGGCGACAAAGCGGCCAGCGACGATTTTTGATTGGTCTGCAAGCTGCAAGCGGCAGGTTGCGATCTTCGATGGGCTTGCAAGGCCGTCGCCTGCGCTTCAATCGAAAATCAAAAATCGTCAATCGAAAATTAGACGACGAGGACACCAGAGCGCTCGCGGCGCGCAGTGTCACACAGCAAAGCCACCACCGACTCGTGCGGCGGGCGTACCTCGGAGCGAACCGGCAATCGCGGCGTCAACTCCGTCGGAGTGAGAAGATCCACCGCCGGAATCTGCGACCCACCTTGGGAAGCATCCGGCAGAGTGACTTCGGAAATCAGCGGCACCCATTGTTCCGTGCTCGCCGACGATCGAGGCGAATCTGAACGCTCCGGCGCAGACACCGGCAAAGAAGACTGGAAACCAAACCAGAACACATGCAGATGCTCAACGGGCGAATTGGCGGAAGGAGTCGCACGGTCGTCATGCGACTCCTTCGCCATCACCGTTTCGACACGGTGACTGTGCTGCGACGAATGCGAATGTCTTGGGCCGCTCGTCTGCGAACGCTCGACCGTCGCGACGCCATGCTGGTGCGACTTGTCCCCGTCCGCATGACGGTGCCGCAACGCCGGAGACGACACCGCTGGCATCGCCATTACGGCGATCAGCAGCAGAGTCACCAAATTACGGGCCAGCAAACGCATGAGTTCCTCAAATCAGTCGTGGCAGAAAGTACCATGACCTTGATGGGAGCGGAAGCTTCGTTCCAAGAATCACTGCGGGGCTGGTGTGCCCATAAATGTTGGCAGAGACAGACTAATCCGAAACGCAAGAGCGCGAACGAGGGCGGGCGCTCCCAATGACAACGATTCTGAATTCGGTGATCCGTGATGCGATCGCCCTCGCTCGCGCTTCGGGTTAGTGTCGGCGTTGACTGCTCCTGCCAAAAGCAATTGCCACCTCCATTCTGTCTCGTGCTGACCAGGATAGGGGCGGTCTTTGGTTTCATGAAACCGGGGCTTTTCGGCAAAACATAGGTTGCGACACCGAGATTCGAGTAGCAGAATGCCGTCTCCCTAAAAGTCTGACTGCGAAGGGCAGTCGCCGTGAGATGTGAATAATGTGCTCGGAACGCTTGAAGTGGACTGTTCGCAAGCTGGGCTGCGTGGCCGCGTTTTTGGCCTTGCAGTTGGCTTGGACGGCGACCGCTTCCGCGACTTGTGGCGATCATTTGCAGTCGCACGGAGAGTCGCTGCTGGCACACATGCGATCGGAAACCGGGCCGCAGCAACAACCGTCTGATGCACCGCGTCCACAGTCGCCTTGCCGCGGTTTGCATTGCTCGAAGGGAACTCCCGTTGCTCCCGCTCCATTGCCCGTCAGGGTGCAAATGGAAGATCAGCACTGCTGGCTCTCTCTGCCGGAAATCGCCGCTCGGTCCTCTGATTTCGTGAGGCCGACGTGCGATGATGGGTTTCGTTTGCCGGAACGCCGTGCAGGTCGGCTGGACCGTCCGCCGCGAGCCGCTTAAGGCTATTGCTCGCGAGCGCAATTGTGATTGTGACTGTCGTTTCGGTGACCGGGATGCTCTCTCGGTGCATAGGAATTGCGACCCACACAATCTTCCCAACTTCTGACTTGTGCTTTCTTCGCGAGCGACTACGCGGCTGTCGTCGATCCTGCTTTGGGCTGCGTGTGAACTTTCGCAGCCAGGAATTGATCTCGACCGGATTCATCCGCCTGCGAATCGCCAGCCTGGATGAAGTCACGACTCATTCTTCTTCGGACGACCTCTATTCTTTTCTGATGCCTGGATTTCTTTCGTTTCGTTTTTTCAGGAGCAGCTCATTATGAACCGTCGCGGATTTACATTGATCGAATTGTTGGTGGTGATCGCGATCATCGCCGTGTTGATCGCGTTGCTGCTGCCGGCCGTGCAGCAGGCGCGTGAGGCGGCTCGACGCAGCCAGTGCCGTAATAATCTCAAGCAGTTTGGTCTGGCGATTCACAACTACCACGACAACAACAAAGTGTTCCCGTTTGGGAAAGGTCCGAGCTACCCCGGTGCTCCAGTTTTCGCGCGGTGGTCGCAACACGCGATGCTGCTGCCGTTTCTCGATCAGACACCGCTCTACAAAAGCATCACCTTCACGCAGCCGCCCGACACGCCGGGCATGGGCGGTGTGATCGCCTTCATGCCCGCTTACACCAGTCCGGGAGGAATCAATACGACCCCCTCGACCAAAACGGTGCCGATGTTCTTGTGTCCGTCCGATGGCCAAACGGCAGGACCGGGGCAAAACAACTATTGCGGCAACCAAGGTGGTTGGCTCTGCGACTTGAGCGACACTGCGGGAGCCTCCACGGTCAGTCCTACCGAAGTGCAGACCGGAGTGTTCTACTTCCTCAGCCGAGTGAACTCAGCCGCTGTTCGTGACGGATTGAGCCAGACGGCGTTCTTCAGCGAGCATGTGCGTGGCAACGGCAGCCTGAATCCCAAGAGCGATTTGTTCGTGATTCCGGCACAGACCACGCTGGCCGGGACGTATTCGACCTGCATGGGTCTCAACACTTTGACCGCGACGCCGCTGACCAGCAAATGGGGCTACAGTTGGGTTATGGGTGAGAATTGCTGCGCGCAATACAACCACGTTGCGGTGCCGAATACCACTTCGTGCGCGGGAACCGGCTTTACCGGCACGATGGCCAACATGGCGATGCAGGTCTCGGCGTCGAGCTTTCATACGGGTGGAGTCCATGTGCTGATGGGCGACGGTGCCGTGAACTTCTCCAACAACAACATTGATCTGACGGCGTGGCGATCAATCGGCACGCGCGCCGGCAAAGAGACCGTGGCACCGTAAGGCGGTTGAACGGTGGGAAGCCAAACGATGATTCCATTTCGTGGGTCGTGTCTCGTCGCGGTTTGGCTGCTGTGCGGATGTTGTGCCGGTTGCGGCTCATCGTCCGGCAGCAGCCATGCGCGTTACATCCCCGAACCGGCACAGGCCACATCGACCATTCAGGCCGCTCTGGAAGCGTGGCGGCGAGGCGAGCCGGTCGGTGAAGTACATGGCACGAAGCCGCCGGTGTTCCTTGTCGATTCGTTTCGCCGTGAAGGACAGACACTCGAACGCTTCGAGATTCTCGGCGAGGTCGCCGGACTGACTCAGAGAACCTACTTGTGCAAATTGTCCTTCGCGAAACCCGCTGCGGAAGAGAAGGTGCGGTTCGCGGTGCTGGGCATCGACCCGCTGTGGGTCTACCGGCATGAGGATCTCGAACTGCTCGCGCATTGGGAGCACAAGATGCCTGAGCCTCCCGCCATCGAAAAGTCTGCCGAGGGACAGCCATGAGCGAACCTCTGTCCGACACCTCGCCTCTCACCCCTCGCCCCTCACCCCTATTCAAGCGACTGCTCTGGACCGCGAAGCTGATCGAAGTCCGGCTGCGGTTTGTGATCGTGTTGCTCGTCGCCTTTGTGGTCGTCGGCCGCTGGGAGACGTGGCAAAACTATTGGAACAAGTGGACTCGGCCGCTGTTCGGCGGAGCGGCTCACGCCGGAAGCGTTTCGACCGATACCGAGTTCTTCTGCCCGATGTGTCCCGGAGTCCTCTCCGACTGGCCGGCAATTTGCCCGGTCTGTCACATGGACTTGGTCACGCGGCGGCGCGGCGAGCCGATCGTGCTTCCCGATGGAACGCTCGCGCGGATGCAACTGGCTCCGTATCGCATTCAACAGGCCGGTATCCACACGACCGAACTTCAGCCGCAAACGCTGGACGGCATCGGCGAATGTCTGGCACTTCCCGAATCGGCGGTCATCGACAGCGGCTCGATGCAGGTGGTCTACGTCGAGTCGATGCCCGGCATGTTTGACGGCATCGCCGTGAAAGTTGGCCCGCGAATCGGTGACCTGCTGCCGATCCGCGAAGGACTGAAAGCCAGCCAGCGAGTTGCGACCAGCGGCGCGTTCTTGATCGACGCCGAAACGCGGCTCAATCCCAGTCTCGCCGTCGGCTACTTCGGAGCGGCGGGAAATCGGGCAACCATTTCCGCACCGCAAACCGTCACGCGGCGACGAGCCAAGAAATCCAAGCTTTCGCCAGCAGACCAGAAGCTCGTCGCCGCTCAAAAGATTTGCCCGGTGACCGGAGCCGATCTGAACTCGATGGGCGGCGCGTTGCCGGTGGAACTTGCCGGCCGCCGAGTCTTCATCTGCTGCGCCGGCTGCGAGACCGCGCTTCGCAAAGACCCGGAGAAGCATTTGAAGAAGCTCGCGCCATGATCGAACGCCTCATCGAACTTTCAATCCGGCATCGCGCGGTGACGATCGTCACCGCGTGCGTACTGGCGGTGTGTGGCGTGATCGCCGTCAGTCGAACGCCGATGGATGCGATTCCCGATCTCTCGGAGAACCAAGTCCTCGTCTTCGCCGATTGGCCGGGGCACAACCCACGCGAACTCGACGAGCAAGTCACCTCGACACTCTCGCGACACTTACAAGGGATCGAGGGCGTGCGTGTCGTGCGCGGTGCGAGCGAAGCGGGGTACGCGCTGCTGCATTTGATCTTCGACGAGTCTGTCCGTTTCGAGACCGCTCGCTCGCGTGTGCAAGAACGATTGACGCTGCTCGGCGACGCTCTGCCGACGGGCGTGACGCCGCGACTGTCGGCCGATGCGGTGCCGACCGGACAAATCTTCTGGTACACGCTGGAAGGTCCGGGCCTCGACCTCGGACGGCTGCGTGACATTCAGGATTGGTACTTGCGTCCGCAACTCAGCGGCGTGCCGGGCGTCGCCGAAGTCGCCAGCGTCGGCGGTCATGTGCGCGAGTTCGTCATCGAACTTGATCTCGTCAAACTCGCGAAAGTCGGCCTCACACCACGCGACATTTGCGACGCGGTCGAGCACTCGCAAGCAATTCTCGGCGGCAACGTCATCCACAAAGGCAACGCCGAGTTCCTCGTCCACGCCCCTGGCAACTTCGGCGCGTCCGCGAACAGTTCGGAAGATGTTGACCGGCAAACACTCCGCGACCTCGAAGCGGTGCTGGTGCCTGTGGCGCGCGCGGCTCGCGTGCGTCAGGAACAGCCGTCCGAGACCGACGCACGCGAGCCGCGTGCGCTACGGCTGCGAGACATCGCCCGCGTCACGATGGGGCCGAAGCCGCGACGCGGTGTCTTTGAAAAAGACGGCAACGAAGTGGTCGGCGGCGTCATCGCGATGCGATACGGGCACAACCCGCTGGAAGTCACTCGCGCGATCCGCCGCAAGCTGACCGAGCTGCGAACTGGATTGCCGCACGGTGTCCGAGTCATCCCGTGTTACGACCGTACTCCGCTGATCGAAGGGGCGGTCGCGACGGTGACGGGCACGGTGCTCGAAGCAATGTTCGGAGCAACGCTGTGTGTGTTGCTGGTACTGAGGCATCTGAGGTCCAGCTTCGTGATCGCGATCACTCTGCCGTTGGCGGCCCTCGCGTCGTTCGTGTTGATGGCGGTGCTGCGAACGCTCGGCGTTGTCGACATTCAGACCAACATCATGTCGCTGTCCGGGATCGCAATCTCGATCGGAGTGCTGGTCGATTCTTCGATCGTCATGGCCGAGAACGCGATGACGCACTTGCATCGCCAATTTGGCGATCAGCCCGTGACCGGTGACGTGCGACCGACCGTCCTGGCCGCCTGCCGCACGGTTGGCCGGCCGATTTTCTTTTCGGTGCTCATCATGTTGATCTCGTTCCTGCCGGTGTTCGCGCTGGGCGGAATCGACGGCCAATTGTTCCGGCCGTTGGCGTTCACAAAGACGTTCGCGCTGATCGCGGTTGCGATCTTGTCGATCACGCTGGTCCCCGCGCTCTGCACGCTGTTCCTGCGCGGCCGGATGCGAGCCGAAACCGAAAGCTGGCTGGTGCGCGGGGTGATGGAGGTCTATCGGCCGGTGCTGAATTATCTGCTCGATCATCCGGTCGTGATGGCGTGGATCATCTGCGTGACGTTTCTACTGGGCGTGACTCCGGTCGGACATGACGGCGTGTTCCGCGCGGTTCTGTTCGCAGCATTGGTCTCGGTCGGTTGGATTTCACTCGCCGCACATCAGCCCGCCGCGCCAGCGAGAGGTCATTCACTGCGATCCCTCGCACGCGCGTCGGGCTGGTGTGGTTCGCTGATTGTGATTGCTCTCGTGGCCCAGCAGACGATGCAGCCGCTGGGCATTGATCTGCGAGTGCCGCTCGACGAGGGCATGGTCATGGACATGCCGATCACCGTGCCGCGAATTTCGGTGACGCAGGCCGGAGATGATCTCAAGGCTCGCAACATGCTGCTGTGCCGGTTTCCCGAAGTCGACATGGTCGTCGGCAAAGCGGGCCGAGCGGAAACGCCGTTCGATCCAGCTCCGCTGGACATGATCGAAACGATGGTCGATTTCCGGCCAACCGAGTTCTGGCCCAAACGCAAGCTGCGTCGAGCGGACGTCGAACGACAGGGGCACGAGGTTGTCCAAGCACTACTCTCGGCGAAGCTGATTGCCAGAACGATCGCGACGACGGACTTCGTCGAGTCAGTCGCCGCCGCGCATGCGCGGTGCGAGTTGGGTCTGCGCGAAGTCGCGCACGCTCGCAACGAGGAGTTTCAGCGCCGGCTTGGTCGCGTGCTGATTCAGGAAGCGTTGTCGCGGTTGGCGAAACGCTGGCAGGACGACGGGCGATTGACTCGCGAACTGCAATCGGGAGACCTTGCGTGGTTGCAGGAGTCGTTATCGCCGCATCTGGGCACGCACTTGGCGATGTCCCTGGAGGAGGATGACCTCCGCTCGATCGCCGAACATGCGCTCGCACATTTGGCCGAAGACAAATTGCTGGCGGACGCCTCGCCACGAACGGTGTCGTGGCTCAGCCGACTGCGACAGTCGGCCAATGAACTGCTCGGCCGCGAAACGCCCTCCGAGTTCGCGCAATTGCGATCCGAGTTGCAGCGTGTCCAACGTGCGGCGTGGGTGGAACACACCGAGACGCTCAATCGCGACCTGTTCGATCGCGGCTTGCGATCGTTCACGCAGTTCGTCGCGGAAGAACTGTTGGGCCGCGCGGACGAAGTCGATCCGCGTGTCGATGCGTGGCTCGATCAAATTGCGGCGGCACGCACGCCGCTCGTCATCGCGCCTTCAGGCGGCCAATCGGAAGGAAATCGCCTGGAGCTGAAACAACAAGCCGAGCATCATCACAGCGGACGGCAACTGCCGCCGTTGCCGGTA
This sequence comes from Candidatus Kuenenia stuttgartensis, assembly GCA_945906725.1. Lineage (GTDB taxonomy): Bacteria > Planctomycetota > Planctomycetia > Planctomycetales > Planctomycetaceae > SXKJ01. The sequence goes on along the minus strand of CAMDRI010000028.1, from coordinate 31,791 downwards.
ATTGATCCGGTGCCGGAGTTGGATGCTGTCATCGCCGAGCACAGCAAACAATTCGCTCGCTGGGCGTTTCTGTGGCCGTTCGAGCGAGACGAACTCACCGGCTTCGGCGGGGAATTGGATCGCGCGTTGCAAATGCCGGGTTGGACGAACGTGTGGACTCGGCCGATTCAGAATCGAGTCGACATGCTGGCAACCGGGATCAACACCGAGATCGGCGTGCGTGTGCTCGGTGGCAATCTCGATGAGGTGGTCGCGGCTTCGGAAGAAATCGCCGCCGTGCTGCGCGAGGTGCCAGGAGCGGCGGACGTCATTGCCGATCCGATTCGCGGCAAAGGCTATTTGGAAATCCTCCCGAACCGCGAACGGGCGGTGGAACATGGAATCGACCCACGCGACTTGTGGTACGTCATCGAGACGGCGCTCGGCGGCAAGCAGGTGGCGACGGTGCTGTCGGGCCGCGAGCGTCACGACGTTCGCGTGCGGGCGACGCGCGATGCGGCTCGTGATGAACTCGCGGTGCGGCTGTTGCCGGTGCCGTGCCGCTGGGCGAGCGACACCTTTGTCACGCTCGGTGATGTCGCGGACGTCCGCATCACCGAAGGCCCGGCGTCGATCAAGAGCGAAAACGGACTGCTGCGGAATTACGTCCGACTGAACGTGCGCGGTCGCGGGACATTCGAGTTTCTCGCTGAAGCGAAAACAGCGGTCGCGGAGAACGTCGAACTCCCCGAAGGGACGTTCCTCGAATGGACCGGGCAGTTTGAACATGCCGAGCAGACCGCTCGCACGTTGCTGTTCATCACGCCGGTGGTCATTGGGCTGATCCTGTTGATTCTGTGGCTGACGTACCGCGATTGGGCCGACACCTGCCTGATGCTGCTGGCGGTGCCGGGAGCGATCGCGGGTGGCGTCTTCTTTCAATGGCTGTTCGGCTATCGCTGGTCAGTGCCGGTGGCGGTTGGGTATCTCGCGTGCTTCGGTATGGCGACCTCGACCGGCATCATCATGCTGGTCTATCTGCGTGAAGCGTTGGAGAAGCGCGGCCCACTGGCATCGCTGACCGAAGCGGACTTGCGAGCCGCGGTCATCGAAGGAGCCGTGCATCGCCTGCGTCCGAAGCTGTTGACCGAAGGAACGACAATCCTCGGTCTCGCCCCCATGCTGTGGGCCAGCGGTGTCGGAGCTGAAGTCATCCGGCCGATGGCCGCTCCGGTGCTGGGCGGCATTCTGATCGCCGACGAAGTCATCGACCTGTTCTTGCCCGTGCTGTTCTATTGGGTTCGTCGCCGACGCTGGCAAGCGACGCAACAGACGGCTTCCACAACCAGCGACGATTTGATGAAACTCAGCCCACCACATCCCGAAAGGAAACTCGAAACATGCTCCGCAAATTGAAATTCGTTTGGTGCCTACCGCTGGGACTGCTGGCGTTGAGTTTGACAGGTTGCGGTGGCGGCGGCGGTTCGGCCTCCAGTTACCATCCGACCGGAACGGGCGCGAAGGCCGCACTGACGACCGCGTTGGACGCCTGGAAGTCGGGCCGTGACAAGCCGGGAGCCATCGAGTCCTCGAAGCCGGTCGTGCAGGTGCAAGACCAAGTCTGGGATTCCGGCCGCAAGCTGAAAGAGTTTCAGATCGGCGACGAGACACCCTCGACCGAAGGTCCGACACGATTCAAAGTCAAACTCACCTTCGACAGCGGTGACCCAGCCAGCGAAGAGGCCGAATACGTCGTGTTCGGCAAAGATCCGCTGTGGGTTTGCCGCGACAAGGACTATCTCAAGATGACTGGACAGTAAGAGGGGCACTCTTGCCAGCCCTCGTTCACAAGCGCGGTCAGTCAAGAGTAGAGCGCGGCGAAGCCGCAATGTGGCGCGACGCTCCGCGTCGCGATCCAAGAATCATTGCGGAACAGCCGCCGGAGCGGGTGGCACGTCGGTCGGTTTTGTCGGAGCGGGCGGCCAGTTGTCTTCGATCGTCAAGCCGGAGATCGTGGCCGCAGCCTTCCAGGCGTCGCCGATGGATTTGAGGCGTTCCAGGCGGGCCTGCCGAGCCGAGCGTTGCAGTTCCAGGACCATCAGCGGCGGAAGGTTTCGTCGTTGATCTTCGGTGGCGATGGTTTGAGCTTGTTCGGCCTTGCTCACGACGGCTTGGTACTTTTCCGCACGCTTGCGAGCGGAGGCGAATTCGCGCAGTGCGGTGGCGACGCGATCCGTCAGGTCGTTTTCGATGCGGCCGACTTCCTGCATCGCGGCGCAGAGTTCCGCTTCAGCCGCGCGGATGTTGCCTTGGTTCTTATTCCACAGCGGGATCGACGCGCTCACGCCCAGCGTGTAGTCATCGGAACGGTTCTGGTTCTGCCGGACGTAGCCGCCGTTGACGCTGAGGTTCGGAATCGGCTCGGCCTTCGCGCGTTGGACGACGAACTTCGCCTTCTCGACGCCCCACTGAGCGATCTGGATTTCTGGATGGACGCTGAGCACATACATCGGCGTGCCTTCGGCGTCGTAGTCCGGAAACGAATAATCCGCGAGGCGGCCCGCGACTTTGGTGATCGCCAGCCGATGGATACCCAGCAGCGCGGCCAGCCGTTTGTACGCCGCCGCTTTCTCCGCTTGAGCCGATTCCACGTCCGCTTCGTAACGAGCGAGTTCCGCTTCGACCGGCAACACGTCGATGTCCGCCAATTGTTTGGCGTCGTCACGCAGGCTGCGGACGGTCTTCGTCACGTCACGGCCATAGCCGCGAATCTCGCACAGCAAACGGACTCGTTCTTGCAAGGCCAGCACGTCGAAATAGGCCGCACGGATTTCGGACAGCATCGCGTAACGCTCGGCCATCACGCCCCAACTGGCTTGCTCGACTTCACGCTCGGCGGCGGCGCGGCTGAGCTTCAGCTTGCGGCCCATCACGAGTTCTTGCGTCACCAACGGCAGCGTGTTGACGCCCGAACGGCCAGTCTTGTCACCCAATTCATCCCACGTCAGCGCGACCAACGGATTGGGATACAGTCCAGCTTGATACGCTCGGCCCCGCGCGGACTCGACGCCGAACGAGACTTTCGCGAGTCGCGGATTCTGCTCCAGGCCGAGCGCCACCAAAGCGTCGAGCGTCATGCCGGGAGTGGCCGCATCCTCCGGATCGTCACAAGGATCGACCGTCTCAGTCCGTCGCGGCTTGCCTGGAACGACAACGTCTTCTTCGTAGGGAGCCGACTTCTGCGCCGTGGTGGCGGACGCGGGAGTCACTGACGGTTTCGGCGTGGTAGCTGCGTGGGCGGCGTGCCTCACCGCAGAAGGTTGTGCGGCGGTCTCGCTGACCATGCGACTTGGTGCCGCAGAAGCCACCGTGACCTTGGGTTTGGAACTGCGCCATAGCTTCGGCCAATCGGCTCGCACGCTAGGCGCATCCGCGAAAATCGCCAATCCAAGAGTGAGCACAAACGCAGCGAGTCGCCTCGCGAGACAATGAGTTCCCATGATCGCCCCTCCCTGGGCAGCCGCGCAAGGCGGCTCATCTTTTTTTCGGACAGCCAAGCGGTGAGCTTGCGAAAAGTCTTCGCAAGCGTCACTGCCAAGCACAGCCACTCTAAATTGACACTTGCATTGAGATCAGGTCGTGGCGCATCGCTCGCCCTCGTCTCTCGACTAAGTCCCTGACTTCTTCTCGCCGCTGGCCGGAGCTTCCTCTTCGATGGCTGGCGGCTCTTTGCCTTCCTTCGCGCGATACACGGCCGCGAACTTCTCCTGCAACTTCGGGTCGCAGATGAAGCACTGCGATTGAGCGCGTTCGTGCTTGTCGCACCAGTCACCCTTGGCCTTGAACGCGGCGGCGACTTTCGAGTTGCACATGCTGCATTCGCCTTCAGGGACGCCGTGCTCGCCACACCACCAGCCGCTGTGGTCGTGTTCTTTCTTGCCGTCCTTGCCGTGATCGTGGCCGTCGCCTTCCTTGTGGTCGGCGTGGTCATCGTGCTTGTCGGTCTGAGCGACTTGTTTCGGCGCGGGGGCCGATTCGCCGCAGCCGTTGGCCGCGAACATCAACGCCGCGAGCAAGCCGCAAGCCGTCCAAAGTTTTCGTGTCGTCATCTCAAGGTCTCCTTCGTGAAACAGGGGGTTGGGAAACAGGGGTGAGGGGCGAGGGATGAGTGGCGAGAAATCAAAGGCGGCGCGACAGCCATGCGACTGCCTGTCGCTCGCCCCTCGCCCACTCATCCCTCGCCCCTCTTCAAACATGGGTGAGTTCCTTCTCTTCGGAATGCTCACTGGCACTGACTCCGACCAAGGGCGAATCGCCCTCTTCGTGTTCGACCAGCAGGCCCAGCATCGGGGCCGTTACCGACTCGGACATGTGGCAGTATCGAATCAGGAACCATTGGATCGCGTGAGCGATGGCATCGAAAAACAGGTACAGCACGCGGAGCACCAGCAGTGACATGGCCATCGCACCGATGACTCCGCCGATGACGACCGTCGCCAGCGGGCGTTGCACTTCGGCACCTTGGCCGGTCGAGAGTGCCATCGGCAGGAAGCCGAAGCTGGCGACGAGCGTGGTCATCAACACGGGCCGCAACCGTGTGATCGCCGCTTGACGCACGGCGTCGTGAATCTTCATGCCGGTGCGGCGGAGTTGTCGGACATAGCTGACGAGGATCATGTCATCCAGCACGGCGACGCCGGAGAGTGCGATGAAGCCAATCGCCGCCGAGATTGAGAATGGCATGTCGCGCAACCACAGTGCGATGATGCCGCCCACCCAGCCGAACGGCACGCCCGTGAACACGCGCAGCGAGTCGATGATATTGTGGTAGGTGAAGAACAGCAGCGTGAAGATCATCGCAATGGCGACCGGGATGACGATCAACAGCCGATTGCGGGCACGTTCGTAGTTCTCGAACTGGCCACCCCATTCCAGAAAGTAGCGGCCGGGGGGCAGTTTGACTTTCTCGTTGACCTTCTGCTGAGCCTCGGCCACGAACGTCCCCATGTCCCGGCCGCGAATGTTGGTCGTGATCGTGATGCGTCGCTGACCCGATTCGCGTGTGATCGTCGATGGCCCTTCGACCATGCGGATGTCGGCCAGCCGCGACAGCGGAATGCGTTCGCCGGTCGGTGTCGCCACTTGAATCGTGCCGAGCGCCTCCGGGCTGCCCCGCAAACGATCCGGCAAGCGAGCCACTAGCGGGAACCGCAATTGCCCCTCGACGACTTGCCCGACTTCCAAGCTGCCGACCGACTGAATCAAGTCGAGCACCGTTTGCGCGGCAATGCCGTAGCGGGCGATTTCGTCTTGCTTGATCTGGATCTGCAAGACCGGCTGGCCGGTGACTTGTTCGACGGAGACATCCGCGTTGCCGGTAATCGTCTTCAACACCGCTTCAATCTCGGCCGCCTTCGCGACCAACACGGTGAAGTCGTCGCCGAACAGCTTGATCCCCAAATCGGCTCGCACGCCGGAAATCATTTCGTTCATGCGCAGCTCAATCGGCTGCGAGAACGCGACACGCTGGCCGGGGATCGGGCGGACTTCTTTTTCGATCAGGCCCAGCAATTCCTCCTGCGTCTTGGCTCGCGTCCATTGCGAGCGAGGATGCAGCGTGACGTACATGTCGGTCAGTTCGATCCCCATCGGATCGGTCGCGACTTCGGCTGTCCCGACGCGGCTCCAGACGTGCCGCACTTCGTTCGGGAATTTGTCGAGAATGATCCGCTCCATCACCGAGTTCATGTGGTTCGATTCGCTGAGGTCGGTCCCCGCCAGCCGCACGACGTTGACCGTCATCGAGCCTTCCGACAGTCGCGGGATGAACTCGCTGCCGAGATTCGGAGCGATCATGCCGAACGCGAACACAAGCACGCAGGCTGCGAACGACACGACCGCGAAGCGGTGATCCATGCAGATTCTCAAGACCGGGTTGTGAATCATGTGAGCCAGCCGCATCAGCCACGGTTCTTTTTCCGACATGCGGCGCGGCAGGATGAAGCTGGCCAGCACGGGCATCAGCGTCATCGACAGCACCATCGAACCGGCCAGTGCGAAGATGACCGTCAGCGCCATCGGCCGGAAGAGTTTGCCTTCGATTCCTTCCAGCGTGAGGATCGGCAAGTACACGATCATGATGATGAGTTCGCCGAACAGCGTCGGCTTGCGGACCTCGACCGCCGCGTCACGGACAACTTCGATCTTGCTGCGGTTCCGCAAATCGCCGTGAGCGATGTGCCGCACACAATTCTCAACCATCACCACCGAGCTATCGACCACCATGCCGAAGTCGATCGCGCCCAGACTGAGCAAGCTCGCGGCGATCCCGAACTGCAACATGCCGCTGAACGCGCACAACATCGACAGCGGAATCGCCACGGCGACGATGGTGGCCGCTCGCAAGTTCCCCAGGAACGCGAACAGGATCGCGATCACCAGCAGCCCGCCCTCGAACAAGTTGCGGCGGACGGTGTCGATGACAAAGTCCACCAATTCGGTGCGGTCGTAAACGACAGTGATTTCCACGTCGGCCGGCAGCGTCGGACGGAGTTCCTCCAGCCGCTTCTTGAGTGCCGACGTGACGATCTTGCTGTTCTGTCCCATCGTCATGAAGCACAAGCCGAGAATCGCTTCGCCGCGTCCCATCGCCGTCACCGAACCGCGACGAATCTCCTGGCCGATGCCGACTGTCGCCACGTCCTTCGCGCGGATCGGCGAGCCGTCCTCCGCCGTCACGACGATGTTCCGAATCTGTTCCTCGTTGACCGTGCGGCCCAAGCCATGCACCAACAAAAACTGGTTGTTCTGCTGAATGCCGCCGCCGCCGGTGTTCTTGTTGTTCTTCTCCAAAGCCTCGATGACTTCGGCGAACGTCAGCTTGTGCTTGATCAACTTTTCGGGGTCGATGCGGACCTGATACTGCTTCTCGAACCCGCCCCACGAATTGACTTCGGCCACGCCGGGGACCGTGCGCAGCTTGGGCTTGATCGACCAGTCGTGAATCGTCCGCAAGTAGGTCAACTTCTCGGTGCGTTCCGCCTCGGACGCTCCCTCAAAGTTCCAACCCTTCAACGTCACGATGTAGTGATAGACCTCGCCCAACCCGGTCGCGACCGGACCAAGACTCGGCCGCTCAATGCCCGGCGGCAACACGACCGAACCGAGCCGCTCGTTGACAAGCTGCCGCGCGAAATAGATGTCCGTCCCGTCCTCGAACGTGACGACCACCTGCGACAAACCGAACTTCGAAATCGACCGCAAAATTTGCAGCCTCGGCAATCCACCCAGCACTTGCTCAATCGGAAACGTGATCTGCTGCTCGACCTCTTCGGGTCCGAGCGCCGGAGCCGTCGTGTTGATCTGCACTTGAATCGGCGTCGTATCCGGAAAGGCGTCGATGTCGAGATGCAACACCGCGACCGCTCCCGCCACTGCCAGCCCCACGGCCGACAGCAGCACGAGAACCCGATTCCGCAGAGCAAAGTCGATGATCCAATTGAGCATGGCTTACACATTCCCCGTCACGACCGCTCGCGGCCAGTAATACATCAGACAGACACCAACCAGCGCGATCGTCGCTCCGATGACATCCGCCGCGTCGGGCCGGTCGCCGTCGAAGCCCCAGCCCCACAGCAGCGCCAATACGATGAAGAAGCCGCCATAAGCCGCATACACGCGCCCGAAGTGACTGGTCTGCAACGTCGGCACGATGCCGTACAGAATCAGCACCAGCGCTCCGGCCAAACCCCACCAGCTTGGCCGACCATCGCGCAGCCACTTCCAAACGAGCCAGCCGCCGCCGATCTCGCAGACTCCTGCGACGACAAACAACATCACGGATCGTGCCACAGCACTCGACACAATGGGCCTCAACTTTCAGGCGGCTCGCTTGAGACGAGCGCCTTTCTTCAACGGAATCCGAAACTCACGAGCGATCTTCAACACCGTCGCAAGGCACACCGGTTTCGGCGCGTGCGCGACCGCTCCGCGTGCGCCGTGCTCGCGGATCAACTCCGCCAACTGCTCACGCTGGCTCCCCACGAACTTGAAATGGCCGCGACGACGATCGGTGGATGACATGCTGGTTTCTCCTGTCTGGTCTGATCGTTCAGGCTGCTCTCGCAGCGGGAATCTCATTGGAAGTGACGAGCGTTCCGTCGTTCAAACACAGTCGCCGAGACGCGCGTGCGGCGGCTCCGGGGTCGTGAGTGACCATGACAATCGTGCGGCCTTCACTTACGAAGTGGTCGAACAGCGACAGCACCGCTTCGCGACTGGTCGGGTCGAGGTTGCCGGTTGGCTCGTCGGCGAGAATCAATCGCGGGTTGTTGGCCAGCGTGCGTGCGAGGGCGACTCGCTGTTGCTGGCCGGTGCTCAGTTCGCTCGGCTTGTGCTCGATGCGGTTGCCGAGTCCGACTTGCTCCAACAGCGCGACCGCGCGGTTACGCTGCTCAGTCTTGCTGACGCCATGCAGGAACAACGGCACTTGGACGTTCTCCAACGCCGTCAGATACGGCACGAGATTGAACGTCTGGAACACAAAGCCAATTTGCTCGCGTCGCCGCCGCGTGCGTTCATTGATAGGCAGGTCGTAGAGCGACTCGCCGCCGAACCACACCTTGCCGCTGTCCGGCGACAACATGCCGCCGAGCATCGACAACAGCGTCGTCTTGCCACTCCCGCTGGGTCCGACGACGGCGACGTATTCGCCGAGTCCGATGTCGAGCGACGCGGCTTTGAACGCGACGACTTCTTCCTGTCGCCGACGATAGACCTTGGTGATGTCTTGAAGATGGTACATGGCGTTAGACCTCCTGGAAGCAGCAGCACGGATCGAGCTTCGCTGCTGAACGAGCCGGCCAGAGTGCAGCCAGCGTGGTAATGACGAGTGCCGCTCCAATGGAGAGCGCGATCAATTCTGGCAGCGGCTTGACGGTGACACCGGCCCACTGCGAGCCGAGTACCATCGCCACGATCAGGCCGAGCACGCTGCCTCCGACCGCTCCGACGATGCCGAGCGCCCACGCTTTCAACAGAAACATGCGCGTGACGAGACTCGGCGTAGCTCCCAGCGCCATCAGCGTGCCGACTTCGCGGCGGCGTTCGCGCACGTTGGATGAAATCGTGCTGGCGACGCTCGCTCCGCCGACGATCACCAGGATGCCCAGCACGAACAGCGACATTTGGCTCATCAATCGGTTGATGCCCACTTGAGTCGAGACGACTTGCGAAATGGTCACGACCTTCGCATCGGGCAGCAGTTCCGCCAGCTTCGGCACGAGTCCGCCGGCCGCGTCCTCGCAACAGCCCATGACTTCAATCGCGTTGACCACCTCGCCCGCGTTGGTCAGCCGTTGAACCGTGTGCAAGTGGGCGAAGACTCGCGAGTCATCGACTGTGCCGGTACGCGGCAACACGGCGAGCACTTGCAGTTTCTCACCGAGCATTTCGACCGACTGGCCGGGCTTCAGGCCGGAGAACTCGGCGACATCGGCTCCGATCACCGCTTCGTTCCCTTTCAACTGGTCGATGGTCCGCTCGCTGGCGAGTGTTTCGGGCGCGGCGTCATAAGTCTTCGGGCCGCACGCGGCTTTCTTGCAACCTTCGTGCTTGTTGCTGAACAGTGAGACCGATTGCCACGCCGCCTTCGCTTGAAACTCGCTCTGCGGCAGGATGCCGGTCAGCGTCACGTCGCGGTTCGCGACCTTCGCCGACACGCACAGCTTCGGCGAGAGTCGTTCAACGCCCGGCAAGTTCTCCAACAGGATGCTGGCAACATGCGACTCCGGCAGCGTCCGCTCGGTCAGGTCGGCCGAGTAGTAGTCCTGCAACGTCGCGTCCTTGGGCAACACGAGCACGTTGGCTCCCAACGATTGCAGTTGCTGACCGACTTCACGTTCCGAGAACACGGTGACATGACGAATCGCGACGAGCGCCGTCACGCCTAACAAAATCGTGAGCGTGCTGGTGAGCATGGCCGACGGCCGCTCCGCCAGTTCACGCCAGACGAGGGTTTTGAGGTTCATGGTTTCTTCCTTTCGTAGGTTGGGACTCTGTCCCGACCAATCGTTCGGGTCGGGACGGAGTCCCAACCTACGTTCGCTTACTTCCGCGTCGCCTGCCCCGGCTGTGTCGCCGTTCGGGTCGCGGGTTGATGATGCTTGCAGTTGGGGTCGTCACAGCACTTGCCGGCCTTCGCGAGTGCGGCGGCGATCTCATCTTTCGACGCGACCGCGTCGAACTTGCCCACCATCACACCCGGCGGAGCGAGTAAGACGGTGTGCGTGGCTTTGGCCTTCGGGTCGATCTGCATTTGACCGACAAACTTTCCTTCTTGCGGATCGGCCGCTGTCATGCCAATCGTGACGATGCGGTCTTTGAAGTGCGGGTCGCTCTGAAAATCCTTGATCGCGACCGGGGCCGGAGCCTTCGCCGAACCTTGCACGGTGACGAGCACCAGCTTGTTCTCTTGCAGGTTCTTCATCGTAAACATCATCGTGGGAGTGACGAAGGCGTCGCCGAGCTTCTCCGCCGTGACTCGTTGCGCAAACATCCCGGTCATCGCTCCGTTCGGAGCGAGTGCGATGGTCATGGGCATCGGAGCACGGCTCACGTCGTACTTCGTGACCAACGCCTGCTCAGCCGGATTGCCGACTTGAACGTAGGCCACCACCGCTTGTTCTGATTTTTCGGCCAAGGCTTCTTTCAACGTCGCGGACATCGCATTTGAGGCCGCGTCGGTCGTCTTGTAGAACATCAAAAACGTGTACTTGCCGTCCTTGCTCGCTTGCTCGATGGCTGCTTGAGCTTTGCTGGCTGCGGCCGTCGCCGGAGCAGCATTGCGCGCTTGAGCAATCGCAAACGCGGGAGCGATCACGGCGAGCGTCGCCGCCATCACGGATCGGATCAAAAGAGAGTTCGTGTGCATGACGATTCCTTTCTGGATTTGGCCGGCACGCTCTGCGTGTCGGATGTGATTGACTTGGAACTTGGGGAGTGAGGTTGATTCGGCATTTGACGTTGCCGGTTACGTTTTGTTGGACAGCCCGACCGGGCTGTTAGTGGTTGTGGTCCGCTCAGCCCGCGCCCAGGTTGTTTTTCAACAACTCTGACCGCAGGATGCCGCTGTTGGTGAACGCGACCAGTTCGCCCGGCAACAAGCCAGCGGCGATTTCGGTTTGGGGCGACGCCACCGCGAGGTCCGTCGCTCCGGGACGGATTTTGCGAACGTGGAAAACTTTGTACTTCGACTTCTCAAAGTTCTTGTCCCGCACGAAGACGACGTAGCAGTCCCCCTCCCAATGCACCGCGTCCTTCGGCACGACGACCGCTTTCTCTTCTTGTCGCAGAACGATTCGCGCCGTGCCGAATGACCGAGCGTGATGCCGGCCCGCCGTGTTCGGCATTTTGACTCGCACCGGAACCGTGCGTGTCGCTTCATCGACCGAGGGACTGACCCACGCGACCGTGCCGCTGTCCCAATCGTTGTGTCCGTCGTGTTGGAACTGCACCGGCAGGCCGGGCTGAATGCGATCGGCGTCCTCGATCCGCACGTTGAGCGTCAGCCACATCACGCGAGTGTCGGCGACAACAAACAGCACCTTGTTCGGAGCGACCACTTCGCCCGGCACGCCGCTCCGTTCGGTGACTTCGCCATCGAACGGCGCTCGTACCGGGAGCAGATTACTAGATGACGAACTCTTCGCGACCTCGATCGCCAACTCGACAGTCAGGCCGAGAAACTGCAATTGCTTCGTGAGTTCTTCCGGCTCCGCGCTGATGTCATTCACCTTCGGGAGCGGCAGACCGAGATTCACCAAAGTTTGCCGCGCGGCGAGCATTCGGACGTGAGCTTCCGCAACCGCCGCTTCGGCCTCTTGCACCGACTTGCCCGCGACCACACCGGTTGAACCCTTGAGGTTGGCGAGCGTCTGTGTCTTCAAGTCGAGATTCACGATCGACTGCTGCAACTCGGCCTTGGCTTTGCCGACATCGGCGGCGTCCACGAGGGCCAGCACGTCGCCCTGCTTCACTTTGTCGCCAACTTGTTTTTCGACTCGCCACAGAGTCCCGGAAACTCGCGACGACAACCGCGCCGCGCGAGTCGGATCGAACCCGATTTCTCCGTTGGCCATGACCGACTCGGAAATCGGTGCGTGCTTAGCTGCGGTGACTTCGATGCCCAGCCGCTCGATGATCTCCGTCGAGGCGAACTGAATCCGCCGCTGCTGCAACTTGCACTTGCTGTTGTTTTCAGGACGCGGCGCGAAATTCAAAGAGTCTTCCGAGTGCGGCTTCTCTTCGGCCGCGACTTCGCTGGCATTCGGAATCTGCGCGATCGACGGATTGCAAACGGGGCACTCATGCACGCCATGAACCTTGCACCAACCCAGCTCCTTGCTCGGCGGCAGGCAGCCCTTGTTGCACTCGACACAGATCGAATCGGGAACAGCGTGCGTTTCGCACCAATCGTCCTTCTCGACGACGGCCTGCCCGCGCAGTTCCGAGAACTTCGGAATCCGCCAGTGTGTTTTCTGCCCGGCGAATACCAACCCGCTGACCGCCGCCAAGGCAATCAGGCCGGGCACAGCATGTCCCGCCCAGCCAATCAATCGACCGGTCAACGACCGACGTGGCGGCAAACTCTCGCCAAGCAGCTTTGTCGAATCCAAGTGTGCAACCATGTTGAGCCTCACTCTTTCTTTGTCTCCTGGCCGTTCGTTGCGATGGGTGTCCGCCGCTCTGACTGTCGATGATTGGCCACCGACACTGATTGACTTCGTTTGAGTTCATCCGCCAGCAGCGCGCTCCCTTTGGAGACGACCACTTCACCAATGGCGACGCCGACGATGATCTCTGTATTCGTGATGTCCTTCGCTCCGGTGCGGACCATCCGCGCGTGAAAGACCTTCGGGCCGTTCGGCTTCAAAAACTCTTTGTCCCGGACGAACACGACTTGGCAGCCACCCACGGTTTGCACGGCTTCGTTCGGGACTGTGATCGCGTGCGGTTCCTCGCGGAGCACGATGCGGCCAACGCCCAACGCGGAAGCTCGCAACTTGCCGTCAGCGTTGGGCATGACGACTCGCACCGGAATCGTGCGCGTCGTCTCGTCCGCCGACGTGCCGATCCAATCGACTTGTCCCGTGAACTCCGCTTTGACGCCATCCGGCCGGAACCGCACCGCCTGACCGACATGGACCCAATTCGCGTCCGTTGCCATGACGTTCAAGTTGACCCACATCTGGTGCGGGTCCGCGACGACGAACAGCACGTCTTCGGGATCGACGACTTCGCCCGCGATGACATCGACCTGCATCACCACGCCGTCAAGCGGTGCTCGTAACGGCAGCAACGTCCCCGGCAGGTCGGCATCGGTCTTCGACAACTCGCGCGACAGCCCCAGCCGTTGCAGTTGATTCGCGATGTCGTCCACTTCCAGCTTGCCAAACTCCGTCGCTTTGACCGTCAGGCCGAGATTGACGAGCGCTTGCTCGGCACTGAGCAACCGAACTTCGGCATCGCGCCGAGCAGCCTCAGCTTCTTTCTTCTGCCGCTCCGGCACCGGCGCGTTCTTCAGATTGCCGAGCGCCTGCGTCTTGAGCCGCGTTTGCACGAGAGCCTGCAATAATTCGGACTTCGCTTTGCCAACTTCGGCCGCGTCGATGATCGCCAGCAAGTCGCCCGCGTTGACCGGATCGCCGATTTGTTTGGTGACTCGCCACGCTGTCCCCGGCACTCGCGCCGCCAACCGAGCCACGCGCGTTGCATCAAAGCTGACCTCACCGCTGGCCGAGATCGACTCGGTCATCGCCGCTTCCCAGACCGGCGCGACATCAATCCCCAACTTCTCGACCGCCTCTTTCGACGCCGCTCGGACGCGCAAGCCGTTCGCCAAATAGTGCGGACCGTTCTCGTGACGATCTCGCACCGCGAACGCCTTCTGGACTCGCTCCAACTCCTCGGCCGATGCTGACTCCAATGGCTTACTGACCTGCGCCAGCGACCGATCACACAGCGGACACGCCGCGATGCCATGCTTCTCGCACCACTTGGCCGGTGACGAAGTACCGGTCTCGGTCGTCAACAATTCTTCGACCTTCTCGGCGGTCGATGATTTCACTCCGATATGCTGCGCGGACGAGAACTTCCACTCCGTGTGATGTCCCCAATACGCGACTCCCGCCAACGCCGCGAACGTCAGCAGCATCGGCACCGAGCCAACGACCGCCCGCAGCCAGCCTTGCTGTTCCGGCGAATGATGTTCATGGCCCGCAGTCTCGGCCGGAGCCGAAACGGGCGCAATGGAGATATTGCTGGAAGAAGAGGACATGATCCGTCCCGCAAAAGAACCGCGCGAGGTCCACGCTCATCGAACTTCGACGGCGCGGAAAAGAAAAACCTCACGCAACGACGCCAACCAGACACACGGCTCACAGCCGCGAACAAGCGTCATGCGGAACAGCGCTTACACGCGCAAAACAACCGTCGCCAGCGCAGCCAAATGCGGCGACTCTTGCGGTCTCAACAGCGATCGCCGGAGACTCACATTTTCCAAAGCTGGGACAACCGAGACGAAATCCAGCATCGCGGGCAATGTCGCGACATTCAGCGCCTGCAACTGCCCACTCGAAGTCAGGGACTTCGCCTGCACCTGCGACCCCGCCTCCAGCGGCGAATGCTGACAGGAGCAGTGCTCACAACGAGCCTGCCAGCCCACCGGGGCGTCGTGCTCGTCTTGGTCTTGTTCTTCTTCGTGATGGTGCCCGCACTTTGCCACGGCACACACGTCCGGAGAGCCTTCTCGCGATTGGCAATCGCAGCAATGGCAACCAAGGCCCGTCAGTTCCACGCACTCATGCCCATCCGCGCCGACGCAGCGGACAAAGCAGACCGGCGACATCAAGGCCATGCCTTGAGCCACCAGAGCGATCAGAACTGCCAAAACGCGAGCCATGATTTCGCAACGACCTCCATCGATCCTTAATTCGGCATTTTCCGAACGTCAGACTGAGGCAACCGTACCAAAGACCCAAAGTTGATTGAAGAGCATCCTTCAAACTTGAAGAACTTGCCCAACCTTCGCGGCTTCGCGGAGTCCGGTGATTCTGGATCTCTCAACACCACGAGCCGCCAGCCTGCTCATGCCTGCTGTCGGCTCGCGTTCGTCAACTACCACCCGTGGTGTCGCGAAGAGTGCCGGTCATAGTGCCCCGGATTCACGTCGATGTGACCACGGTGAAACCGAACCTCGGTCGGGTGATAGTCGGAGTGCGATGAACCACGCCACGACGAACCGGACCAACCACGGCTGGAACCGCCGTAACCGTATCCACTCGACGAGCCGTAGCCATAGCCATAGGACGGTGCCGAGTAACCGCGACTCGGACCACACGAACTACCGAAGCCGCCGCCAAACCCGCTCGAACCGTGATCCGCGCGAGCCATCGTCGCCCCGACCAACGCGATCCCCATCAACGCCACCAGAATCTTTGCTGTCCGTTTCATGACTTGTTCCTTTGAGTGTGAGATGTCTTTTGCATCTCGGTTTCGCAGTTTGTTGCCGGCTTCTCGCCGCACGGAGAAATGGAAACGCAACGGTCGTGCCACTCTGTCTTGAGGACGAACAAATCGCTGCATCGACGGTGATTCTGGGTTAGAGAATGTGAATCGCGGCCCAACGAAGATTTGGCCCGTCATCAATGCGATTCTTTGATGTCTAGTTGACGGCAGAATCTGTTGTCTGGAGAAACTGTGGGCATCAAAACAAATTCGACCAGCATTTGGCGAGCCGTGGCGACCCAGAGATCAATGCGGTTCCACTTCGCCAGCAACGGCCGATTCGATGCGTCGTCCGAATCGCGCATACAGCGGCGGCAACAAAAAGACGTTGAGCAGAGTTGATGTCACCAAGCCGCCGAGGATCACCACCGCCAGCGGATGCTCGATCTCTTGCCCTGGCTTGATGCCGCCGAGAATGATTGGCACCAGCGCGAGGCCGGTCGCCAGCGCGGTCATCAGGATCGGCGCGAGGCGCTCTTCGGCTCCGCGCAGCACCAATTCGCGGCTGAAGGGCACGCCTTCGACTTCTTCGAGATGCCGGTAATGGCTGACGAGCATGATGCCGTTGCGAGCCGCGATGCCCAGCACCGTCACGAAGCCGACCAGCGAACCGAGGCTCAGCACGCCGCCGGTCAGCAGCACACCCGCGACGCCACCGATCAGCGCGAACGGCAGCGTCAGCGTCACCAGCGCGGTCAGTCGCCACGATTGGAAATCGACGTACAAAATCAGCACGATGCCAATGAACGCCAGCACCGACAGCGACAGCAGCCGGTCGCTCGATTCCTGCCGAGCCGCGTATTCCCCCAGAAATTCCGGGTGATATTCGTTGTCGAACGAAAGTTTCTTCACGCGCGATTCGATTTCCCGCGCGACGGAACCGAGGTCGCGGCCTTGCACGTTGCAGGTGATATCCAGTCGCCGCGACGCGCCTTCGCGTTTGATCTCGTTCGGAGTCGGGACGATGTTCACATCGGCGACGTCACCCAGTCGCAACTGCACGCCGGCCGGAGTGTCGATGACGAGCTGCCGCAGCGCGGTCAGGTCGTGGCGTGTTTCCGGAGTGCTCCAGACGACGACGTCGAACTTCTTTTGTCCCTCGAAGACTTCGCCGACTTTCGCGCCTTTCATCAGAGTCGTCGTCGCGCGGCGGACATAGCCGGCGGTCAGGCCGAAGCGGTCGGCCGCTTCGGAGCGCAGCCGCACTTCGATCTGCGGGACGAGCACTTGTGGCTCGACCTTGAGGTTCACGATGCCCGGCACGTCGGCAATCGCCTTCTCGACTTCTTTGCCTTTCGCGCGCAGCACGGCGAGTTCCGGGCCGTAGATGCGGACGACGACGCTGGCTCCCGCGCCGGTCAGCACTTCTTTGATTCGCTCTTTCAAGTACGTCTGCACGTCGTGGTATAGGCCGGGGTAGCCGTCGACGGCGGTTTGAATCTTCTTCAACGTCTCGTCGTAATCGACATCCGGGTCGATGCTGATCCACAGCTCGGTGAAATACGGGCCGTAGACTTCGTCAGCGACTTCGGCGCGGCCGATGTGCGAACCGAAGTTGAGCACGCCGTCGATGCTTCGCAACTCGCGGCTGGCTCGCGTGGTGATGCGGTGCATCGCGTCAATCGACGTGCTGGGCCGATTGTAAAAGTGCATCAGGAAATCGGTCTCGCGGAAGTTCGGCAGGAACTCTTGCCCCGTCCGCGTGTACGCGGCTCCCGCGAGCGTGAACGCCGTGAACAACACGGCCATCGACAACAGCGGCCGATCCACCAAGCGCGGCAAGACCACGCGATACATCGCTCGCAAAACTCGGCTCAGCGGAGCTTCGTGTTGCCCGCCCGTGCGACGCGACAGCAGCATCAGAGACAGCGCGGGAGTCACTGTCAGCGCGACTCCCAGCGACGCCAGAATCGCCAGGATGTACGACATCGCCAACGGCCGGAAGAACGAACCGGCCAAGCCGCCGAGAAAAAAGATCGGCAGGAACACCAGCGTCACGATCAAGCTGGCATAGACGACGCTGCTGCGAACTTCGAGCGACGCATCGAGCACCACCTGATACGCCGGTTGCGGCGACGGCAGATCACGATTGAGCCGCAGCCGCCGCACGATGTTTTCGACGTCGATGATCGCGTCATCGACGACCTCACCCAGCGCGATGACCAGCCCGGCGAGCACCATCGTGTTGATCGACGCGCCCCACCACGTCAGCACCAACACTGCCGCGACCAGCGACAACGGGATGGCCGTCAGGCTGATGATCGCCGTCCGCCAGTCGAACAGGAACGCGACCAGGATGATCGTCACCAGTCCGCAGCCAATCAGCAGCGAGTGCGATAAGTTGTCGAGCGCGCGTTCGATGAATGTCGCCGGACGAAAGATCTTCGGGTCGATCTCGACATCCTTGAGTCCCGGTTCGAGAGCTTTGAGTGCGGCCTCGACTTGCCGAGTGACTTCCAGCGTGTTGCTCTGCGGCTGCTTCTCGACGATCAGCAACAGGCCCGGCTGGTCATTGATGACGGCATCTCCAATCGGTGGCGGCGAACCGATCACGACTTCGGCCACGTCACCCAATCGCACCGGCGCGCCCCCTCGGAAATCGACGACCGTCCGCGCGAGATCTTCTGGTTCGACAATCGGTGACAGATGCCGCACGGCCAACCGCTGATTCGGCGTATCGACAAACCCACCCGAATCGAGCACCGTCGCGTCCCCTGCCGCGCGGAGCACCGCGTCCAGCGTCACCCCGTTCGCGCGCAGCCGTTCGGGATCGACCAGCACTTGAAACTGCCGATCGCGCTGGCCCCAAATCGCGACGTTCGCCACGCCCGGAATCGCCATCAGCCGCGGCCGAATCGTCCACAACGCCAGCACCGTCATGTCTCGCTGCGACAGCTTTTCGTTTTTTGACCACACGCCGATTTTCAGCAACCGGCTCATCGAAGACAGCGGTTGCAACATCACCGGCGGCCGAGCGACCGACGGCAACCGAGTCGCCTCGATCGCCAATCGCTCCTGCACCAACTGCCGCGCTTTGATCAGATCAGTCCCCGGATTGAAAATCAGCACGATCGACGACAAGCCCAGCACCGACTTCGACCGAATCGTCTTCACCCCCGCCGTGCCGTTGAGCGCGTTCTCCAACGGCATCGAGACGAGCGATTCGACTTCCTGCGTCGAGAGGCCCGGCGCTTCGGTTTGAATCTCGACATACGGCGGAGCGAACTCCGGGAAGACATCCATCGGCGCGTGACGCAATGTTCGGAAGCCGACGATGAGCAACAACACGCTCGCCGCGAGGACGACGATACGCAGACGCAACGCGGTCGAGACGAGCCAAGTTAGCACGCTAAGACTCCGCTACTCATTTGCTGAATCCCACCTCGGTCCCGAACAACTCCGCCGCTCCAGCCGTGACGATTTTCGCTCCAGCAGCAGGCCCGCTGGCCAACACCGCCAAGTCTTTGCGAGCGAACCGCACCAGGATGCGTCGCCGCGCGAACGTGTGCTCGGCGGTCATTTCATAGACCCATGTGCCGCCGTGAATGTCGTGAATCACCGCCGACCACGGCAGAGTCAAATTCTCGGCTTCGCCGATCAACGGCACGGTGACGCCGACGCGCTGGCCGGGGGCGAGCGTCCCCTCGACGTTTGCGAGTTCGTAATACAGATCGACGGTGCCAGCTAGCAGGTTCGCGGAAGGCGGAGCTTCGACCGGCCGCGCTCGTTTCGAGGTCGCTCCCGGCCGAGACGTCAGCGGCACGATCTCCGCATCTTCGCTGGCGGCCAGATCGCTTTGATCGCCGACATACACCGGCACGCGGACCCAGACACGCGACAAGTCCACGATCTCGAACAGCGCCGCGCCAGCCGGCACGGCTTGCCCCGGCTGAGCGTTCAGCGATCGCAGCAGCCCATCGGTCGGAGCTTCAATCGTCAGCGGCGCACCGGTGCCGCGTTCAAATTCGCCGAGAGCTTTGACCAATAAGTCACGTCGCGCCTCGGCCGCTTCCAGGGTCTTCTGAGCGAACTCGTGCTGCGCCTCCGTTTCATCGACGTTGCGCTGGCTGCCGACATCATCGCGGAGAAGTTTCTTCGCGCGTTGAAGGGCGATGCGAGTTCCATCGACTTGCGTGCGTGCGTTCTTGATTTGTCCTTCAGCATCGACTCGCGCCCCCGCCAGCGTCGTTCGAGCTTCGGGAGTCAGCAGCGGAAAGAGCGACAAGATCGGCTGTCCCTTGCGGACTCGCGCACCGGGACGCGGCAGACCTTTGTCGGTGACTTGCAACTCGCCGCCCAACGGGGCGGCGACGAGCACCGACTGACCGAACGGCACCATCACTTCGCCGCCATACGTCCGCGATTGCTGAATGCTGCGCCGCGCGACGACGGCCGTTTCGATTCCGAGTCGCTGCTCCGCTTCCGGCGTGAGCTTGACGACGTTGATCTCGTCCTCTTTCAGCACCTTCGCGACCGATGCGGGCGGCGCGGGCTTCTCCGCTTTCACGGCCGGTGTTGTTGAGGTCACGACCCACCATGCGGCCACACACACTCCGCCGCAAAACAGCGAACCGAGCACTCCTGTCATGACACCAGATCGGTAACTCATCGCGTCGCTTCCTTCGTCCGAAGAGAAGCGGGACAGTAGCCGAGCTGCGCGGTGTCGCGAAGATGCGCAACCGAGAATGAAAAACATTTCACGGAATCATGCGCGAGTTCCTGGCGAGCGGGGCGGCCGGAGCTTCCAGATGCCGGCCGACGCTGCGTTCCAACTCGGCCCAGGCGCGACGTAGCTCGGCGTGTAGTTGCTCTTGCCGCAACTCGGCGTCAATCAACTGGCGCGACGTTTGTAGGACGACGATGTAGCCCACGTCGCCATCGCGATAGGCCGACTCCGCGCGACGAATCGCGGCGGTGACTTCCGGCCGAGTCTGTCCGTCGAGCACTTCCAGTTCCGCTTTCGCTTGCACATAGCGCAGGTGAGCCTGCCGCACATCCAGGACGATTTGATTGTGAATCGTCTGCTTCTGCCGGCAGAGTTTTTCCCATTCGGCTTCGGCTCGTGCGATCGCCCCTTCGTTGTGATTGAAGATCGGCAGCGTCATGCGGAAGCCGCCGCCGAACTCGTGCCCCGTGCGAGTCCCATTCGTCGCGTCCGCGATGCCGAGGAATTGGAACCAACCGATCTGAGCCAATCGCAACCGCTCGGCCGCCGCGTCGGCAGCTTGAGCCACCGCGAGGTAGTCCGGCCGTGACGCCACCGCCTCGGCCGTCAAAACATCCGCATCGAAGTCGCCGCGCACGGTCGGCGCGGGATCGGTCGGATTCAACGGTGTGCGGTCGTCGGACAAACCCAACACGTTTCGCAAGCGTTCCTCGGCCAACGCGACATCTTGCCGGAGACGCGCGACATCCTGCTTGGCTTGCAGCGTGTCGATCTTCGCGGTCGCGACTTCTTGCGGACTCGCGTCGCCGCCATCCAATCGAGCTTCGGCGAATTTGGTGATGCGCTGCCGCAGTTCCTCCGCTTGCTCGGCGACACGCAGCCGGCCGCGAGCCAACTGCAAATCGGCATATCCCTGCCGAGCGTCACGAATCAAATCGAGTCCCGCTTGCGTCAGCCGTTCACAAACGCGATACGACTCGCGCTCCGCCGCCGCGATCCGAATGGGTCGCAACCACAACGCCTCCAGCGGTACGTTCACCGCGTATCGAAACGGCTTGTCCGGCGTACTGGCCACGTAGAAGAGTTCCGGGTTCGGCAGCAGTCCGGCCTGCACCAAATCCCCGTGAGCGATCTTCCAATCGACAAGCTGCTCCTGAAACGCCGCGTTGTTCCACAGCGCCAGCAGCACCGATTCTTCTTCACTCAGCCCGTCGCTCAACGACGCTCCGTTCGGATAAACGATCTGGCCACAGCCAGTTTCATTGAGCAAGGCATGACCGGTGCGAGCCGCGACTTTGCTCGACACGCAATCGCGATCACACACGGCCGGCACGGAATGACAGCCCGTCAAGCCAATCACAGTGATCGCACTGCTCAGCCACGCGGACCAACCACTGACGATCGCTGTCTCGCGGCGCGAGTCATTGAGTGCTCCGCCCATAATCCCGCATCCTTGCAATGGTCGTCGACGCGAGCTGACCGACACTTCGGCCCCATCCTGCGGCCTGCGTCGTGTCAGCGGTTTACGCTGAACACGGCAAGGATTGGCACATTGATACAAGCACGAAGCGCCAGCGAGTGAGCCAGTAGCGGCCCGATCCACTCGCTGGCGCGTCGTGCTTGTATTGTGTCATTCCTAACCGCTCACGGTTTACGCAATTTGTCCCTGACGGTTACATCGTGTTCCGGTTCGCGAGCGTCGCAGCGAAAACCATGAGAATTCCCTCACGAGCCAGCGAGCGACTGCAACTTGGCAAGTGGCCTCTCCAATCCTCCGCGCCCAGCGGCGGAATCTGCCGACGGCGGCTTTGGTCCTTGGCTCCTGCGATGACTTCTTCAGCCGTCTGAATGAAGAAAGTCTCATCAAACTCTTCGGGGCGACGGTTCAAGCCTTCGTGCCCGTCCGTGATACTGCGATCCGACGGGCAGAACGTCCGCAGGAGTCAATCGGCCCATGGCGCGAATTCTGGTGGTGGAAGATCAGGTCAAGCTGCTGCGAACGCTCGAACAGGGGCTGCGCGAAGAAGGGTACGAAGTGCTCACGGCTGACAATGCCGAGGCCGGTTACTCTCTAGCAGCGACGAAGTCCGTGGACGCCGTGATCCTCGATTGGATGCTGCCGGGGCGCGACGGCGTCGCGGTGCTGCGCGAGCTGCGTGCCGCCGGCCTGGAAATGCCTGTACTGATGCTGACCGCTCGCGATCAAGTGCGCGACAGAGTCATCGGGCTGGATGCCGGAGCCGACGATTATCTCGTCAAGCCGTTTGACTTCGCCGAACTGTTGGCACGTTTGCGAGCGTTGCTCCGCCGCAAAACGGACCAGCGGCCGGTTGTGCTGCGAGCGGATGACCTCGAAGTCGATCTGCTGACGCGGCGTGTGTTGCGCGGCGGCGAGGAGATTGACCTCAGCCGGCGCGAATTCGAGCTTCTCGAATACTTGCTGCGACGACGCAATCGCACGGTCACGCGTGAGGAGTTGGCTCGCGAACTTTGGAAGGAGCCGGCGATCCTCACGAACGTCATCGACGTGACGGTCAAGCAGCTTCGCAAGAAGATCGAACGGCCGGACTCGCGGCCATTGATCACGACCATCCGAGGCGTCGGGTACGCCTTGCGAGACGATTCGGAGGCCAGTGAATGATGCGTCATCTCACGATTCGCTGGCGGCTGACGCTGTGGTACGGCGTGGCGATGGCGGCTTGCTTGGTGATTTTCGCCGTCGCGATCTACACGCGCACGGAACGGAATCAGGCGGCTCGTGTCGAATTCGAGCTGCAAGAAGAACTCGACGAAGTGCGTCACGCGGTTCTCAAGAAAGTCGCCGAGTGGCAGTTGCTCGAAGAACTGACCGCCGAATTCGAGCGACATCCCACGTTCGAGTTCGAGATCACTCGCAAAGACGGCAGCACGTTCTTTTGCAGCGAACGGTTGGGCGTGCGGCGCTTGTGGACAGATTCGCGTCCGCTGACCGCTGTGACCGACGACCGCGTGTTGCCGGACATGGGCGAATTCCGAGTGATCCGCGAGACGGTCGATTCGCCGCACGGGCCGCTCAGACTGCATGTCGCGATTCCACTCGCGTCGATCCGTGCGACTCAGCGCGACCTCGTGCAAACACTGTGGCTCGTCGGACTGCTCATGCTGTTGGTCGCTGGTGGAGGTGGCTATGTCCTGGCCCGCCGCGCGTTGACTCCCGTCGAGCGGATCACTGCGACAGCCGAGACCATCACAGCGAACCGGCTCGATCAACGGCTGGACGTGCCGCCGGTGCAAGACGAACTCAGCCGGTTGGCTCGGACGCTCAATGACATGATCGACCGCTTGCAGCACTCGTTCGACGACATGCGACGCTTCACGGCCGATGCGGCTCACGAACTGCGCACGCCGCTGACGTTGCTCCGAACTCAATTGGATGTCGCACTCCGTTCCGATCGGTCGCTGACCGAGTACCACGAAGTGCTTGTCAGCCTGCGCGAAGACACGGTGCGGCTGTGTCATCTCGCATCTCAATTATTGGAATTGTCTCGTGAAGACGCCGGCCTCGACGCCGCGCCGTTCGCTCGCCTGCGGTTGGACGAAGTCGTGCTCGACGCAGTGCGGCAGATCCGTCCGATGGCCGAACAGAAATCGCTGAAACTCAACGTGGCCGAGCTTGCGCCGTGCGAGACTCTCGGCGACCGTGACCGCCTGCAACGTGCGTTCGTCAATGTGCTCGACAACGCCGTGAGGTACACGCTGCATCACGGTTGCGTGTCGATCCGGCTGCGAATTGATCCGCAGCTCGCGCAGACCACCGTCACCATCCACGACACCGGCTGTGGCATCAGTCCCGAACACATCCCGCACCTCTTCGACCGCTTCTATCGAGTCGATTCGGCACGCTCATCCTCCGATGGCACCGGCCTGGGCTTGGCCATCAGTCATGCAATCCTCACCGCTCATCACGGCCGCGTGAGTTTGAACAGCACACCCGGCCAAGGCACAGCGGTCGAGATCACGCTGCCGATGGTGAACTGAATCCGTCGGAGTGCCGCCGCAGACGTTCGTGGAATGTCGTCTCAGAAAAGCAACTGCGCTCGCAGGCCGAAGATGTCGCAGGTGCTGTCTCGGTGAGTCGGGCTGTCGAGGAAGACACGGATGTCGTTGAACTGAATCTTGGCGTAGTTGTTCAGATACCAATTCACTCCGAGAGTCATGCCCTTCAAACGGCCTCCGGTGATGTCCTGGCTGTTGAGGTCGATGTACGAGATTCATGGATGGACTCCGATGACAAACCAGACGCACCCCGTGTTGAGAATCCCGTGTTGAAAAATACTGTTCGGCGGCACGAGCAACCATTGATCTTTTCGATCGCGCATCAGCCACTAAAAAGCCCGCTTGACCGAACTACTAAACCTCTCGTAGAAACCCGCTGCGCTTCAGAGACGTGGGTCGAAATGGAATTCGACGGATGATGGCAAAACGGATTTCCGCTGCTTCACAACGAGTACACCGCCGGTGGTTTTCACGCAGCGGCGTCGAGTTCAGTCACGTCCCGCGTGGCCAGCATCGCTGCGGAATGACGGTGCTGGAGTTGCTCGTCACGATGGGCATCATGAGCACTTTGACGGCCGTGTTTCTGCCGGCCGTGCAAGCGTCTCGCGAGGCGGCGCGGCGGACGCAGTGCGTGAATCAGCTCAAGCAGATTGGGCTGGCGCTGCATGGTTATCACGAACAGTGGCGGAGCTTGCCAGCCGCGTGGCAGTTGGAACGCACGGGCAACTCGCAGTTCGGTTGGGCGGTTCCGTTGCTGCCGCTGCTGGAACAACAAGCTTCCTCACGGCAAGTGGATCGCGGCCGGCGATTGGATGATCCCACCAACTCGGCGGCACGCGAGACCTCGATCGCGCTCTGGCTGTGTCCGTCGGACATCATCGAGCCGACATTTGTGCTGCACGAGGACGAAGAATTGACCGGCTCGAACGGGCCGCTCGTGACTTTGCCGACGGCCAGCTATGTCGGCGTGTTCGGTGTCTCGGAACCAGACGACTTCATTCCCGCGCCTCCGGGCGAAGGGGCCTTTGAGGGCGTTCGCCCAGTGCGTTTTGAGGAAATGCGGCGCGGGCTGACTCACACGCTGTTCGTTGGCGAACGGACGATGGCAAAGGTTCCCTCGACGTGGCTGGGGGTGGACGTGCGGGGCGAGGACGCGGTCTGTCGGTTGGTCGGCAACGCGGCGACCTCGCCGAACTGTGCGGTGTGCGACGAGTGTGAATTCGACAGCCGGCATTCGGGCGGAGCGAACTTTCTGTTCGGCGACGGCCGCGTGAAGTTGGTGTCGCAGTCGATCGACTCGAACGAGTATCGGCGGCTGGCGAGGCGAAGCGGGCCGTGAGGATAGGTGGCGAAGTGTAATCAGCCAGAACGCGCTAGCATCCGGTTCCAACCGGGGCTAGCGCCCTGCGGCTGATGAATCATCGAATCGGACAAGTAGCAAGGACGAAATCATGCCGGAACTGCATCTGACAAAATGCGAGTTAGAGGTCATGGACGTCGTTTGGCGCAAGCAGCGGGCGACTGTCCAAGAGGTCTGCGACGCGCTGAGCCGCGACCTCGCGTACACGACCGTGATGACCACGTTAAAAATCCTGGAAGAAAAACGTGGCGTCTTGCAGCGGGAGAAGTCCGGCCGAGCCTACGTTTACGAGCCGGTCGTGACTCGCGAGGAAGTGCGGCAGCAGATGGCTGGCGATCTGACGCAGCGGTTGTTCGCCGGGTCGGTCAAGACGCTCGTGCTGAGCCTGCTGGGGACGCGCAAGGTGTCGAAATCCGAAATCCGAGAACTGAAGCAAGTCATCGAATCGCTCGATCAGGAGAATGCGGCGTGAACGTGACTTGGTTCTTGGAACTGCTGGCGTCGCTGTCGGTGCAAGCCGTGTTGGTCGTATTGGCCACGTCCTGCCTGGCCCGCGTTGCGCGAGATTCGCGGATCGCCTGCCGAATTTGGTCGGCGGGTTACGTCGTGCTGCTGGGGCTCGTCGTGGCCGCGCTGCTGTTGCCTCATCCGCGCTGGATCCCGCGCTTCGGCGGGACACTGAGTCGTCCGGCTGCGGTGGAGTTGTTGATGTTGGAAGTCACGCTCGGCCGAGTGCTGTTCGGAGTGTGGCTGGCCGGAGCGGTCGGAGTGTGGGGCTGGATGGTCGTGCAATCGGTGCGGGTCGCACGCTTCTTAAAGACGTGCCGTCCCGTGCCCACCGAACATCCCGGCTTGCACGAGTGCCGCGACGTGCTCGCGACGACCGCCGGGGTTGACCGGGTGAGCGTGCTGAGCTGCCCCGCGCTGGCGAGTCCGTTCTGCTGGCAGTTTCACCGGCCGTACATCGTCCTGCCGGATTTCCTGCTGGGGCTGGCTCCGCGCGAGCTGCGGTTCATCGTGCGGCATGAGTTGGCTCACTTGCGGACGGGGCATCCGTTGCAGCTTTTCTTGCAGCGCGTGGTCGAGGTCTTGTTCTGGTTTCATCCGCTGGTGTGGTGGTCGGCTCGGCAGGTCGCACGCTGCCGCGAGTTCGCCTGCGACGACGCGGCCATCGACCAGCCGGCGG
Source organism: Candidatus Kuenenia stuttgartensis (assembly GCA_945906725.1). Taxonomy (GTDB): domain Bacteria; phylum Planctomycetota; class Planctomycetia; order Planctomycetales; family Planctomycetaceae; genus SXKJ01. Next base: position 5,001 of record CAMDRI010000028.1, on the reverse strand, counting down.
AAGTGGCCGACTACCTGCGGACGCTGCTGATCGTCGTCGAGCACAGTGCCGTGGAGTCCGAGCGAGCGGCCCCCGTGTTGGCATTCGGCCGTGGTTCCGGCATCGTGGCCTCGCGCGCCCGACGTCTGGCCGAGATTGCTCGGTTCGGTTGGAGTCCTCGCCGCTCGCGCCGCGCGATGACGAGTGCCGCGTGTGCGTGGCTGATCGCCGTTGTGAGTTGCTTCGGCCTGTGGTTGCCGGTGGACGTGTTCGCCTCGCCGCGCTCGAATTGGTCGCCGTGGCCACGCTGGTCCGCGACCGTGCTGCGTGAGTTCGGCATCTCGGCTCGCGACTTCGAGGTGTACGACGACCGGATCGAACTGCACGAGCTGCTGGAACCCGACGACTCGAATTCCGATCACGCCGCAATCAGCCGCAGGGCGCTAGCCCCCGGTTCCGCCGAGTTACCCCAGCGAGAACCGGACGCTAGCGCGTACCGGCTGATGCCTCGATAGGTTGCTTCATCGACCGAACTACTAAAGGACTCGTAGTTCAACTCAGCAAGGATGCCGAATGACGACTCAATCAACCGACGCGACGCGTGGCCAGATGAGCCGGAACGCGCTAGCGTCCGGTTCGCACTTTGGAAACACGGCCGAACCGGGGGCTAGCGCCCTGCGGCTGATGACCCTTTGCCGGTGCCGCTGGCTGGGGCCGTATCGTGCGCCGCTGATGATCGCTGTTGTCGCGGTGGCGGCGTTCACGCTGTTGCGGCTGACGCTGCTGTTGGCGTTCGCAGAGGCGGCGACTTGGCGAGTGGGGACGGTCGCTCGCGTGTTTTGGGTCGGGCTGCGGTTCGATCTGCTGGTCGGGTTGTGCTTCGTGCTGTGGCAGTCGGTGCATCTGGTCGTCGTGCCGTCGCGTCGGCTGATGGGACCGGTCAGCCGGTGGCTGTTGGAATTGGAATGGCTCGTGGCGTGGATCAGTCTGCCGCTGATCGGCATTGCCGAGTGGCTGTTCTTTGACGAATTTCAAACGCGACTGAATTACATCGCTTTCGAGTACCTCGTTTATCCGACGGAAGTCTGCTGCAACATTTGGGAGTCGTACTCGGTCGTGCCGTACCTGAGCTTGGTGCTGGCGCTCGGCGGTTCGGCGTATGTGCTGACTCGCCGCACGTTGCTGCGATGGATCGACGCACCGGTGAGCGGCCGAAATCGCAGTGGCGTGTTCCTGGGGATGCTCGCGGTCATCGCCGGGCTGACCGCGACAACCAACATGGAGAGCCGCAACCGCTGCGGGGATCGGATCGCGGTCGAATGCTCGGGCAACGGACTCTACAGCTTCGTCTATTACGTTTGGACCTGCCGCTTCGACTTCAATGAGCACTACTTGGTGGTCAGCGATGAAGAAGCTCGCGAGCGTGTGCGCCGGCAGGTCATCCAATTGAGCGACCTGCGTCAGAACGGCTCGGCGAACCCGGTCGATCGCGTCGTGAACAGTGGCGAACCCCGGCGCGATTGGAACGTCGTGCTGATTCTGGAAGAGAGTTTTGGTTCGGACTTCGTCGGAGCGCTTGGCGATTCGCGCGGGCTGACACCGGAGTTCGACAAACTCACGCGACAAGGCTTGCTCTTTGATCAGATTTACGCGACGGGCAATCGCACGGCACGAGCGTTGGAAGCGGTCCTGACGTCGATGCCGCCGATCCCGACCGAGTCGATCCTGAAGCGCGAGCATTCGCAGCGCGTCTTCACCTTGGCTCATGCGTTGGCGGCACGCGGTTACGAGCGGCTGTTCATGACCGCCGGCCGAGGCTTGTTCGACGGCGTGCGATCGTTCATGAAGTCCAACGGCTTCAACCAGTTTCGCGAGCAGTCGGACTATCGCGATCCGATCTTCGTCAACGCCTGGGGCGTCAGCGACGAAGACCTGTTCCGCGAAGCCGTGAGGGAACTGGATGGTCTGCACTCGCGCGGCGCACCGTTCTTTGCGACGCTGCTGACGGTCTCGAATCATCGACCGTTCACGTTTCCCGCCGGCCGCATCCCGTCGGACTCCCAGACGCGCGAGAACGCGATTCGCTACGCCGATTGGGCGCTCGGACAATTCTTTCGCGAAGCCGCCGCACACGATTTCTTTCGCAACACGCTGTTCGTCGTCATGGGAGACCACGGCGCGCGGGTTTATGGCAGCCAAGTCTTCCCCATCAAGTCGTACCGCGTGCCGGTCTTGCTGATTTCGCCCGACAACGCCGTGGCCGGGACGCGCTGCCAAACGCTCGCCTGCTCGTTGGACGTTGCACCGACAATCCTCGGCTGTCTAGGTGGTGAATACCGTTCGGTCTTCTTCGGCCGCGACATCCGCCGCACACCCGCCTCCGAAGGCCGAGCCATCATGCAGCACAACCACGACGTCGCGCTACTCGACGCACAAAACCGTTTCGCCATGCTCGGCTTCAACCGCGCGACGGACCTCAGACAACTTGACCGCGAGACGTTTCAACTCCGGCACGCGAGCGGCCTCGACACCGAACTGCTGCAAGACACCGCCGCCCTCTTTCAGACGGCGCATCACCTTTACTACTCGGACCGCTGGTTCCCCGATCTCACGAGCGTCCCGACGCTGGCCCACCGCGTGGCGACGTCGTCACGGTAGTTCATCTGTCATGGCCATTCGTTCTGAAAAACCCTCTCACCCGCCAATTAGGAATGCTGCATGTCAACGACCATGACGACGATGCCTCTCTCTCAAACGTCACCCACATGTGCCTCCTTCGCATACCGCAAGCGCATCGCAATCACGGTGCTGTGCGTACTTGCCGGCCTCTGCGGAACCTTGCTGACCGTTCCCGATGTCCGCGAGGCGACTCCGCTGGATCACCTCTGCGATGGACTCGGCTGGGCCATGTTGAGTGCGGCCATCGGCCTGCGGCTGTGGTTCAGCCGGCACATCAGCGGACGAAAGTCGAAGACGCTGGTGACCACCGGCCCCTACTCCGTGGGTCGTAATCCCCAGTACATCGGCACGCTGCTGATCGCGATTTCGCAAATGCTGTTCTTGAAGAGCTGGCCGTTCGCGCTGGCCTGTGTATTTCCGATCGTGCTCTACGCCGTAGGAGTCGTCCGCGCCGAAGAACAGTTGCTGCAACAGCGATTTGGAACGGCCTATGCCGATTACTGCCAGCGCGTGTCGCGCTGGTCGCCGCAGTGGAACTCTCTGAATCTCCAGTGGGGCCGCCCTGAAGACGGGACCGCCTTTCGGCAAGAGTGCATTCGTTGCGTCTGGTGGTGCCTGCTCCCCTTGGCCAGCGAGTTCATCTGCGGCCTCCGCGATCTGATCTGGTCAGCAAGCTGAGCTTTTTCACGAAGTGATCGCATCTTGCCTGGGTTACCGCGTTGGCGAGTCACAATTGACGCTCATTTTCGTTGCCCCTCGATTGAGGAAGCATTTGCCAACAAACGGCAGAGCGCCGTGGCGACGAGCGGAATGAAGATCATTTGCAGCACCGGAGTGACACCGACACGAATGACCGGAATCATCGGCATGGAACCGTATTGCCAGCGCTGTACGGCATGGATCGCCCAAAGTTCAAAGCTGACGGCGAGGAGTGCCCCGATCAGCACTGGCACGATCCACGTCGCCGGATGCAAGTAGGCCGCTCGGTCGTTCGGCCACCAGAGATTCTTGTGAATGACTACAACCGTGAGATAAAGCACCAGCGTAAAGAGCATGTCGCCCGTCGCGGTGGCAAACAGGCACATCTTAAAGTTGTCCCACAGCGACGCATCCCCAGCCTCGTACAACGGCATCTGTGCATTCTCCCAGATGAGGTGCATCAGGAAGCTGACACAGAAATAGGGCAGCACCGCGCGAATCGGAGAGTGCGTTTTTCCAAGGGCCATGCCGTTGCTCCCGCTGCTCACGAACTCTGCGGCTCGACGAAAGAAGATCCCTCTCGTCGACGACGCCAAGCCAAGAACACCAACCACGGGACGTATTCGAGCCAAGTGACGACGTAATCAAAGAACTGCGGCCCCGGATACGACGTGCCGAGCAGCGGCGCGGAAAACTGAGCCGTCATCCAGAAGCGCAGGTAATACAAGAACGCCAAACCGCTCAGAGCAAACCAAGCTCGACTGCGTGCGAACGGCAGGAAGGGCAAGCACCATGTCAGATACCACGGGTTCTGAGTCGGCAACAATAACCAGAACCACGCGAGGGTCTGGAATGTGGCCTCCAACAGTCGTTCGTGTCGTTGGCCTTCAGTGTCAGCAGTCACCCATAGCGCGAGGCCGACGGCCGCACCGACCAACGCGAGGCTCAACAAGAGTCGAGTCAGGACGAACGGGACTCGTTCCGTCGCCAAGCCTGTTTGCTGAGCGACTGACGCGACCAAAGCGGTTCGCCACGATTCGGGGGTCACTGTGAACCACGCGATTTGTTCCGGGGGCAGGCCAGACGACGGGCGCAGGTTTTCGATCACGAGCAAAAACAGAAAGTCGTTCATCTCCCAGCGGCCGAGAAATGCTCGCAGGCTTTCGCTGGGATCGCGCGGAGTGGTTGAGACTTCGGTGGGCGGCAACGGCGGTTGATCGTGGTCGCTCTGAGTGACGTTGGCGTCGTTCAATTCAAGACTGCTCGTACCGATGACGTCTGGCGATTCGATGGTCGGAAGCATCGGCCACAACACCGTCATGCTCACCGTCACGAAGATGACAGCGGCGATGACACTGGCCTTCACGCTCACTCGGCGAGCCAACATCCACAACAGCAGCGGAGCCAACACGACCGGGTACAACTTGGCTCCGACACCCAGCGCCAGTGCCAACGCGGCTCCGACGGAAAGCCAGCAGCGCCGCGCTGGCCGATCGGAGTTCGTCGCTCGGAGATTCAAGTGGCAAAAGGCTCGCCAACTGGAAGTTCACGTCGATTTCCCGATCGAGAGTGCCGCGGCCAAAGAAACAGAAGATAAACTTGATCGCGTCGAAACCCAGAATCCGAAACTACTTTCTGAGATTC
>CAMDRI010000027.1 GCA_945906725.1 Candidatus Kuenenia stuttgartensis | reverse complement strand
CAACCAACGGGAGGGTGGCAGTGCAAAGTGGCAAGTGTAAAGTGCAGAGTGCAAAGTGACTAAGCAGTCGGCACACATCCTCCACTTTGCACTTTGCAGTCGCTCCGTCTAACGGCGGCGGGCATTGATTGCGAACCCGCCAAACCAACGGTATCGTCACCGTTCCATATTGACCGTCACTTTCCACTTTGCCGAGGGCTTTCGCACATGCGCCGCCAAAACTCCCGCCGTGAATTTATGAAGAACGTGACCGTCGCCGGTGTCGGCGCTTATGTGGGTCACGGACTGGTGAATCCTGATCGAGTCCTCTCCGCCAACGAGGAACTCAACGTCGCCAACATCGGTGTGGGCGGCAAAGGAGGCAGCGATTCGAGCAATGCCTCGCAGTTCGGCAACGTCGTCGCGATTTGCGACGTCGACCGCAATACGCTGGAAAGCAAAGGAAAATCCGACAAATTCACGAACGCCGAGAAGTTCACCGACTATCGCGAACTGCTCGACAAGCACGGCAGCAAGATTGACATCTGCACTATCAGCACCCCAGACCACATGCACGCTCCAGCCACGCTGGCTGCCATGCGATTGGGGATCGGTTGCTACACCCAGAAGCCGCTGACGCGGACGATTTACGAAGCTCGATTGATGGCCAAAGTTGCGGACGAAAAGAAGGTCTGCACGCAGATGGGCAACCAAGGGACGGCCCTGGACTCGTCGCGAGAAGCGATCGCTCAAATCAAGTCCGGCGTGCTCGGAACGCTGAAGGAAGTCTTCGCGTGGTCGAACCGTCCGGTGTGGGCACAAGGCCCGGGTCGTCGAATGACGATGGAAAAGTTCGCCGCTCAGGCGAAGATGGATGATCTTGAGAGCGCCCCGAAGATCATTGAGAAGAAGAAAGAAGAAATCGAAAAGGCGCTCGAGCGAGTCGATTGGAAGAACTGGATCGGTGTCGCACCGAAGCGTGAGTTCTGGCCCGGCATCTACCACACGTTCCAGTGGCGCGGCTGGTGGGACTTTGGCAGTGGGGCGTTGGGCGACATGGCCTGCCACCAGTTGACGGTCCCGTTCGCCTCGTGCGGACTGCGCGATCCGATTTCCGTCGTCGCCAAGTCCACGGGTCACGATTTCGACAGCTTCCCGGCCAGTGCGGTCATCAAGTTCGAGTTCCCCGAAACGTCCGAACGCCCCGCGATTCCGTTCTGGTGGTACGACCGCAAGGGAAACAAGCCGCCGATGGAAGTCTTCGAGAAGCACGGCATCACGAAGGTCTCGGACAGCGGCGTGTTGATCGTCGGCGAAAAGGGAGCCTTCTACAGCGCGGACGACTATTGCGGCGTCTACGAACTCAAGGGTGTTGAGAAGGTCAAAGTCGATTACGAGAAGGCCGAGAACAAAGGGAACAACGACCTCAGCAACATGTACGAGTTGTTCCGCGCGAAGCGAGCCAACGATCCGAAGATCGCCAAGTCGAACTTCGTGGACCGAGCCGGCCCACTCACCGAGACGATTTTGCTCGGCAACCTGGCCGTCTGGGCCGCCGCCAACGGCGGAATCGACGGATCAATGGGTGACTGGGGCGAGAAGGTCGAATGGGACGCCAAAAACCTCAAAGTCACGAACCTCGCGTCGCTCAAGACGCCACGCGTGGCTGACCTGATCAAGCCGAAGTACCCGGAAGGTTACCGCTTGGATTAGTGGTCGTTCCGAATTGAGTTTCGAGGTAGCCACGTTCGCCAGAACGTGGGCGTTGGCAGATCGCCCACGTTCTGGCGAACGTGGCTACTTCTCTGTTGATTCCAGAGCACTGAACGAGATGTAAGTCATGAAGCGTTGCTTGAACGTCGTGTTGCTTGTTGGGTTGTTGGGACTGGCGGGATGTCCGAAGCCAGAAAGCTCTGGCGGCGGAACTGGCGAGAACTCCACGAGTGGCTCAAAGGACAAGACTCCGCCATCGGCCGCAAAGAAGGGGACAGCCAGCGCGGACGACGTCAAGGCCGCCAAATCTCGGATCGACTCTTTGGGTTCGCGATCCAGGTACTCGCCGAAAGACGGCGACCTGCTGACTGAAATCATCATTCAAGATGGATCGAATTTGACGGCGGACGACTTGACGCTGTTCGGCAAGCTCAGCGATCTCGAAAAGCTGCAGATCTTCAACTGCCGGACACTGGGTCACGAGATGGCTACGAAGCTCAGCGGCCTGAAGGGGCTGACTAGCCTCGCGCTGACGAATTCGGTCATCAACGACGCGACGGTCGAAATGATCGTCAAATCGTTTCCCAATCTCATCGAGCTCGATCTGTCGTCGAACACGAACATGACCAACGGAGTGGTCAAGATCCTCAGCGAACTCGGCAAACTCCAGCGGCTGACTCTGGTACAGAACCAAGTCAACGACATCGGTGCGCGGCGGCTGGAAAAGCTGAAGGAACTCCGCACGCTCGACCTGCGGGGCAACATGGAAGCGGGGGACATGGCGCTGGAGGTCGTCGCCGAACTCCCGAAGCTCACCGCGTTCAAACACCGCAGCACGGCGGTCAACGATGCGGGCTTGGAGTATCTCAGCAAGAATCAAACGCTGGATTCGCTGTTGATCCAGGATTTTCAGATCACCGATCAGTCGGGACCGCATCTCGCCAAGCTGGGCAAATTGACGCAGCTCGAAATCTTCCGTTGTCAGGGCTTCGGTACCGAAGGAGTGCTCGCACTCAAGGGGATGAATCTGACTCGGCTGACGCTTCGCGACCTGCCCAACATCGACGATCGAGCAATGGAGGTCTTCGACGACCTGCCCAAGTTGAAGCGTCTCTACCTGCACGAAATCACGTCGGTTGGCGACTCTGGCCTGAAGCATCTCGCGGCTCTCAAGTCGCTGGAACTGCTCGATATTTGGACCGTGCCGCAGATGACGGACGCAACAGTCGATGTGATCGTCGCTCTTCCCAATCTGAAGGAGTTGACGATCCGAACGACCGGCGTCACCGACGCAGCCATCGGCAAGCTGCTGAAAATGCAGAGCCTGCAATCGCTGACGTTCAAGGAGAACGGCTCGGTCACCGCCGAGGGGCTGAAGAAGCTGGCGAGCAGGAAATGGTCGAAGCTGGATGTCGGTGCGTCCGCGAGCAGCGACGAGGCGGCTCAGTAGTCCTGATCCAAGTCACTGGGAGCGCTCGCCCTCGCTGACGCTTCGGGTTAGTGTTTGTTGCCATGACCAAGCCCAGTCCAACGATGACCGTTCCCAGCTTCGTGAAGGCCAAGTCCGAAGGCCGCAAGCTGTCGATGTTGACGGCGTACGATTTCACCTGGGCAGGGCTGTTCGATGCGGCCGGCGTGGATTCGATCCTGGTTGGCGACAGCTTGGGCATGGTCATCCAAGGGCACTCGACGACATTGCCGGTCACTCTCGACGAGATCATCTATCACGCCAAGTGCGTTACGCGAGCAGTTCGCCAGGCGCTCGTCATCGTCGATATGCCGTTCATGTCGTTTCAAGTCAGCCCCGCTCAAGCGGTCGAGAACGCGGGCCGCATCCTGAAAGAAACGGGAGCCGCCGCCGTCAAACTCGAAGGGGGCGAAAACCAGGCTCGGACAATCACCGCGTTGGCAGAGGCGGACATTCCGGTGATGGCTCACGTCGGATTGAAGCCGCAGTCGGTCCACAAATTCGGTGGCATGAAGGTGCAGCGAGACGAACACCGTTTGCTGGCGGATGCGCGAGCCGCTCAAGAGGCCGGGGCATTCAGCGTGTTGTTGGAACTCGTTCCGCGAGACATCGCCGCCCAGATCACTCGTGAACTCCACGTCCCGACCATTGGCATCGGAGCCGGTCCCGACTGCAACGGCCAGGTTCTGGTCAGCTACGACATGCTCGGCCTGACGGACGGCTTCCATCCGAAGTTCGTCAAACACTTCGCCGAACTGCGAGCCGAGGCGACTCGCGCCGCTCAACAGTTCATCGCCGAAGTCCGCTCCGGGGCGTTCCCCGATGACGCTCACAGCCATCGGTGATTCGTGGGGCAGGTTTTCAACCTGCCCGGACAGGTTCAATACCTGTCCCACTATGCAACACGCGGCAATCGGCCGAGCAAAATGCCGCAGGTGTTGCAAAGTGCCTGGCTTGCCGAGAGCGACGGTTCTCCTCGCCAAATGACTTGTGAACTCGAAATTGCTTGACGCCGCAAGGACTTACAACTCTTTTCAAAATCGCAATCAAGTTTGGCACGAGCTCTGCAATTGAACTCGCTCGCCGTGGTGGCAGGCGTTGGCCCGCAACTGCAAACTTCGGCGAACCCGAAAACGCTGTGAGTGACTCGTTGTTGCTCACAGCGTTTTTTGTTTTTAGGGTGTCCGCCTCGCGGCCCCGTTTTCATGGCCGCCAAGGAGTGGCCATGTCCGAAGCACCATCCCGCCCAAGCGGCGTCCGGCATCTGATTATCTTGCTGCTGACGCTGATGTCGGTGCTGTTGTACCTCGACCGCTTTTGCGTGTCGTTTGCCGGCGACTACATCAAGGAAGACCTCGGCCTGACACAGACACAGATGAGTTGGTTTCAGAGCGCTTTTTTTTGGACCTACGCGCTGTCTCAAGTTCCGGCTGGCTGGCTGGCAGATCGGTTTGGCGCGAGGTTGATGCTGTCGATCTACGTCGTGGCCTGGTCGTTGTTCACGGCTCAGATGGGATTGGTCGCCGGCTTTACGATGCTGTTGTTCGCGAGACTGATGTGTGGCATCACTCAAGCCGGAGCGTACCCGACCGCCGGCGGCGTCATCAGCCGTTGGATACCGCTCTCCAAGCGAGCGACGGCCAGTGCTTGGGTCGGAATCGGCGGCCGGTTCGGCGGAGCAATGGCGACCGCGCTCACTGCGGTCCTGATGATTCTGTTTGTGCCGCTCGGCACGCCCGTTGAGTTCACCGACTCGGACTTGTTGGACGCCGAGCGACTTTGTTCGCGCCTGGAAGCGGTCTCGGAAGAGACGCGGAATACGGCTCGGTCTCTCGTGCTGGCCGAGGTGGAAGCCGAGAAGTCGGGCCGAGACGACGCTGCGAAGTCCGTTTGGCTGCGTCTGCGTCTGCGTTGTTGGCTGTTTTTTGCGAGCGATCGCCTGTCGAAGCTGATCGACGAGCATTGGCGCAGTGACAAGTCGATCGAACAGATCGCGGAGTCCATCACGAATTCCCTGGAAAAAAAATCACGCGACGATCCGGTGCGGCCGGCTGCTGAGCGAGTCACGACGGAGTTGTCGAAACCTTTGGCCCAGGAGACGCGGAGCGAGATCGCACAGATCGGTGAGGATTTCAAAGTTCGAGAGCTGCGCGGATTGGTCGCTCAACATCGCAAAGCCTGGGGACTGAAGCACGATTTGGGCGAGCAGAAGCCCAAGCCCAAGTTGGCTGACAGTGATCGGAGCGACCTCGTCAAATCGTTGAACCTGTCGCTCGAACAAGTCGAGTTGTACGACGCCGAGGCGTTTGGCAAAGCCAATCTTCCGCGGGAGGGAGTGGGGTACGCCAAGCGGCTGAAGGCGGACGAGAAACTCTCGCCGGAGGAAATGCGGCGCTTCAATCGCCTGCTGGTGGAAGCGGCCTACCCCGGTGAAATTCGCAAGCTCTATGGTCGCGGCTGGCGACCGGTGATGATCGTTTACGGCTTGTCGGGCGTGATCGTGGCGATCGGGATTTGGCTCGTGTTTCGCGAGCGACCGGAACTCCATTCACGAGTCAACGAGGCCGAACGCGCTCTGATCGAAACGGGACGGCTGGCGTCCGCCGCCGATCCGGCGAGCAAGGCCGGACGATTGCCGATTCGGCCGCTGGTGACCAATTTTAGTTTGTGGTGCAACTGCGCGAATCAAATCGGGACGAACATTGGCTGGGTGTTCTTGGTGACCTGGCTGTCGCGGTACTTCATTGAAATGCACAGCGTTCCGATCTTGGAACGGGGCATGATGGTGATGATGCCGAACTTAATCGGACTTTGTGGCGGATTCTTGGGAGGCCGCTTGGTCGATTGGCTCCTGCCGCGCATCGGTCTGAAATGGAGCCGCAGTTTGCCGCCGATCATCACGCGGTTCATCGCTGCGGGCGGCTATGGGATGTGCCTGTACTTCGCGGCTCAGCCAGCCGGGTCGGCGCTCAATTCACCGTGGGCGTTCACAGCGGCGTTTTGTTTGATCTACTTTTCGGTGGACCTCGGCCAGTCAGCATTCTGGGCGTACGCTCAGGATGCGGGAGGAAAATATGTCGGATCGGTCTTGGGCTGGGGCAACATGTGGGGCAATCTCGGAGCCGCCTTCGGGCCGTTGCTCTACAACCATCTGCTCGGCGAGAACCCCACGGCCGCCGAATGGAACAGTCTTTTCTGGCTGGGACTGATCGCGTTCGTGTTCGCCGGAGTCGCGACCTTCGGCCTCGATGCTTCGAAGCCGGTGTTTGTCGATGAGCCCGAGGCGATCGTGGACTCGAACTCAACCTCGGCAAATTGACCTTGGCGTTCGCAGATGGACGCGGTATTTCACCGTGCCGTCTATTAAGGAGTCCGCGATGTCCACAACGACCTTTCCCGGAGTGATGGAGCTGTCCGCCGAGGTCACACAGGTTGCGAAAGACTTTGGCGTCGTTGAGGAATTACATCGAGTGCTGGCGATGACGCAGAGGTTGTTCCCAGATTGTCCGATGCATGTCGAGATCGATGACGACCCCGAGATTGCCAACGACCGACACCTCGCGATTTTGGTTCAGGATCGAATTGCTGAAGTGGAGCAAGCACTGGCCGCACGCTGGCAATGGAACGCGGAGTTGTTTGGTTGCTGTTCGGCTCCTTTGGCCCATGTCTTTCGATTGGGCATGGAGTACCAGGAATGATCGCCGGCCGTGAATTCCTGGCTCTCGCACAGATTTGGAGCCGAGGTCACACCGAAGCGGAATGGCGCTGTGCGATCAGTCGCGCTTACTACGCATCGTTTCACGAGTGCCGCAGGCTGTTAAACCATTTGGGGTTTGCGGTTCCCAGAGCCGATTTGGCCCATGCGTATCTTTGGAGACGCCTGGAAAACTCCGGCGTCGAAAGTTTGGCGTCGATTGGAAAAGATCTCAGTTGGTTACGAAGTGAACGCAATCTGGCGGATTACGACATTCATAAAACCGTCGTGCGTTCGACAGCGGTGCGAGCGGTCGCAGCGTCAGCTTCGATGATCGATTCGCTGGATCGATTGGGTGAAACCGATTGCCGGCAGGCCACCGAGGCCATGAAGACCTATGAAAGTGACGTATTGCGAGAAACAACTTGGCGGAATCGGCCGCGTTGAGTCTTCGCGAAACAGCGTGTCACTTCCCCGTGTCATTCAGTCGGCGTTGCCAGAAGGCGTAGTCTTCCGGCGTGTCGAGATCGGCGAGCACGGACTCGCGGTCGGTCGGCCATTCGGTGACGAGGCCCGGCGACGAACGGAGCAGCGAGTTGACGCCGACGTCGCGCGGAAGCCGTTCGATCCGCTCCGCCAGTGACCACCGCAGGAGTGTCGGGTGTCCGCGCCGCTGGCCGAGTGTTGGCAGCAGCGCTTGGCAATCGCCATGTGACCAGCGAGCCAGCAATCCGTCGAGCACCTGTGGTTCGATCAGCGGATGATCGGCGGGAATTAACAGCCAACCGTCATCATCGGTCGGGGCGAATTGTTGGCGGATGGCTCGCAGGCCGATCTCGATGCTGTCTCGCATTTCGGGCGGTTCGCGATCGGGGACGACCGCGACGGCGGACGTTTGTCGCACAGTTTCTTGCAGTGCGTGATCGTCAGGGCGGATGACGATCGCAACAGTCGTGATGTCTGCCCGATTCAGCGTGCCGATCAAGTGTTCGATGACCGTCGTGCCTTGCCACGGCAGCAGCAACTTCGATGTGCCCATGCGACGGCTGCGACCAGCGGCGGGGATCAGGGCGAACATTCGGCGAGAAACGGAATCCATGTGGCAATCCGATGGGCGAATTGAAATCATGCGTGACGATTGTGTCTCCTCGACGGAAAACTGGCGATGCCGAACGACAATTCTCACGACCGTCATCCCGCCACGCTCGATTCGGAGGTTTTGCTGCGCGAGTGCTCAGAGCGGCGAACGCGGCGTTCGGGTCCGGGAGGTCAGCATCGCAACAAGGTCGAGACCGCCGTCGTCCTCAAGCACGAATTCACCGGGATCGAAGCCGAGGGCAACGAGCGTCGCAGTCAGGCGGAGAACCGGCAGGTCGCGCTGTTCCGTCTGCGAGTTCGCTTGGCAGTCGAAGTCCGCACGGATCGCGCACCCGATGCCGTGCCCTCAGAGTTGTGGCGATCCCGCTGCAGCGCCGGGCGAATCTCCGTGAATCCGAGTCATCTGGATTACCCCATGCTCCTGGCCGAGGCATTGGATGTGCTCGCGATGTGCGATTTCGAGCATTCAGCGGCGGCGAACTCTTTGAGTTGCACCGGTTCGCAACTCATCAAACTGTTGAAGGACGAGCGGTCAGCCTTCGAGCGGCTGAATCGTGAGCGAGTCGCTCGCGGAATGCCGCGGCTGAAGTGAGCGTTACAAATTGGACTCGTCAATTGGATTTCGCTGGGTAGACTTACCGTCACTCTTAGTGACCGACGGGAAAGGATGAGTCCCGTCAAGGTCGTCGCGACTCAATGGAATGAACGCTCGCGACGGAAGGAAGTCGCCATGCGAAAACAGTCTCGTTCAGAGGAAGTGCGTCGTCGAGTCCCCGCTCCGCTTCGCCCCGATCCGGCCGTGGATGTGAAAAAGCCAGCCTGCTGCGATACCTTGTTGATGTCGCCCGACGACTCGGTGCTGCTGCACCCGCATCGTCTGGAGCAAGATGTCCGCAATCGGCTCATGGAGGAACCGAGCCTCAATTTCACGTCGCTTGTGGTGCGCCGCGTTCGCGACGGACTGTGTCTGGAAGGGGTGCTCGAAGCCGATGACGAAGTTGACGCGAGCACGCTCGTTCGCCACGTTTGCGGAGCGACACAAGTGCTGAATCACTTGGTAGTCCATCGCACTCGCGAACTGCCACGCAAAGGGTGACGACGTAGGATGGACACTCTTGCCCGTCCTGTATTTTCGATGCGAAAGACAGACGGGCAGGAGTTTCGATCCTACTCAGCCAATCGTTTTGCCCACGGCGGCGGCCACGAGTCGGCAGCGAGCCATCGTGTCTGCGAACACGGCAGGCGCGAGCGATTGTGCTCCGTCGCTCATCGCCTTCTTCGGGTCGGGATGAACTTCGACAATCAACCCGTCGCTGCCGCACGCGACCGCCGCGAGACACATCGACGGCACGAGCGATGCGATGCCGGTCCCGTGACTTGGATCGACGACGACCGGCAAGTGCGTTTTCTCCTGCAGGTAGGCCACTGTCGCCAGCGGCAGCGTGAAGCGTGTGTGCGTCTCGAACGTACGGATTCCTCGCTCGCAGAGCATGACTTGCTGATTGCCTTGATCGAGGATGTATTCCGCTGCAAGCAAGAACTCTTCGATCGTCGCCGATGGGCCGCGTTTGAGCAGCACCGGCAGTCGAGTCTCGCCGACCGCTTGCAGCAGGTGATAGTTCTGCATGTTGCGAGCACCGATTTGCAGCACGTCGGTGTACTTCGCAACGAGTTCGACATGTTGCGGAGTCATCACCTCGGTGACGATCGCGAGTCCGGTCTTCTCCCGGGCGAGGGCGAGCAGCTTGAGTCCCTCTTCCTTCATCCCTTGGAAGGCGTAAGGGCTGGTGCGGGGCTTGAAGGCTCCGCCCCGCAGGCCAGTCGCACCGGCCGCTTTCACCTGCTCGGCGGCGAGCAGAATCTGTTCTTCGCTTTCGACCGAGCAGGGGCCGGCGATGACTCCGATGTGGCCGCCGCCAATCACCAAGTCACGAACTCGAATCGCGGTTGACTCCGGCTTCGTCTCGCGGCTAGCGACTTTGTAAGGCGCGAGGATCGGGACAACTTGCTCGACCTCGTCACAGGATTCGAGCAGCTCCTTCGCACCGTTCCGCTTGTCGCCAACGGCAGCGATCACGGTTCGCTCCGTACCGACGATGACGTGCGCCTTGAGGCCCATCTCTTCGACTTTACGAGCCATCTGCTGGACCGCTTCGGGAGACGCCGTTCGCTTCATCACAACGATCATGATTCGTGCTCCAAAGGAGTTCTCTTGGGTTGGGTGCTCTTGCCCGACCAGGGACGGGCAAGAGTGCCCATCCTACGTCAAGCGAGCAGCCGTTCGGTGAGTCGCACCCAGTAGCTGGCTCCGATCGGCAGCAGGTCGTCGTTGAAATCGTAGCGCGGATTGTGCAGTACGCGGCCGTTATCGGAGGGGCCGTTGCCCGCCCACAAGTAGCAGCCGGGTCGCTCTTGCAGCAGGAACGAAAAATCCTCGCCACCCATGCAGGGAGCAACGTTCGTGTCGACGTGCTGCGTGCCGACGACGTCGGCGGCCGCCTCGGCCGCCCACTGAGTTTCTTGCAGCGTGTTGACCGTCGACGGATAACGGCGGTCGTAGTGCAGTTCGGCGGAGGCTCCCAGCGAGGTCGCGATGCCGCTCACGATTCGTCGCATGTGGGCTTCGGCCATGTCCTGCACTTCTTTGCGAAACGTTCGAGCGGTTCCGCGCAGCATCACTTGCGTCGGAATCACGTTCCAGGTGTCGCCGCCGTGAATCTGCGTGACGCTGATGACCAGTTGATCGAGCGGATTCATGTTGCGGCTGGCGATCGTCTGCAACGCGGTGACGATCTGCGAGGCTGCGACGATCGGATCGACCCCCAGGTGCGGCATCGCGGCGTGCGTCCCGTGACCCCGGACGATGATCTCGAAGACGTCGAATGCGGCCATGATCGGGCCGGAGCAGACGCCGAAATGTCCAACCGGCATCCCCGGCCAGTTGTGCATACCGAAGACCGCGTCGCAGGGGAACTGGTTGAAGAGCCCCTCCTCGACCATCACTCGGCCACCCCCTTCGTTTTCCTCGGCGGGCTGAAAGATGACGTTCACCGTGCCTGCGAAGTTGCGTGACCCGGCGAGATACCGAGCAGCCCCCAGCAGCATCGTCGTGTGTCCGTCGTGACCGCAGGCATGCATCTTGCCAGGGTTTTGCGAGCGATGCGGGACGTCATTCTGTTCCTCGATATCGAGCGCATCGATGTCGGCTCGCAATCCGATGCTGCGCAGCCGCGCATCGCCGAGTTGCTTACCGCGAATGACGCCGACTACGCCGGTCTTCGCGAGTCCGCGATGTGTTTCGATGCCCCAGGCCTGCAACTTCGAGGCGATGAGTTCCGAAGCAAACGTCTCCTCGAACGCGGTCTGCGGATGAGCGTGCAGCTCGCGCCGCACCGCGGTCAGTTCGGGATGCCATTCGGTCAGTCGCGAGAGAACGTTCATGTCGGCTCCTGTAGGTCAGCCTTTCCAGGCTGCCCCGGTTCGGGATCGGTCGTCGATGGCACCATCGGGTCAGCCTGGAAAGGCTGACCTACGTCGGGTGGCACAATCCAAATCTCGCCGAAGGCATCGGCCTGGTCGGCTCGGAAACCATGATGTCGTAACAGTTCGAGAATCGCCAGAAAGATGCTGATGATCCGGCTGCGTTGCGAGGCGTTGTCGAACAACGCTGTGAAGCCGACACGGCCCAACTCGCGGACTCGCGTCGCGATTTGATCGATGTAGACCGAGATCGGCGTGTCGTCGTAACGGATCTTTGATTCCTCTTCGATGACCCGGCGTTCGAGCACTCGGCTGAGCGCGCTGACCAAGTCCCAGAGTTCGACCCCTTTGATCCGATCGGCACTCGGATCGCGCACGGCGTCGGGGCGTTCATCACTCAGTCGCGGATAGCGCTCGAGCGATTCCGCCGCGCGTTCTTCGAGAGCCTTCGCCGCCTCTTTGAACCGCTTGTATTCGAGCAACTGCTGGATCAGCCCGCCGCGCGGATCGTCCACTGGTTCTACCGGGACTTCTTCTTCCTCGTCCGGATTTGGCAGTGCCTGTCGACTTTTGATTTCCAGCAGCGTGCTGGCCATCACGACAAAATCCCCCGCCTGATCGAGATCCAGAAACTGCAACGCTTTCAGATACCTCTGAAACTGCGCCGTGATTTCGGAGATCGGTAGATCGATCAAATCCAATTCGTTCCGCCGGACCAGGAACAGCAACAGGTCCAGCGGCCCGGAATAACGCGGCAAGGTCACTCGATAATCATCTGTCATGACGGCACTGTAGCAGCGAGTTGGAGTTCGTCGAATCTCGCCCGACCACTCCGTACAATCTGGTTCCTTTCCGGGCTGTGAGTGACGGCCCGTCTGCCAAGTCTCTGTCCAACTTTCAAGAGCCTGCTCCCATGAAAGCGATTGCCGTCAAGCCGCGAATTCCAAACAGCGTTCATTTGGCCGAGTTACCGAAACCACGAATCTCCGATGTTCCGAATGGTCGCGGCGTGCTGGTCAAAGTGCTGAAGGTCGGTGTTGATGCGACAGACCGCGAGATCAACGACGGGCTGTACGGCAATCCACCGCCGGGTTACGACTTCTTGGTGCTCGGCCACGAATCATTCGGCATCGTCGAGGAAGTCGGTCCCGGCGTGCGTCATGTCAAGCCGGGGGACTATGTCACCTGCACCGTGCGCCGTCCTGGTAACTCGATCTTCGACCGTATTGGCCGCTCGGACATCACCAGCGAAGAGACTTACTACGAACGCGGCATCAACCTGCTGCACGGTTACTTGACCGAGTACTACGTTGACGACTCCGAGTTCGTTGTCCGCGTCCCGCCGGTTCTGAAGCATCTGGGCGTGCTAGCCGAACCGATGAGCGTCGCGGACAAGGCGATTCAGCAAGTCTACGAAGCCCAAAAGCGGCTGCTCGTGTGGGAGCCGAAGATCGCCTACGTCACCGGAGCCGGCCAGATCGGCTTGCTGGTGACGCTGATCCTGCGGCTCCGCGGCGTCGAAGTGTTCACGATCGCTCGCGGGACGAAACCCAGCCTCAAGGCCGAGATCGCGGAAGCGTACGGAGCGACCTACGTCAGCACGCAGAGCATGTCGCTGACAGAACTCGCCAAGCACACCGGCAAGCCGGACCTGATCATCGAAGCGACCGGAAACAGCGAGATCGCATTCGAGGCGATGAGTGTGCTCGGTCACAACGGAGCGATCGTCTGGACCAGCATCACCGGCGGGCAACGCAAAGTCGAAGTCCACACGGACCACATCAATCTGAATTGGGTGCTCGGCAACAAATTGCTGTTGGGGTCGGTGAACGCCAACTACCGACATTTCGAGTCCGGCATCAGCGAATTGGCCCAGGGCGAGATTTTCTATCCCGGCGTCACTCAAAAGATCCTCACGACCCCGGTCAACGGTCTCGACAACTATCAGGAGATGATGCGGCAGCTCGTCGATTCGAAGGAGGCGTTGAAGGTGTACGTGAACGTCGCGGAGGGCTAAGTCGACAACCTGTCTTCCGCGAATTTGCGAGAGTCAGTCAAATCCGTCGTCTGCACTCCATTTGTGAACCTCCTTCAGAAATGACGACATGCCTGAACTCCGCAAGGATCCGATCACCGGCCGCTGGGTCATCATTGCGCCCGATCGCGCCAGACGGCCGACTGACTATCAGACCTCGCCGAAGTCTGCCGCCGAAGAATTCTGCCCATTTTGCGAAGGGAACGAATCGGCCTGCCCGAACGAGATTCTCTCGTATCGCAATCACGGCTCTGTTCCGAATCAGCGCGGCTGGCGAGTCCGTTGCATTCCAAACAAGTTCCCGGCGCTCAAAATCGAAGGACAGCTCGAAAGCAAAGGCATCGGCATGTACGACGTCATGCACGGAGTCGGCGCTCACGAGGTCATCATCGACTGCCCGCAACACGAGACTCGGTTCGCAAACCTGCCCCCGGCGAATATCCGCGAAGTGCTCTGGATGTATCACGACCGGCTCGTCGACCTCAAACGAGACAAGCGGCTCGTGCATCCGATGGTCTTCAAAAACGAAGGGGCTGCGGCCGGAGCCTCGCTGGAACATGCTCATTCGCAGTTGATTGTGACGCCTGTAGTGCCGATTCAGGTTGCGGAAGAGATGCGGGGTGCCAAGGAGTTTTTCGGTTGGCGAGGACGGTGCATCTACTGCGACATGATCCGCCAGGAACTGGACGACGCCCATCGAATCGTGCTCGACTCGCCGAACTTCGCGGTATTCTGCCCGTTCGCCAGCCGGTTCCCGTTCGAGACTTGGATCCTTCCGAAGCAGCACTCCAGCCACTACGAAACAGTCCAGGAACCCGACGTGGACGAACTGTCGCACGTCCTAAAGACCACACTCCAAAAGCTGGAAGTCGCGCTCGACAACCCGCCGTACAACTACATCCTGCACACCGCACCGTTTCACGCCGACAACCTCGATTTGAAGTCGTACCACTGGCACCTC
Source organism: Candidatus Kuenenia stuttgartensis (assembly GCA_945906725.1). GTDB lineage: Bacteria > Planctomycetota > Planctomycetia > Planctomycetales > Planctomycetaceae > SXKJ01. The sequence goes on along the minus strand of CAMDRI010000027.1, from coordinate 27,571 downwards.
GAAATCATTCCGCGTTTGACCGGCGTGGCCGGCTTCGAGTGGGGTACCGGCTTCTACATCAACTCGGTCCCGCCGGAAGAGGCGGGGACGTTCCTGCGGCAGGCGGAGACTGGTGCGTGAGAGGAAAGCTCCAATGTTCAAATCCCTATGTCCAAGGAATGACCAAACTCGAAATCCCAATAGCCGTCGGGCGAAACGGAGTTCTCGTTTGGGATTTGGAACTTGTGATTTGGACATTCCTTGGACATTGGGATTTGGAACTTGGAAATTGTCGCCTGTGGCCAAAATCGCTCCCGAAGGGATTCGTGAATGACCAACCCAATTCGACTTTCACTCGTCTTTCATAACCACCAGCCGATCGGCAACTTCGAGGGTGTCTTCGAGGCAGCCTATCGAGACAGCTACGCGCCGTTTCTGGAAGTGCTGCGCGAATACCCCGACATCAAGGTCGTGATCCACAACTCCGGCAGCTTGCTGGAGTGGCTCGTCACCGCGCACCCGGAATATATCGACGGGCTGAAAGAACTCGCTCAGCGTGGTCAAATCGAAATTCTCGGCGGGCCGTTCTACGAGCCGATCCTGTCGTGCATCCCGCGCCGCGATCGAGTCGGCCAGATCAAGCTCTACGCCGACTATCTCGAAAGTCTGTTCGGTCAGCCGATCCGCGGTATGTGGGTGCCGGAACGTGTTTGGGAACAGAACTTCGCGTCCGACATCGCGTCGGCGGGGATCGAATTCACGGTGCTCGATGACACGCACTTCCGCAACGCCGGGCTGTCGCCGGAGCAACTTTTCGGGCACTATCTCACCGAGGACGAAGGTCAAGTGCTGACGATTGTTCCGATCGCCGAGCGGCTGCGGTACACGATTCCTTGGCAAGACCCTGAGGCCAGCATCGACTTTCTGCGGGATCTCGCGGCCAAAAATCCGAACGCGATCGCCGTCTGTGGAGACGACGGCGAGAAGTTTGGCGTCTGGCCTGGCACGCACGATCTCGTCTTCAATCGAGGCTGGCTGCGACGCTTCTTCGACACGCTGCGAGCGAACAGCGATTGGGTGAAAACCACGACGCTCAGCGAGTGCATCGACAACGTGCCGCCGGTTGGCCGCTGCTTCCTACCGGACAGCAGTTATCGCGAGATGACCGAATGGGTGCTGCCGCCAGAGCGTCAACTGTCGCTCGCCAGGATTAACAAAAAGCACGCCGATGACGCCGAGTGGCCGGAAGTCAAGCAGTTCATTCGTGGCGGCATCTGGCGCAACTTCCGCTCCAAGTATTCCGAGTCCAACGAAATGTACGCGCGAGCGTTGCAGGTCAGCAGCCGGCTCGAAGAGCTGACACGGCTCGATTCGCGGCGCGAACATCACGACCGCCTGGCCGAAGCCCGCTCCGAGTTGTATCGCGGCCAATGCAACTGTCCTTATTGGCACGGCTCGTTCGGCGGGCTGTATCTGCCGCATCTGCGGAACGCGATCTATCAGCACCTCATCTCCGCCGACAATATCCTCGAAGAAGTCGCCGGCCAGCTTGGCTCGGCGAATCACAACGGCAGCGGCCCGTGGGTGCGGATCGACTCGGACGACTTCGATTTCGACGCCCGCAAGGAAATCCGCTTGGCGAGCGATCGACTTGTCGCGTTTGTCGCTCCCGCTCGCGGCGGACATTTGTACGAGCTTGACCTGCGCGGCATCCGCCACAATTTGTTGGCCACGCTCGATCGCCGCTTTGAGCCGTATCACGAGAAGATCAAGCAAGCGGCACTCGACCGGTCGCTGCAATCCGGCACCGGCGGAGTCGATCCCAACGGCGGCGTGAAGTTCAAGCAACCCGACCTCGACCAAAAGCTGATCTACGACACGACACCGCGCAAGAGTTTCGTCGATCACTTCTTCGCCGACGGCACTTCGCTCGACGACTTCCAACGCGGTCACGGCGAGATCGGCGATTTTGCGTTGGGAGCGTTTCAGTCTCTGCTGCGCCGCTCAGCGGAACGAGTCGAAGCGGTCCTCACGCGAGTCGGAAGAGTTGGCCCCCATCAGATCAAGCTGACGAAGCGAATCGCCATCAACGCGAGCGGTGGCACGGCTCTCGAAGTTCTGTACCTCCTCGAAGGCTTGCCGCCGAACGAACCGCTGAATTTCGCCGTTGAACTTAACTTCGCAGGCCTGGCCGCCGAGGTCAGTGACCGCTACTTCTACGACGCTTCCGGCCGCCGGCTCGGTCAACTGCAATCCGTTCTTGACTTGCCGGAGACCAACCGTCTCGGCCTTGTCGATGAGTGGCTCGGTCTCGACGCCGCGATGGAATTTTCGGAACCTGCCGCGCTGTGGGCCTTCCCGATTCAAACAGTGAGCAACTCCGAACGAGGCTTCGAGGCCGTGCATCAAAGCTGTGCCGTCGTTCCGCATTGGCGAGTTCTCGCCGGACAGGACGGCACCTGGGGCATGGAAATCACGCTGTCACTCGACACGTCTGCGGCACAAGCCCGAGTGCTCGCGAAATCCACTGCTGTCACGGCGTAGTCCGATCGGTGTTCGCAAGATTGCCATTCGAGGGCTCGACAACGATTCTGAATTCCGGCTGAGGCTCGCCAGATGACGGTCGAGTCGTTCAAAATGAGCGGCGCAGTTCGAGAATTATCCACGCTTGGGAGTTCGCCGTGTACTGTCACTTTCGACGAGTCTGTTGTCTGTTCTGGCTGATCGTGTCGTGTGTCGTGTCCGACAGCATCGCTGCCGAGCCGATCCCCTTCGACGTCCTCGGCACCGAATACGCTCGCGACATCAAACCGGTGCTCAAGCAGTTCTGTCTGAATTGCCATTCGACCGCGAAGCAGGAAGGGGAACTCGACCTCGAACGCTTCGCCGCGCTGGCTGACGTGCGGAAGGGAACTCGCGTGTGGCAGATGGTGGTCGAGATGCTCGACACCAACGAGATGCCGCCGAAGGACGCGAAGCCGCAGCCGACCGCCGCTCAGAAAAAGCAACTGCGCGGCTGGGTCGAGCGGTATCTCAATTCCGAAGCCTACGCCAGCGCCGGTGATCCGGGACCGGTCGTGCTGCGACGGCTCAGCAATGCCGAGTACACCCACACGATCCGCGACCTGACTGGTGTCGAATTGAGTCCCGCGAAGGAATTCCCAGCCGACAGCGCGGCGGGCGAGGGCTTCACAAACACCGGCAACGCGCTGGTCATGTCTCCTGCCCTGCTGACGAAGTACTTCGACGCGGGCAAGGACATCGCTCAATACGCCGTGTTGCTGCCGGACGGAATTCGCTTCTCCCCCTCGCAGAATCGCAGCGACTGGACCAACGACACGGTCGACCGGATTCGGAATCTGTACCGCGAGTTCTCCGATGCCGGCGGCGGCACGCAGGTCAATTTGCAAGGGATCGTTTTCGACACGAACAACGGCGGACGGCTCGCGGTCGAAAAATACCTGGCAGTGACGCTCGCCGAGCGAGACTTTCTGCAATCCGGCAAGAAGACGATCGCCGACGTCGCGAAGAAGCATGCGCTGAATGCGAAGTACCTCGGCATTCTCTGGAAGACGTTGAACGACAAAGAATCGTCGCTGCTGCTCGACACGGTACGCGGCCAATGGCGAACAGCCAAAGCCGACGGCTCGGCTCCGCTTGCGGCGGAGATTGCTCGCTGGCAGCAAGCGTTGTGGCGATTCACGAGCGTCGGGCACATCGGCAAAGTCGGCGGCCCAAAAGGTTGGCAGGAGCCGGTCCTTCCGCTCACCGCGCGACATGATCTCAAAGTGAAACTCGCGGCGGCCCCGGATCAGAAAGAGATCACGCTGTATCTCGTCACGAGCGACGCGGGGGATGGCCGCGACAGCGACTTCGTCATTTGGGACCGTCCCCGATTCGTCGCCACCGGGCGACCGGACCTTCTACTGCGCGACGTGCGCGAGGTGAGCCGTCAACTGCTAGCACGGCGCGAGAAACTTTTCGCGAGCACCGCTCAGTGCCTCGCGGCGGCGGCTGAGGCAGGCGAATCCAAGGATCAACTGGAACTCGGCCCGCTTGCGCAGAAACATGGAGTCGAACCAGACGTGCTCGCGGCGTGGTTGGACTACCTCGGCATCGGCACTGGCAGCGCGGTGAAACTCGACTCACTGCTGACGCAGAAGGTCGCGACCTCGGCGGGCTACGACTTCGTGAAGGGCTGGGTCAGCGACAATGCGATGAGCGTCGTCGCGAACTCGTCTGACCAGAACGTCCGCATTCCCGGCAACATGAAGCCGCACGGAATTGCCGTGCATCCGTCGCCGACTCTGCAAGTCGCTATCGGCTGGCGCAGCCCGATTGCAACGACGACCCGCGTCGAAGCGAAGGTGCAACATGCTCATCCCGAATGTGGCAACGGAGTCGCCTGGACGCTCGAACTGCGACGAGGCAACACACGGCAACGGCTCGCGACCGGCATCTCGCAAGGAGCCAAAGTGATCGACGTTGGCCCATTCGAGAATGTCTCGACCAAGCCGGGCGATTTGGTCTCGCTCGTGATCAGCCCGCGCGACGGCAATCACTCGTGCGATCTCACGGCCGTCGATCTGACGCTCACGGCTACTGACCGCAAATGGGATCTCGCCAAGGACGTCTCCCCCGATATCCTCGCCGGCAATCCGCACGCCGACAGTCTCGGGAACGCGGGGGTCTGGCACTTCTACACCGAACCAACCACTGGAAGTGCCGGGACCGTCATCGTCGCCGGCTCGGTCCTGACGAAGTGGCAATCGGCCGCGACCGCCGCCGACAAACAACGAATGGCCAACGACGTTCAGAAGCTGCTCGTCTCCGGCCCGACCGAAATAAAGGATAGCCCGGATGCCGTGCTGTATCGCCAACTTGCCTCGCTGGGTGGCCCGCTACTGAGTGCGGCGCGAAATTCGTTGACATCAAAGCCAGCCGCCGCACTGCAGGATTCCAACCAATCCGCGCTGGGGCTTGATCCGGCAAATTTTGGCAAACATCCGAACGGCTCCGCCGTCGATCCCGCGAGCCTCTGCGTTCAAGCCCCGACCGTCATCGAAGTGCGAGTGCCGGCCGACCTCGTTGAAGGGTGCGAATTCGTCTCCGCAGGCACGCTGCATCGCGAGACCGGAACCGAAGGAAGCGTCCAACTGCAAGTGCTCTCCGCGAAGGCAGAACGAACCTCCGGCCTGCTCCCCACAACGGCGACCGAAAACAACGCCAACGGTCTGTGGACGTCGAACAATCGCGGAGTTTCGCATTCGACACCGGTGCTGGTGAACGACGGCAGCGCCGCGCACCGCCGGATGGAAGCGGCATTCGACGCATTCCGCGCCGTGTTCCCGATCGCCCTCTGCTACACGAAGATCGTGCCGGTCGATGAGGTCGTCACGCTGGCCCACTTCTACCGCGAGGACGATCAATTGCAGCGACTGATGCTCGATGAAACTCAGGCCGCGCGGCTCAACGTGCTGTGGGACGAACTCCGATTCGTCAGTCTCGATTTCCTGACGCAGGTCGATGCACTGGAGCAACTGATTCAGTACGCGACGCAGGACGCCGATCCGAAAGTCTTCGAACCGCTCCGCAAGCCGTTCGCCGAACGAGCGGCGGCGTTCCGCAAAACGCTGGTCGATGCCGAGCCAAAACACATCGACTGGCTGATCGCGTTCGCATCGCAAGCCTATCGCCGACCACTGAAGGATTCGGAAGTCACCGAACTGCGCGGCTTGTATCGAAAGCTGCGCGACCAAGAACTGCCGCACGACGAGGCGTTCCAATTCACACTCGCGCGGATCTTTGTCTCGCCAGCGTTTTTGTACCGACTCGAAAAAGCCTCGCCGGGCACGACAGCCGGACCGGTCTCCGATTGGGAACTTGCGAGCCGGTTGAGTTACTTTCTGTCGTCGTCGCAGCCCGATGAAGAACTGCGACAAGCCGCCGCATCCGGCCAGCTTCGCAATCTTGACGTGCTGTCCGCGCAAGCTCGGCGGATGCTGCAAGACGCTCGCGTCCGCCGACTAGCGACCGAGTTCGCCTGCCAGTGGCTGCACATCTACGACTTCGACACGCTCGACGAGAAAAGCGAAAAGTTTTTCCCGGATTTCGCCGCCGTGCGCGGCGACATGTACGAGGAATCGATTCGCTTCTTCACCGATGCCTTCCAACGCGACGCCTCAGTGCTGTGCTTCTTCGACGCCGACCACACGTTCGTCAACGAACGGCTGGCGAAACTCTACGGAGTCGCGGGCATCACCGGAGCCGACTGGCAACGTGTCAACGATCTCAAGCAACACGGCCGTGGCGGGTTGCTGGGCATGGCCTCGACGCTCGCCAAGCAATCGGGGGCGTCACGCACCAGCCCAATTCTGCGAGGCAATTGGGTCAGCGAAGTCCTGCTCGGCGAGAAACTCCCCAAGCCACCGAAAGGCGTTCCGCAACTTCCCGAAGATGAAACTGCCACCGAAGGCAAGACCGTACGGGAACTCGTGGAACTGCACAGCATCGACGAGAAGTGCATCAACTGCCATCAGCGAATCGACCCGTTCGGCTTCGCGCTGGAAGGCTTCGACGCCATTGGCCGCCGTCGCGACAAAGACCTCGGCAATCGTCCGATCGACACGAAAACGAAACTCCCCGACGGCACCACCATCGACGGCTTGGCCGGCTTGCGCGATTACCTGCTGAAGACCCGCCGCGACGCCGTCCTCCGCCAGTTCTGCCGCAAACTGCTGGGCTACTCGCTGGGACGAGGCATCCAACTCTCCGACGAACCACTGCTGCAAGAGATGCAGCAACAATTGCAAAAACACGACTACCGTTTCTCAGCCGCAATCGAAACAATCATTGGCAGCCGACAATTTCGAGAGATTCGCGGCATCGACGCTCAGTTCGCCGAATCGCCATAAACCGACTTTCACTCAACGAGGTCAATCATGAATGCTCACCAATTCTCGCGTCGGACTTTTTTGCGCGGCGTCGGCGTGACGATGGCGTTGCCGTGGATGGAATCGATCGCCGTTTGGGGTGATGACGTCTCGAAGGTAAAGAAGGCCAGCGAGGCTCCGGTGCGAATGGCCGTGCTGTTCTCTGGCAACGGTTTTCACAGCACGGAGTGGTGGGCCAAAGGGGAAGGCGAGCAGATGGAACTCGGCAAGGTGCTCGCACCACTGACCGACTTCCGCAAAAAGATGGTCTACATTCGAGGGCTGTTCAATGCCGAGGCGTTGAAGGGCAACATTCATAGTTCGATGACCGGCAACATCCTCTCCGGTGCCCCGCTGACGGCCGGTGGCGATATTCGATCCGGCACGAGCATCGACCAGTTGATCGCTCAACGGCACGGCCGATCGACGAAAGTGCCGAGCCTCGTGCTTGGCTGTGAGAAATCGAATCCGTCGGTCCACAAGAATTACTCGATGATTTACAGTTCGCACATTTCATGGTCGTCGCCGACCACTCCGACGCCGCTGGAGTTGTATCCGTCGCTGGCGTTCGATCGACTTTTCAAAGACGAAGTGCAGCGTGGCGACAAGAGCGTGCTCGATGCGGTTCTCGCCGACGCCAGCGACGTGCGGAAGCAGATCAGCAAGTCGGATCAGCGAAAACTCGACGAGTATCTCGACTCCGTGCGCGAAGTCGAACAAAGGATTGAGCAAGCTGGCAAGCGCGGCGAACTGCAAGGCTGGAAGCCGACGCTCGACAAGCCCAACGTGCCGCGCCCGGCCGACGGCATCCCACAGGATATCTCCGAGCACATGCGGCTGATGTGCGACATTCTGGTGCTCGGATTCCAGACGGACACGACACGTGTCTGCACGCTGAAACTCAACAACGATCACAGCTCGCTGAGGTTCCCGCACCTCAGCGCCGATTACATGATCCACCATTTGCTGTCGCACTCGGACACCGCCGACTGGCTGAAGGTGAATCAATTCTTCATCGAACAACTCGCCTACATCGCCCGCAAGCTGGACGCGATTCAAGAGGGCGAACGGACCGCGCTCGACAACTCGATGATCATGTATTGCTCCAGCATGTTGACCGGCAGCCACGACGCGACCAAGTTGCCAGTCATCCTACTTGGCGGTGCCGGCGGCCAAATCAAGACCGGCCGAGTGCTCGATTACCTCGACAAGCCAAACCGCAAGATGTGCAGTCTGTACCTGTCGCTGCTCGACAAGGTCGGAGTGCCTCTGAAAAACTTCGGTGACTCCCACGAACGGCTCGCCGAGGTCTAACGATCAGTCGCCACCAGTCGCCCGGATTTGAGTCGGTAAACCGTCTCAGCGATCGCGAGAACTCGCGGATCGTGTGATGAGAGAATGAGTGTCGTTCCAGCGGTATGTGTCTTTTTCAGAACGGCAATCAACTCGACAGCAGCCGCGTCATCGAGATTTGAGGTCGGCTCGTCGGCGAGGATCACCTCCGGACGACCGGCCAGTGCGCGGGCGATCGACACGCGCTGCTGTTCGCCGCCACTGAGTTCGTGCGGACGCTTGTCGATCTTTTCGGGCAGGCCCAATTCGTCCAGCAGCGATTGAGCCAGCTTCCGCCGCTCGCCTCCTGACATGCCACGCGGGATCAGCGGATAAGTGATGTTCTCCCAGACCGCCAACGAAGGAATGAGCGCGAAGTCCTGGAAGACGAAGCCCATCTTCCGACGAATTCGAGTCAACTCCGCATCGGAGTCGCTGCGGAGATCGCGACCCTGAAAGAAAATCTGTCCGTGGCTCGGCCGCTCCATTGCTCCAAGCAGCGCCAGCAACGTAGTTTTTCCCGATCCCGAAGGGCCTGTGAATGCAACACTACTTCGCGATGCCACGCTCAGCGAAACATCGTCCAGCGCGCGAACCTCCATTCGGGTTCCTGGTCGGTAAATCTTGGTGACGTTTCGAGTTTCCAACAGCACGGACATCGGTCACCTCATGGCGTCTCGCGGCGGGACGATGGCCGCACGCCAAGTGGGATACAGGGTGCCGCTCAGAACGACAATCGCCGAGATCAAAAACGCCAACAGCACCGGTACGGGGACCAGGCGAAACGGAATCTCGAAGCTCGGCGCTGCATCGACTCCGTTCAGAAACACGCTGGCGATCCACAGACCATTCAGCCATTTTAGCCAAACGAACGCAACGACCACCGAGCCAGACGCCGCAGCCAAGCACAGCAACAAACTCTCGACGACCCCTCGGAGCAAGATTTCGTCCGTCTGCCAACCGGTGGCTTTCAGAATTCCGATTTCGCGGCGGCGTTCCGACAAGCCTGCACCCGACGTGACCAGCATCGCCAGAATCGCCACCGCAAACCCCAGCACAAAGTGCAGATTGAAAATCCCCTCTCGGTGCAACCAACCGCTCGGAAGTAACGATCCCAACTCCTGTCTCGAGGCAACTCGATACCGAATCGTTCCCCGTGAAGAATCTGGCGAGGCAATGCGCAAGATCGCGGTCTTGATCTGATCCGCGTAACCCGCGCGGCAGGAAACCAACAAACATGTGACTTGATCGGGTTGGTCGAAAACCTGTGCCGCCGTTTCCAAAGATGTCAGCATGAGATTCGCCTGCCACAGCGGTGCATCGGGCGCAAGAATTCCCACAACTTTGCTTAACCGCTCACCTTTCGCGCTGCGATAGAACGGCGGGATGATTGACCCGACCTTTAAGCTCAGCCGGGTCGCCAATTGAGTTCCCACGACGAATTCGTGCATGCCGCTGGAGTCCGAAAACTGTCCCTGAACCCAGGTCACATCCTTCGGCAACCGACCGTGAGGCAAACCCACCAGCACGGCTGGCTCTCGATTCTTGCCCAGCGACAAAGCTCCCACAATCCGCGGCACGACCTCGCTCACTCCCTCGATTTGCCGAATCGCATCGACGGCTGACAGTGGAATGGGGACCGTGCGGCCGAAGCGAATTCCGGTCACAGTCAGGTCCGCGCCGAATCGCAGCGAATCTTCCGCGACGTCACGAATGCCGTGCGACAACCCGACACCGGCCAGGTACGGCACCAGGATCGACATCACCACACAAATCGTCACCCCGCTGCGCAGGGGATGCAGGCAAAGTGCGGCGAATCCGGTGCGGGCAATTTCAAAAAACAGTCGCATCCGGCGTGGCCTCAGCCCGCGGAAGCAGTGGTTCCACCGCAGGCGAATAATCAAAGACAGAACAGGCGTGATGTGGACACACGAAACCGCCGCCGGGGATCGGACCTAACTGCGATTCGCACACCGGGCCGAGCCGCGGATCGAAGGCCAGCGTGCAACGTGACAAGTCGATCGCCGGACCAAATCCCAACCCACCGAGCATCTGCTGAAACTCCCGTGACCGGACAGCGGCCACTGGATTCCGCCTGGACTCCGCCAGGACAATCGCGCTGGCCGCAGCAGACAACCCGATGAGACTCGCCAAAATCAATCGAGGAAATGTCGAAGTCATTCGCTGTGTTCCTCACGTCTCGACCGGGCGTCAGTTGGACTCCGCAGGTTCGACGACTTGATGCACGGCGTTGATCTTCGGCGGATCGAGCTTTTGGACGGTTCCTGATGGCCAAGTGATTTCGACGCGGTCGATGTGATCGTGTTTCCCCAATCCAAAGTGCAGCGTCTTGGACGACTGCGACAGGTATCCTCCGGCGGGATTGACTTGGCGAGTCAGTATTTGATCGCCGACAAACACTCGCGCGACGGCTCCAATGGCGTCATGATTGCTCCGCGTTCCCTGCAACTTGAAGGCGACAAAGTTTTGCGGAGTCAATTTGTTGCGATAGTAGTACGGCCGATCGTTGAAGTTGTTGGTCACGATTTCCAGTCGGCCGTCCCCATCAAAGTCCGCGGTCGCCGCACAGCGTGAACTCCGCGCCGCCCGCTCGCCGCCGATTTGATCTCGCTGAAACGTGCCTCCACGCGGAGGCTCGATCCCCAACTCGGTGGATCGTTCCGAAAACGTCTCGTCCCGATTATTCATCATCAAGTGGTTGTGCCAGTACACGAAAGGATAACCCATGCCGGACGCCAGAAAAATGTCTTCCGATCCATCGCCATCAAAATCACCGACGGCAATCCCCCACGGCCACCACGTTTCCAATCCGGCTCGATCTGACATCTCCTCCATCCGGCCCGATCCCAAGTTCTTGAACAGCGAATTGCCAAACACTACGTCGTCATAACGCACTTGCAACCGATCCACGAAGCGAGCCTCCATCTCTTCGGCTTGTTTGCCAAACTTCGCCCCGGCACCGGTGACCAGCGAATATTTGACCTTGGCGTTTTGAATGGCGTACGTCAACGCGTCAGACAAATTTGCTGGAGGCCACATGTCGGAGTGCATGTCGGAGATGAACAGATCCAGTTTTCCGTCGTTGTTGAAGTCGAGCACTTTGGCACCGATCGCACCCCAGGAAATTCGCTCCAGCGCCTCTTTCGTGACATCGCGGAAAGTCGCGTCTCCGAGATTTTTGTAGAGTTGGCTCGCGCCGAACATGTTCGTGATCAGCACATCGATCCGTCCATCGGCGTCGAAATCGAAGACGGCCACGTCCCCGCCCCAGCCTTGGCCTTTCAGCCCCGAAATCTCGGTGATGTCCGCAAACGTCCCGTCGCCGTTGTTCTTGTAGATGTTGTTGAATTCCTTGGGACTGACGACCAGGTCGTCGTAACTCGTCACACCCGGAAAGTATTTGCCGTCGCTTTCCAGTTCGGCACCGGTCCACTGAGCCGTATTGGTCACGATCAAATCGAGATCGCTATCGTGGTCCAAATCGACGAATGAGGCGGTAGAAGAGTGCGCGATCAATTCCAGTCCCGCGCGCTGTGTGACATCTTTGAAAATGCCATGCCCTTGGTTTTCAAACAAGATGTTGCCGCCGCGTGTACTGGTCACGAACAGGTCTTGATCGTTGTCGTTGTCGTAATCGGCGAACGTGCCGGCCACGCAAATCCGATCTCCCACGCCAACGCCGGCTTGTTTTGTCGCGTCGACGAACGTGCCGTCCCCTTTGTTCTTGTACAAAGCATTCGGTCCCAGTTGATTCAGAAAATACAGATCATCGTGCCCGTCACCGTCGTAGTCGCCGACGACCACGCCACAGCCGTGGTCATACAGATTGATCTTGAATTTCTCGCCTTGTTCTTTGGGAAGAAAGTTCATCCGAAACGTGATTCCCGCCTCAACCGCACGATCCTCGAACCGTCCGCCGGGGGTGGCGGCAGTCATGTCGGAATTTCCGGCGTCATGGCCTCGATCGGATTCTGGTGTCCCACTTTCGCGCGGGGCTGGTCTGACAACTGGCTTGGCTGGCTCAGGAGCAGGTTTCGAACAACCCGCAAGCCCCAACAGCAACGCGAAAACGATGAAACCGAATGGAGACGATCGTCGGGCAAAAGCAGCTTGCGGCATCATGACGTTCGTGCTCTCCAGCTTGGGAACGATCGAAATAGAAGGTCGAGTGCCCTCTTCGATGATCCGCGAGAATACTCTGGCTTTCCCGGAGAGAAGTCAATTCGCCGGGTCGTCGCGTGCAATGTTTTCGAACGGCCGTGAGAGGTCCGACAAAATCGTGCCGCGAGAAACGGACGCATGACGCTCGGCATCCGACCGGTTCAGGAAAGCATGCACACGATTTCCTGTCGTGGCATTGGTGATCACTCCGCTGCGAACAAAATAGGCGGACTCCGCTTCGAGCCAGCGACCGCTCGCTTCATCGGTCACAAACACTTGTCTTGGTTTTTCTCCTCGTCGCTGGACCCACCAAACGGCACATTGCAGACAGCAAAACCGAGACTCCACATTGCGGGCATCGATGATCCGAACCGCGAACACAGGGTCGATGCGGATTCCGTCCAGAGCGCATCCTTCATCCGATTGCCGACGCAGCCAAGTCCCCACAATCGGCAGACCGATCACGATCAACAGTCCGATGCCTCGGACGACCCAACGACTTCGTTGCAAGTTCATACCAAATACACTTCCAAAAAAGTCATCACGATCGCACCGACGTAACAACTCACACATGCGGACAGCAACCAGTCCTGCTCTGGCCGCGCCCGGTTCTTGGTTTCCGGAAAATCCGCCAGCCATCGAACCGCGCTCGCCCAACCGACGCAACAAGTCCCCATCACAAACAACACAATTGCAAAGACCATGTCTGGTGCTCGCGGGATCAAGTCGTAGAGGCAGTGATGATACGGCAATCGCAACACGGCCGGCGCAGCGATCTCAATCAGGTAGGCCGCGGTCACCGGTGCAGCCAGAACCGCGCCCAGCAACACGAGGCTCATCCCCGGAGTATTTTCGCGTCGTCGGCAACAACCACGGAAATACCACAGCCCCAGCACCAACCCGAGGTTGACGAGGTAAAACACCACTGACAACCACGTCGGACCAAGTCCATCGGACAGCGTGGCAAGCCAGGCGGTTGAGCGACCTGACAGGTCGCTGACACCCGACGTGCAACAGCCTGTGGATAGAAACTCTTCTTTTTTGGGGATCACCAAGTAGACCCCTTCAATCACCGCGTCAGTCAGAGCCAACACTCCAAATCCCAATTGCACTCGCAGAATTCGTCCCACCAGCGGTCCAGTCTGCGTACTTCGCTGGATGCGATACAGCAACCACCACACACCACTCACAAAAACAGTGGCCGGTTTGAGACATTGCAAGGCGGCAATCAAATCCGGAAGGAAACGGCTGGCTCCCCGACTTCCAGCCCCGATTTGAGTCACACCGTAGATGCACATCACTCCGGGCCAATGGGGGACGTAGCTTTGCAGCAGCAGGTACAGCAGCGGCCAGGAAATCAAACTCAAACCTAACAACCAAGTCGACAACAGCGACAGCAGATAGAAGCGATTCTCTGATTCCGTTCGCTCACTTGGAGAAAACTCGGCGCGTCGCCGATTCCGCAGCACATGATACGCCAAACCGATGACCAGCACCGCCGCGATGCCACGAAGCAGCACCACGAATCCGCTCAAGATCGCATACGCATTGAGGATCATCAGCAATGGTTTTCCGACAGAAGTCCCAAGCTCATGCGAACAAGTCATCGACGACATTGCCCTCGACATCGGTCAGCCGGAAATCGCGGCCGGCGTAGCGGTACGTCAGGCGTTCGTGATCCAGGCCGAGCAGATGCAGCATCGTCGCGTGCAGGTCGTGAATGTGGACCTTGTTCTCTGCGGCGTAGTAGCCGTAATCGTCTGAGCTGCCGTAGCGGAAGCCACCTTTCACGCCGCCGCCAGCCAGCCACATCGTGAAGCCGTCCGGGTTGTGATCGCGGCCGTTGTTGCCTCCCTCTGCCGTCGGAGTCCGGCCGAATTCGCCCCCCCACCAGATCAGCGTGTCGTCGAGCATCCCGCGCGCCTTGAGATCCGCCAACAGGCCTGCGATCGGCAGATCGACTTCGCGAGCGTTCTTCTCGTGTCCATTCTTGAGATCGGCGTGTTGGTCCCATTGAACCTTATTGTCGTTGTGCGTGACCTGAATGAATCGCACACCCGACTCGGCGAAGCGGCGAGCCATCAGACACATGCGGCCAAAGTTCGCCGTCACGGGGTCGTCGAGTCCGTACAACTGCTGAGTCGCCTTCGATTCGCCGGACAAGTCTTCGACCTTCGGCAACTCGGACTGCATGCGGAACGCGAGTTCGAACGAATTGATCCGAGCTTCCAACGACGCTTCGGGACCGGTCTGCAACTGGTGCTCACGGTTGAGTTGGCCCAATCGTTCAAGCTGCAGTTGCTGGACTTCGCGCGACAAACGCGAGTTGCGGATGTATCTCACCTTGGCCCGTTCGGACGGGACACTGGCGTCGCCGAACGCCGTCCCCTGATAGACGGCCGGCAGAAACGCGGAACTCCAGTTGTTGATCCCGCCAAAGGCGAGCGTCGGACAGATCGTCACGAAGGCGGGGAGATTGCCGTTCTCTGTGCCGAGTCCGTAGCTGACCCACGAACCGATGCTGGGACGAATGAAATTGTCGCTGCCGGTGTGCACCTTCATCACCGCTCCGCCATGAGCCGCGTTCGTGCCGTGCATCGAATGAATCATGCATAGGTCATCGACTCGCTGGGCCAAGTGCGGAAAGAGTTCGCTGACCCACAGGCCGCTGTCACCGTGCTGCCGAAATCGCCACGGCGACTTGAGCAGATTGCCGGTACTGTTGAATTGGACGCGCGGTTTGTCAAACGGCAACGGCTTGCCATCGTCTCGATCTAGCAGTGGCTTCGGATCGAATGTGTCAACCTGCGAAGGTCCGCCACTCATGAACAAGAAGATGATCCGCTTCGCGCTCGCCACATGATGCGGCGGCCGAACCGCCAGCGGGTCGACGCCATCTGACGCGGAAGTCGTCTCCGACAACAGCGACGCCAAAGCCAGCGAACCGAATCCGGCTGCGGATCGTTTCAATGCGCGTCGGCGGGAAATACGGTGGTGAAACATGCTTACTTTCCAGAACCCCCCCCCCCCGCCGTGGCAAGCCTAGACGGGGCGGGACGAAAGAGTCAGCGGACGTAAATGAACTCATTGGCCGCGAGGATCACGTGACACAGGACGCTCCAAGCTTGGCGACGTCGCTTGTCGGGATCTGGTTCCGACGCGACGGCAGACTGTTCGACTTTGATGAGAAAGGCCAGATGCTTCTGCCGTTCTTCAGCGGAAGTTTCGCGGCCGTAGGCCAGGACGTGCATTCGCGAGAGACGTTGGTCGTCGTCACCCGGTTCGCCGAGCAGTCGCGCGGCGAGTCCATCGGCCGACTGCATCACGAAATCGCTGTTGAGCATCATGAGCGCTTGCGGCGCGACGGTGGTCATTGCTCGGTCGCCACTGGGGACGGCCGGATCGGGGAAGTCCAACAACTGAAACAAATCAAAAATGTTGTTGCGGATTACCGGCAGGTACAACGATCGGCGGCTGCTGGTGTAGTCGGTCTTGTCGATCGACGTGTGATCGAACAGGTAGTCGCGATTCTTGACCTTCAGTAGCGTGCCACCGAATGTCGCGTCCAACTGGCCACTGACCGCGAGCAGCGAGTCTCGAGCTTCCTCCGCTTCCAGTCGCCGCACGTTGAATCGACCGAACAACCGGTTCTCTGGATCGCGAGCGGCGACCTCAGCGGATGGCGAACTGCTCTGCTGGTAGGTGCCGGAATTCAGAATCAAACGATGCAGCGATTTGAGCGACCAGCCATCGGCCACGAATCGTCGAGCCAGCCAGTCGAGCAATTCTGGATGCGACGGTGCTTCTCCGAGCAATCCGAAGTTCTCCGTCGTGCGAACAAGCCCACGTCCAAAATGCCAACGCCAGACGCGATTGACGAGGACTCTCGCGGTGAGCGGGTGTTGCGGATCGATCAGCCATTCGGCGAGTTGCCGGCGGCCGCTTTCGGTCGGCCCGAACTGTGGCGGTTGCGGCCCACCCACGACGAGCGGAGTGCGGCGTGGGACGACATCACCCAGCTTGAGCGGGTTGCCGCGCACATGAATCGCCAGGTCGATGATCTTGTCCTCGGCGACTCCCATCGCAGCGGGATAGTTCGGGGGATTCTTTTCGAGAGTCGTCAGCGCTTCGCGAAGCTTCGTCAGTTCGGCCTTCGTCGCGTCGGGGTACAGCGTCTCTAATTTGTCCGGCGGCTTCACGTTGCCATCGGCGGCGAGTTTCTCGCGAACCTGTTTGTCGGCTTGAGCGACAAACTCCTCGACGATCTTTTTCTTCGTTGCGAGCTGTGCTTCGTACTCGGCACGCATGGCGGTGAGCGTCGCCGACGGCAATTCGTTCTCATGCCACTTCGCGACCTTCGTATAGGTGTCCATCGTTCGAGTGCTTTTGAGAATTCCCGCCAGACCGTAGTAATCGGCGGTCTCGATCGGATCGAACTTGTGGTCGTGACAGCGAGCACAGCCCAGCGTCAGCCCCAGGAACACTCGTCCGATGCTGTCGAGTTGCTCGTCGACAATGTCCATCTGCATTTTGGAGGGATCGACTTCGGCCAAGACCTTCGGGCCGATCGACAGGAACCCGGTTGCGATCAACTGCGCGTGCCGCTGAGCTTCATCGGCCGCTGGCAACAAATCGCCGGCGAGTTGCTCGACGATGAAACGGTCGATCGGCTGATCGCGATTGAACGCCGCGACGACGTGATCGCGATACCGCCACGCATTGCCGTGCGCGATGTTCTCGTCCAGCCCGTTGGAGTCCGCGTATCGCGCGACATCCAGCCAATGCCGCCCCCACCGTTCGCCGTAGGCGGGCGAAGCCAGTAACCGATCGACGACTTGGGCGAACGCATCGCTGCGATCGTCCGCGAGGAACGCGTCGATTTCGGCCGAAGTCGGCGGCAGTCCGATCAAATCGAAGGTCGCGCGGCGGATCAGCGTTCGCTTGTCGGCTTTTTCCGCAGGCGAAAGCCCGACCGCTTCGAGTTTCGCCAAGACGAACTTGTCCAAGTTGGTCTGAGACCAGTCCCCATTTTTGACCGCAGGGATCGCGGGAACCGTCGGCGGTTGAAACGCCCAGTGCTTCGGATCGCGGCTCCGCGCACCGGTCTTCGAAGCGTCCGGAAAGGGCGCACCGATCTCGACCCAGCGGACGAGATCGGCGATCTGCCGATCGCTGAGCTTGCCGTCTTCCGGCATCTTGAGCTTCTCGTCTTCGTGCCGCACCGCGCGGATTAGCAAACTCTTGGCCGGTTCGCCGGGGACGATCGCAGCGCCGGAATCTCCGCCTCGCAGCAGCGCCTCGCGTGAGTCCAATCGTAACCCGGCCCACTGCTTCTTCGAACCGTGGCATTTTTGGCAATGCTCGACGAGCAGGGGGCGGACGCGGGTCTCGAAGAACCGCAATTGCTCGGCCGTTGGCGGCGCAATTCGAGCCGGTTCGTCAGCGGCCAACAGCATGCACAGCAACGCACCGATCATGGATAGCCCTTCTCGATCACCTCGAAGACGTTCTCTTGGGACCAGCTTAGAACCGCCAGACCAGCGGGGCCAGTGCGACGGTCACGAGCATGTACAGCAGGTCAAGCGGAATGCCAATCCGCAGGTAGTCGCTGAAGCGATAGCCTCCCGGTCCCATGACCATCAGGTTACACTGATATCCAGTCGGTGTCGCGTAGCCGGCCGAGGCGGCGACCATGATCGATATGATGAACGGCATAGGGTTCACGCGGAGTTTGTCAGCCGCCGCGAGTGCGATCGGGAACACAAGCACTGCTGCCGCGTTGTTCGTGATGAGCTCCGTCAGAATCATCGTCGCGAGGTACACCGCTGCCAGCACCGCCCACGGCCCGCCCCCAAAAGCCTGAGCAGCTCCGGTCAGGTTGTCCGCCAGCAGTTGCGCGGCTCCAGACATTTCCAACGCCCGTCCGATGCCGAACGAAGCGCCGATGCTGATGAGCACACCCATTTCCATGCTCTCGCGAGCCTCGCGCGCGGTGCAGCACTTCGTCAGGATCATCAGTCCGCCCGCCAGCGTCGCCGCAGTCAGGATGTCGAACCATTTAGCGAGATTCACGAGGACCATCACCAGCAGAATCAGAACCGCAATCCAAGCCTTCTCGTGCCGCAGCGGCGCGGAGTTTTGCACGCTGCTGACCAGAAAAAAGTCACTGCGATTTCGCATCCGGGTCTCAAAGGATTGATGCGCCTCCAGCAGCAACGTGTCGCCAGATCGCAGGACGATGTCACCGATCTTCGCGTTGATTCGCTCGCCGCTACGAGCCACTGCCAGCACGGCCGCGTCGTAACGGCTGCGAAACTGCCCGTCACGAATCGTCTTGCCGACGATTGGGCAACGATCCGAAACCACCGCCTCCAGCAAGCACCGTTGCGTGCGCGGATCGTTGAGCTTGAAGACTTGATTCGTCGCCGGCTGCAAACCGCGGATCTTCTGCAAGTCAACGACCGACTCGACGATGCCAACGAATATCAGTCGGTCATTTTCTTGGAGCCGTTCGGTCGGACCGACGGCCGGCAAGATGTTCTCGCCTCGTTCGATCTCCGCCAGAAACAGCCCGGACAAATGACGCAGTCCCGCCTGTTCGATCGTCTGTCCGATCATCGGGCCGCCGGGTTGCACAATCATCTCGACCGTGTACTGCCGAGGATCGTCGCTCAGGCTGATCGCGGGCTTGCGATCGGGCAGCAACCACTTGCTCGTAGCGATCACGAACACCAAGCCAATCACCGCCGCCGGCAGGCCGATCCAAGTGATGTCGAACATCTCCAACTGAGGAAATGCTTTGGGCAGCCTGCCATCGTCAATCGCCTTCACGATCAACCCGGCAATTACGATGTTCGTGCTAGTGCCGATCTGCGAGCAACAGCCACCGAACACCGACGCGTAGCTCAGCGGCAAAAACAGTTTCGACGGGCTGATTTTGCTTTTCTTGCAAAGGTCATCAACCACCGGCATGAACATCGCCACGCACGGAGTGTTGTTCAGAAACGCGCTCAACCCCATCACCGGAAACAACAGCCGAGTCTGAGCCGCCACCACGGTCTGCGGTTGTCCGATGATGGGCTTTGTGACCATCGCCATCGCACCGGTCTGCACCAATCCCGCGACGACCACGAACAACACCGCCACGGTCAGCAGCGCGGAGTTTCCGAACCCCGCGACGGCTTGATCGACCGAAGGCAGCAGCTTTCCGGCCGAGAACGGACTGACTGCCAGGATCAACGCCAGGCACCCCATCGTGATCATGTCGGCCGCGAAGTTGCGCGCCAGGCCATAAACTAACACGCCCACAACGGCCAGCGAGAACCACAGTTCCCAAGGATGTCCAAACAGCATCGGCAGACAACTCGAATCTGGGGGTGACGAAACTCCGCGGACGCGGTCAACGAAGCGGGAATGTTACCGATGCTCCGTGCGTGGTGGTACGCAGCGGCGCCGGTCAGCCGTTCAATGCGGAAGTCGATCTTTCGCCAGCTCTTTCGAAAGTGGCCGGGGGCTGGCGGAAAATGGAGGGCGAAAGATGCGGATACGAACTCCTCTCCATCAACGTCGCTGGTGTGCCATCGGGTCAGCTGAAGGCTGACGTACGTCATTCCTGCTCGGCCAGCGATTCGTAGTAGCGGCGGATGTGCTCGGAGTATTTCGGCAGCGTTTTGTCGTGCGGCAGGTTGAGCATTTTTTCTCGGAGTGCAGGAGGCAAGTGTCCCCAGACCGCTTCGCGCAGTTGGCGTTGGCGGCGGAGTTCGGCGAGGGCGTCACTGCCGGTCTGCTCGCGGTCAGACGAATTGCGAGCCTGAACGGAATCCCGCCCCGTCGGTTTTCCACCGGTGCCGTCGGTCGTCGACGAGTTCTCGTTCGGAGTCTTGTCCGACATCGGTCTCGGCTGGCCGGAGCGTGCAATCGACTGCTGCTGAGTCGCTCGCTGTTGCCAGCGTTTCAACAGCGCGTCGAGCGATTCGATCGCTGACTGCTGCGCCGCCTGTGTCGGCTTGCCAGTCTCCGCCGCTCGGAGTTTGTCGAACGATTGTTGCATCGCCGACAACGCCGCCTTACGCGGTGCAGTTTCCTCGGAAGTTGCCGGGGGCGGATCTTCCGTCGGCTCCGCAGCCGGAACTTGCTCCAACAGACGGGACATCGCGTCACGCACGGATTGCTGGTCGTCGGCGATCTGACGCAGTTCTGACATGCGACGCTTTGACTCGTCGTCACTCGGCGAAGTTTTCTGTGCACGAGCGTCGGCCGATCGGGTGCAGTCTCCGACATCGACTTGCAAGTCGCGCAACAGTTTCAATTGTGCGACGGGCGGCACCGGCTCTTCCGGCTGCGCGTTTTTCTCCTGACCATCCGGCGGCTGTTGAGCGGTTTCGTCGTTCGACGCCGGATCGGGAGACGGAGCGATCGCGTCCGCCAGCGATTGCAACGCGCGGAGCGCGGACTGTTCGCGGCGGGTGGTCTCTTCGTCGAGTTGCTTCTCTCGAAGTCGCGACGCAGCGGCAGCGAGATCGTTTGTCGCGCGGTCGAGCGTCAGCCGCACCGCTTCGATTTCGGACAGCGATTTCGACAACTCGTCCGTCGCGGCGGCGAGTTCCTGCTCCGCCTCGCCGAGATTCAGCGCGGCCTTCGACAATGGCCGAGTCCATTTGCCCAATTTCTGTTGCTCTGCCGACAGCCGCTGCGTTTCGTCCACGACCGTCTTTTGCCGAGCCGCCAATTCACGCACCGCCTCGGCGAGTGCGTTCGTCTTCTCTGCGAGTTGCTCCTGCTGCGCGGCTTTGCGAGCGGCCGCAAGATCGCGCCCCGCCTGTTCCAAATCGTCGAGCGCCGTTTGCTCTTCTTCCACTCCGCGAGCGAGTTGCTTGTCGGCCAATAGCGATGCCGCCTGCTGCATGTGCCGGCTTGCGCGACGCAGTGCCTCACGCGATTCGTTGGCGCGAGTCGCTTTCAACTTCGCGGCCAATTCCTCCGCCGACTTTTTCGTTTCGGCTTGTCGTTCGTGCAAAGCCTTGGCGAGCTCGGCAACTTCGTCCGGCGTTAGTGAGTCGGCCTTCTCCGCCGCCGCGCGAGTTTCATTGAGCAACTTCCGCTGCTGCTGAGTCAACGAATCGAGTTGTCCTTCCAGTTCCTGCAACTCGCGAACAGCTGCATCGGTGTTCGACGTTGAAGTTTGCGCGAGCTTGTCGGCGAGGGCCTGCAATTCCTCGGCGAGTTGCTGCTGCGTGCGGCCCGCCTGTCCGAGATTGTTCTCGGCGACTTCTCGCGCCGCCTCGCGCGCCTTCGCCGCCAGAGTACGCTGATCGAGTTCGTTCGCCACCTCGTGTGCGGTAGCATCCTGGGAGGGCGAGGCTCCCGCTGAGCCGTTGTCGGACACATCGCGTTTCAGCTCGGCGGGAGCCTCGCCCTCCCGACCTTCACGCGACGACTGCGTGAGGCGTTGTCGCAGTTGTTCGATGCGCTCAGCCTGCCGCGACTGCCGGTCCGCGAGCTTCGCGACGTCGGCCTGCTGCTGACTCGGCAACTGCGACGCCGATTTTCCCAGCGTCTGCGGTGCCAGTTCCGACGTGTCTTGATTGAGTGCCTCTTGCGTCTTCGCGAGTTCGCCAACTTCGCGGGCCAAGTCGCGCCGATCGCGCCACTGCGTCAAATCGTGGATCAAATCATTCAACGTCTTCAGTACGTCTCCCTGACGCGTGGCAATCTCCGGGAACAATCCCGCAATGCCGGCGAGCGGCGTAGTTCCGCCGCTTTCCTTCACGACACGCCCCAACAAGCTCTCCAACGTCGGCAGCGTCTGACGGTCCAACCCTTCGATTGCCGTCGCAATGTCAGTCAAGCGTTCACGCGTCACCGAATCGTTCAACTGGTTGTCTTCGAGTTGCAATAGCAATTCGTGAGCGCGCGCGATGACACCGTCGCCTCGGCCAGTCAGCCGCGAACCAATCTGCCGTTGATCCAATTCGACCCGTTTGAGCGAGTCGCGATCCTGCGGACGGAATTCGCTCGCCTTCTCCGCTTGAACGCGGAGCAAGTCCGTTTGATCGTTCGTCTGCGACTGTTTCGTGGCGAGCGATTCTAATTCATGCAGCAGCAGATCGAGGCGATGCGCGATCTCCGACAGCTTTTCTTCCGGCGAGACGACCGTCAGTGTCCGCGTCACGCTGCGACCGAAACGCGGCTCACCGACATCGCAGTGATCCGACGCGGCGACTCGCAGAGCGATCCGATCACCGACCTTCGGATCGAGCTTGCTTAACAGCCAAGCCAGCCGCACGACCGCCTCGCGCGCCCCGTCCTCGTGGGGCACGTTTTCAACGTGCCAGTCCGCAGAACTTTGTGGCGACTCGTAGGGTGGGACCAGTGGCGTTTCGCCGCGCCGGCCCACCGGGAGCGCGGTTGGTGGGTCGGCGCTCGAAGCGAGCTTGTCCCACCCTACAGTGTGCTCCAATGCCACATCGCGAAGCCGCCGCTCGTCTCGCGCGGTCGCCGCGAGACGCACGGTGGCGTTCGCCGTCACGAGCTGATCGGTCGCGGGCTGTTCCAGAGTCACGACGGGCGGCGGATCGACGATGCCGACGACTTCCAATCGCAACGCCGACAGATTCTCAAACGCGTCCCGATCCGTCAGCGCGAGTTGCTGAGTCACCGATCCGGAACTCCGCACCTCGAACCGCCAGACCAGATCGCGTCCCTTCGGCGCGATCGAAATCTCGTGGCCAACGTCCGTGCGGATGCTGGCAGCATCCGCTACGGCGCTAGTCACCGGCCGATTCGTCTTCGCGCTGACTTTCACTCGCGAACCAACTGTCGCACGAAATTGAGTCGCTCCTTCCAACAGCGTCGTGGACGCTTCCCCCGTGTAGCTCGGCGGGTTGATCTCGACGCGAAACGACTCCAGTTTGGGAGGAGGTACGATCCGGAGTTCGTGCCACGGCATCTCGTGATCGTCGCCGCCAACGGCTCGAAACTCGACCGCCCCTTCGTCGATCGGCAATCGAATCGCCGCGACCTCGCGCGACATGCCTGACGCATCACGTAGAGTCGCTGTTCGCAACGGCTCCGACTGCGGCAGTCGGCCGCGCTGACGAAACTCGACCAGCACCGACTGCGGCAATGCACCACGAGCGTTCACCACAAACAAATCGAGCGGCTGTCCTTGCACGTTCCGTAACGGCTTGTCCGGCGACCCTGTCACGGGTGTGAGATCGCCGCGCACCAACTGCAACTCGACCCGCTTCGGCCACGGATGATCCGCCAGAGGCCACCACAACCGCCTCATCGCCGTCGATGCAGCCGCCGAATTTGACACGAACAACAGCAACCCAATGCCAAACAATGCCACCGCCGACAACACCGCCCGCCGCGTCTCACGCCGGTCGAGCACTTCGCCGAAATTCAGCGAGCGCACTTCTATCGCCGTCTGGTCGATCAACCGCCGCTGCAACTCCGGCGAGCCGACGCTCGGACTGACCTCGTGTTCCAAAAACTCAACCGCAGTCGCCAAGCGGCTGCGCAGTTTCGGAAAGTGCGATTCGAGATGACTGGACAGTTCCAAGTTCGACAACGGCCGACGCAGCGGAGCAATCAATCGTCGCCACGCCAACCATCCGACCGTGACCAACAATGCCGCCAGCAAACCGGATCGCAATCCGCGATCGTCAAAGTGCAACAGCCAATCGCCGAAACCAATCAGCAACGCCCCGCTCAGCAACGCCACCAGCGCCCAACAAAATCCGGTCAGCCACAACAGCCGACGGACTTGTTGGCGCAGGTCACGTAGTTGGTCGAGAAGATTCATTTTGAGGGATTAGGGGTTCGGGATGAGGGGCTAGGGAATATAAGCACACGGAGTCAATCATTGCCCCCTAGTCCTCAGCCGCTTGCCCCTCCTTTTATACCAGTCGCCAGCGACGACGGCATAGCCATTCAGCGGTGAGGAGACTCGCGAAGAGCAGCATGAGTTCCCAGCGAGTCCACAATGGGATGACCGTCGCGGCCGACAGCGGGACCGGTTGCCCGGCGGGGATCTCGGCCGGAACACGGTCGGCTTCGTGCAACGCGAAGTAACGGCCATGCGTTGCGCGGGTGGCGGCTTCGAGATCGGCTCGATCAAGCTGCCGCCGCAACAACTCGCGCTCCGGAGCCTCGATCGCAAAATCAACCGCCGGTGGTGAGCCGGAAAACGAAGGATCGGAAATCCATGCGTGAAAACGACCGACACTCAGACCACGCAGCTCGCCGGTGAAGACGTTCGTCGAGTTGGCGACGCGAGCAAGTTCGATGCTGCGCCGCGGCTCCTCCGCTCGCTCGAGCATCACGGTCGCCGAGTCGCTCGCCGGGAGTTGCCGTTCGTCGAGCACTTGCAGCCGCAGCTTTACGGCGTCACCACGTTGGTACGTCTGGCGGTCGGCGGTGAATTCTACGCCGCGCACTCCGTCGAGGCTTTGCGTCCGACTGAGAAATCGCAATGCCTGAATCCAGTACCGCGAGTAGATTCGTTCGCTCTCGCGAAAACGCCAGCGCCACAATTCATCGGTCGCGTGAAACAGCACTTTGCCGGCCCCGAACCGTTGCAACGCGATGATCGGCAATCCGTCTTTCGCGGACTTTTCGCCGCGCCGCAGTGGATGCTCCAGTAACACGACCGCACCGGCTCGCAGTCGAGGTGCGTCGCAAAACCAGAACAGTCCCGGCAGAGATCGCCACACGTCGCCCGAAACACTATCTACTGTTCCGCCGTCGGTGGCCAGATCATCCAGTTGCAGATGCCGAAATAACGGAGTGGTCAATCGCCCCGCCTCGGTCCAACGCGGCTGAAACGGCTCACGCAAATCCGCGTCGAGAGGCGGCACGCTCGCGGTGTCGAGTTCCACCGGCAACAGCGTTTCGAGCGGCGTGCCTCGAAATCCCAACGGCATGTGCTGCGATCCCGCCACCAGCAACAGCCCGCCCCCTTCGCGCACGAACTCACGCACATGCTCCAACACGCCGGGCGAGAAAGCACCAGGATTCAGATCGCCCAGCAACAAGACATCGTAGGCCGACAGCGCATCGCGCGTCAGCGGGAAGCGGCCTTGCAGCGGCTTTGCCGTCTCGTCCTGCAATGCGAATTCGAGATCCGCCTCTTGCAACAACGTGTGCAATTCGATGGTCGGTTCGCGTTCGAGCAAATTCTTCAACTCGCGAAATTCCCAGCGCGGTAGTCCGTCCGCCAGCAGGATTTTCAATTTCCCTTCGCGAACACGGACAGATCGCGACAGCCGATTGTTGTCGCGATCCACGTCGCCAGGTGGCGGGATGACGAGTAATTCAAACTCGTGATCCCCCGACTGTGTCGGAGTGAACAGCAGGTCGACCGACACCGTTTGCCCGTCCGCTGGCAGTTTGATCGACCGCCGCGCGAGGCTGCGTTCCTTGCCGCGCTCGCGCAACTCCACCTTCGCAGCCTGCCCGGCCAGGCCGAACGACTTGACCTTCGCAGAAAACATCAGCGGATCGTTGGCAAACGCGACGTCGTCCACGATCAGCTCAGCAAGTTGCACATCGCGCGTCGGCTGATCGCTGCCAATGCCGATCACAAACAGCGGCACTAGCCGCTCGCGAGCCAACGGAACGATCGCACTCAGCCGATCAGCGTCGCCGCTGCTGGCAATACCATCCGTGAGCAGCACGATCGCTGCGGGAGGCGTTCCACGCGTTTGATTCAACACCTGCCGCACGGCTTCAGCGGGTCGAGTCACATCGCCTGTCGGCAGCAGTCGCTCAAGTTCCGCAATCAGTCGTCGCACGGCTTCGTCATCCGCCAAATCGTCGCCGATCGGCACTGCCTCCGCGGAGAATCTCTCGACGCGGAGTTTATGCCGGCGTTGCAATTCGCGCAGCCAGCGTCCGTCGTCTAGCGACAGGATTCGCCGTGCCAATTCCAAACGCTCGGCATCGGCGGTCGCCGTCGCAGAATTCGATCCGGCGAGCGTCGCGACGAACTTGCGGTCCTCGTCTGCCGAGTACGCATCACGTAGTCCCATGCTGGCCGAGTCGTCGATCAACACCACCACCAACGGCAGTCCGGTGCGCTCCACCGACACGCTGACTTGAGCCAACAGCAGCAACACCAACGACAACACCAAACAACGCAATCCGATCAAGACAGTCCGTTGTCGCACGCCCAGCGACCGCCCGTCGCGCCGATAGACCTCGACGATCACCAACATCAATCCAACCAGCAGCAGCCAGCCGATCGCTGGCGGTAGCCAGGACGGCCACGGCAGTCGCGCCGTCCAACTCCAGCGCGACACTTGCCCCGGCTCCGCCGCCGGCAAGCCCAGAGATGTTTCCCACCAGCGATGCAGCCAATTGCTCACGGTGTCGTAGTGCCTCAAGCCTCTGCGAATCTCTTCGGTCGAACCGCGCGGCATTGTCTCGCGACACCGGCTAGATTTCCAAGCCGAGCGTCAGGGCATTACGATCCGCCAAGACTAAGATTTCTTCCTTCGACTGCGACCAACGTGATGCGCCGCTTTCTCCAAAACTATCGTGAACGCCATCTACATCCCGGAAATCTGGCCATCCATTTGGTCGCTCTCCCGGTGACGTTCATCCTGCCGATTCACTTTCTGGTGTGGTACGAGCAGTACCCAGCTTGGTGGGCGCTGGTCGCATTTGTGGTCGGCTATGCCTTGCAATTCCTCGGCCACGCGATCGAAGGCAACGATGCGGGCGAGATCATCCTCATCAAGCGTTGGCTCGGCCGGCCGTACATCGAATTTGGTCCGCGACACCCGTCGCGCACCTGCTGAGCATCACCGGAAGCATGAACCGTCACTCGGCCGAGCGAAGTGCTCCGATCGCCGTTTTACCGAAGTTGCTTTCCATTTTTTGGCCGGTATAGTTCCGCCCGTCCGCACGCGGATCGGAGAGGTGGCAGAGTGGCCGAATGCGCCGGTTTGCTAAATCGGTGTAGGGTTTTAATCCTACCGGGGGTTCGAATCCCCCCCTCTCCGCTTGATTCCCAAACGCTCGTCGTAAGCGGCTTATCAATAACCACTTTCGGCGAGCGTTTTGCGCTTGTCTCAGTCGCTGGGACAAGCACTGAGACAATCCGAAGCGTTTGGCAAAGGTTCATACTTGCAGTTGAA